>NZ_JBHDJA010000003.1:0-273755 GCF_041877125.1 Arthrobacter sp. E44
GCAACCGCCACGACATCGCGGCGGAACTCTTCGGGAAAGGCTTTGGGCATGAGGAACATCCTTCCACCCGCAAGGATCAAATCCTCACAGGCAAAGTGTCAATCAAACCTTCAGCAGTCCCCTTTGCGCAGAATGCTGCAAGATCGGGTCAATGTCGAATCAAGCGTTGCTAACTTCGATTCAGTGCTGGTGCAGGGCCAGCCAATCCGTCTCGCTCAGGAGTACACAATGCTTTCTCTCTACACCAACTTCATGATCCGCCTTCGCAACAGCGAAAAGGGCGCAACCGCCGTCGAATACGGCATCATGGTCGCCCTCATCGCAGTTGTCATCATCGTCGCCGTCTCGCTGCTCGGTAACAACCTCACCGGACTCTTCAACAACGTGGCAGGAAAAGTTTCCCCCACTGGTGGCGCGACCGCCGTCGCCACCCCGTAGTAACACGCCCCCGCCGTTCCGGACCCCATATCGAAACGGCGACACTCTGCTCGGCAGAAGCAAGCAATTCAAGAGGAGGAGCAGCAGGTGAAACGTGATTCGGAACGCGGCGCGGCCGCCGTCGAATTCGCGATCCTGCTGCCCCTCCTCTTGATGCTTGTGCTGGGGACCATTGAGTTCGGCCGGGCCTACAACGCCCAAATCACCCTGACCAACGCGGCCCGGGAGGGCGTGCGTGTCATGGCCATCAACAACAGCCCCACCGCTGCCGCAACTGCAGTTCAAAACGCTGCAGCATCGGTAAGCTCAACCCTTCCCTCATCAGCCGTCACTGTGAGCCCCATCACGTGCAGCACGGGCACCCAAGTGACGGTCACCGTCAAGTACACACTTTCCACCATCACCGGAATTGCCGGGCCGTTCGCGATGACGGGCAAAGGAGTCATGCTGTGCGGCGGCTGAAATTAGTCCTGCAAGACGGCAAGTCACGCAACCAGCGCGGCGCCATTTCGGTGATCGTTGCCATCGTTATGGTGGTCCTGCTGGGCTCTGCAGCCATTGCTGTTGACGTAGGAGTGCTGTATTCGGAGCACGCCCAACTGCAGAATGGCGCAGACGCTGCCGCCATAGGTGTCGCCCAGAAATGCGCCCGGGACTCCTCAGATACCCTATGCACCACATCGACGTTGGCCGCCACTCTTGCCAACCAGAATGCACTGGACGGCAGCAGCAACGTCCGCTCCATTGCCCTGGAAACGACAAACCGGAAGGTGGTCGTAAATACGACGGCGGCAGAAAAGGGCGCACCTCCCGACTCTGTCTCGCTCTTTTTCGCGGACGTCCTGGGGGTTCCGACGGCGAAGGTGGGGGCCAAGTCGTCCGCCGTTTGGGGCAGCCCGAAGGCCGGAACAACCGCGTTCCCCCTCGCCTTCTCCATCTGCCAAGTCAAAGGTTATGTGGACGGCGCCATTCAACTCCTGCAGGATCACGGTCAAAATGCCAACGCCTCCTGCAACTACGGCCCGTCCGGCGCGGCGGTCGCCGGAGGATACGGATGGTTGAAGCAAGACACGGGTAAGTGCGGTGCCACCATCGACCTCGCGGTCAGCGAAGGCGGCAGCGATCCGGGCAACAATGCTCCAGGTAACTGCGACGCCACGCTGAACAAGTGGGGCGCCGACATTACGGCTGGAAGAAAAGTTATCGTTCTGCTCCCCGTTTACAACCAGATTACCGGCACCGGCAACGGCGCAATCTACAGCCTCATTTCATTTGCTGCATTCGATGTGACGGGCTGGCGGTTCAGCGGTGGTACGGGCCTTCCCTACGAGTTCCAAAGCACTAAGTCAACGGCAACGGGTGTCACCACTGCGACACAGTGCACAGGGAACTGCCGAGGCGTGATCGGCAGGTTCGTGACCTATGTGTCCCTCGCTGACGGCTACACCCTCGGGCCCGTTGACCCCTACGGCGCCACCATCGTCCGCCTCGGCCTCTAGCACTACCCCATCAGGAGAACAACGTGAAATCTCGCATGCTCGCCGGCGCGGCCGCCGTAGCCCTGGCGCTTGTGGGAGCCCTTCTTATCATCGTCTACGCGAACGGCGCCGACGCACGGGCGATGGCCAGTACCAACCCCAAGAAAGTGCTGGTCGTCCAAAAGGCGATCCCCGCCGGAACACTGGTGAATGACATGACAGCCTCACTCGTGATCGAGGACGTCCCCGCCGCTGGTGTTGCCACCACCGCCCTTACTTCACTGGACGGCAAGGGCGGAACCGTCGCCGCTGTCGACCTGGTCCCCGGCGAACAGCTCCTGGCCGAACGCCTCGTCGCCCCCAAGGATGCCAGGGCCAGTGGCTCTGTCAAAGTGCCCGCCGGCCTCCAGGAAGTCACGTTCGAACTCGAAGCCAAACGCGTTGTGGGCGGCAGGATCGAGGCAGGCGACCACGTGGGCGTCGGCTTCAGCTTCGGCGCCGGCGCGGACAAGTCGAAGCCGGGTGAGCCTACCTCCCAGCTAACGCTGCGCAAGGTCCTGGTCACGGCCGTGCAGCGGGCCCCTCAGGCAACAGCAAAGCCAACCGACGGAACGAACCCCCAGGACACCACCCTCCCCCAGGGCTCGTTCATGGTCACCGTGGCCGTAAATGACATCGACGCCACCAAGATCATCTACTCCTCCAACAACGGTGACCTTTGGCTTACCAAGGAACCCCTCGACGCCCAGGACAACGGCGGCTTCATCGCCAGGAAGGACAACGTGTACAAATGAGCCGTTTCGTCCTTCTGTCCCCCAACGCCGAGTTCGACCAGAAGCTGCGGGCCGCCGTCGCCCACGGCCTGCGCGGCACCGTGCAGACCATCGCCAGTGACATCCTCCCCGCAGGCCCGGCGGAACTGTTCGGCCTCCTCAACCAGGAACAGCCCGAAGTCCTGATCATCGGCCCGGATGTCCCTTATGAAGAGGCACTGCGGTTCGCCAAGGTCTTCGACGTCCAGCTCCCCGGCCTCAGCCTGGTCCTGGTCAGCGACGTGGACCCGGATTTCCTGCTGCACGCCATGCGCGCCGGCATCCGGGACATCCTCAGCCCGCAGGCCGACGCCGCCGAAATAAGGGTGCTGCTGGAACGCGCCTGCCAGTCCTTCGCCACCCGCCACCGCGGTCCCGAGCAGCAGCAGGCAGAAAACGGCAGGGGCCTGGTCATCGGCGTCTTCTCCCCCAAGGGCGGCGTGGGCAAAACCACCCTGGCCACCAACATTGCCATCGGCCTGGGCCAGATCGCACCCATGAGCGTGGTCATCGTGGACCTCGACCTGCAGTTCGGCGACGTCGCCTCCGGCCTCTACCTCAACCCGCAGCACACCGTCACGGATGCCGTCACCCCCGCAGCTGCCCAGGATTCCCTGGTCCTCAAGGCCTTCCTGACCGTGCACCCGGCCGGCATCTACGCCCTGTGCGCCCCGCCCAACCCGGTGGACGCGGACCACATCACCCCGGAACAGATCAGCCACCTGCTGGAGCAGTTGGCCCAGGAATTCCAGTACGTGGTGATCGACACTGCCCCCGGAATGCCGGAAATCGGCCTCGCCGCCATGGAACAGTGCACCGACGTAGTGTGGGTCAGCGCCATGGACATCCCCAGCCTGCGCGGCCTGCGCTCCGGCCTGGAGGTCCTCCGCCAGCTGGACATCATGCCCGAGTCCCGCCACGTGGTCCTCAACATGGCCGACGCCAAGGCAGGCCTGAACGTCCAGGACGTCGAATCCACCATCGGTGCGCCCGTGGACGTCAGCGTCCCCCGCTCCCGCGCCGTGGCACTGTCCACCAACCGCGGCATCCCCGTCCTCCAGGAATCCAAGAAAGACCCCGCCGTCAAAAGCCTCCGCCACCTCGTGGAGCGCTTCAACCCGGCTTGGCGCGCCCAGGCACAGCGGAAGCTTCACCGAAGGGTGGTTATCTGATGAAACTCTCCGAACGCATCAACGCGGCCCAGAACCGCAACCAGGCATCCGGCGGCACCGCGCTCCTCGAGCCGCCGCGCCCGGTGCCTGCGCCCCTGCCGTCCCCCGCGGAAGGCACGGAACGGCACGTTCCGGCGCACGCCGCCGTCGTGCATTCAACGCACGACGCCGGCGCGCAGCAGGTGCCCACGGCACCCAAGGTGGACGTCTTCGCAGCCATGAAGGACAGGGCGGCAACCGCGCTTTTCGAACGCATGGGAACGCGCTTCAACGACGCCGCCGTCACCGAGCTGGAGCTACGGAGCACGGCCAAGGAGGAGCTCACCCGCATCATTGACGCCGAGCAGGTGCCGCTGACCCCGGAGGAACGCACCCGCCTGGTCCGTGACGTTGCCGATGACGTGCTGGGCTACGGCCCCCTCCAGCGCCTGCTGGACGATCCGGCCGTCACCGAAATCATGGTCAACCGCATGGACCAGATCTATGTGGAACGCAAGGGCAAGCTGACGCTCACCGAGTCCCGGTTCAGCTCCGAGGAACACCTGCGCAGGGTCATCGAACGCATCGTGTCCAAGGTGGGCCGCCGCATCGACGAGTCCTCGCCGCTGGTGGACGCGCGCCTTGAGGACGGCTCCCGTGTCAACGCGGTCATCCCGCCGCTGGCCGTGGGAGGTTCCTCGCTGACCATCCGAAAGTTCAGCAAGACCCCACTGACGGTCCGCAACCTGATCGATTTCGGCACGCTGACGCCGGAAATGGCCGAACTGTTGAACGCCTGCGTCAAAGCGAAGCTGAACATCATCGTCTCCGGCGGTACCGGCACGGGAAAGACCACGCTGCTCAACGTCCTGTCCTCATTCCTGCCCCACGACGAACGCATCGTCACCATCGAGGACGCCGTGGAGCTGCAGATCCAGCAGGACCATGTGGTCCGGCTGGAGAGCCGCCCGCCCAACACCGAAGGCAAGGGCGCCGTGACAATCCGCGAACTTCTCCGCAACTCCCTCCGTATGCGGCCCGACCGGATCGTGGTGGGTGAGGTCCGTGGCGGCGAGTCCCTGGACATGCTGCAGGCCATGAACACGGGCCACGATGGCTCCCTTTCCACCGTCCACTCCAACTCCCCCCGCGATGCCGTGGCCCGCCTCGAAACCCTGGTGCTGATGGCAGGCATGGACCTTCCGCTACGCGCCATCCGCGAGCAGATCGCCTCCGCCGTGAACCTCATCGTCCAGATCTCCAGGCTCCGCGACGGCTCCCGCCGCATCACACACGTCACCGAGGTGCAGGGTATGGAAGGCGACATCGTCACCCTCCAGGATGCCTTCGTGTTCGACTACTCTGCGGGCGTGGACGCTCAGGGACGGTTCCTTGGCCGTCCGGTTGCCACGGGCATCCGGCCGCGGTTCATCGACAGGTTCGAGGACTTGGGCATCCATGTGTCCCCCGAGGTGTTTGCCACCCCGCTGGGCCCGGGCGCGAAGTAGGGACTGAGCCATGATCATCGCCATCGGAAGCCTCATCCTCCTGGCAGCCATCTGCCTGCTCGGGGTCGCCGTGCTCCTGCCAAGCGCGCCCTCAGTGCCGCTGGACCGCCGTCGTCCGTTTGAACCCGAGCCGCCTTCCTCCCTGTCCCGCCTGGCGCTGTCCGGGGTCAGGTCATTTGAACGGCTGCTCGACGGGCGCAACGTCAAACTGTTCTCCCGCGTCGAACTCGAGAACGCCGGCCTGCGCCTGAGCCAGGCAGAATTCTTCCTGCTGGTCGGCATCGGCGCTTGCGTCGGGATGCTGGTGGGCACTGTCACCGTGGGTCCCCTGGTGGGACTGCTGCTCGCCCTGCTCGCCCCGTTCGTGGGCAAACTGGTCCTCGGTTTCCTGGCCGGCAAGCGCCGCACCGCCTTCGACGGGCAGCTGGGCGACACACTGCAGCTGCTCTCCGGCGGCCTGCGGGCCGGCCACAGCGTCCTGCGCGCCATCGACGCAGCGGCGGCTGAGTCCCAGAAGCCGACGTCCGAGGAGATGCGGCGGGTGATCACCGAAACCAGCCTGGGCCGCGACCTGCTCGCCGCCCTCAATGACACCGCCGATCGGATGAAGAACGAGGACTTCGTCTGGATCTCGCAGGCCATCCAGATCAACCGCGAAGTGGGTGGCAACCTGGCCGAGGTCCTGGACCAGGTCAACGAGACCATCCGCGAACGCGCGGAGATCAAGGGCCACATCAAAGCCCTCGCGGCCGAAGGCAAATTCTCCGCGTACATCCTGATCGCCATGCCGTTCGGCATTGTGGCCATGCTGCTCGCAGTGAGCCCGAGCTACATGAACTCGATGTTCACCCATCCCCTGGGCTGGGTAATGATCGGCGCATCGTTTGTCCTGATGACCATCGGCGCGCTGTGGATGCGCAAGATCATCGACCTGAAGTTCTGAGGACACCATGAACCTGATAGTCCTCCTCTCCGTCCTGCTGGTCTGTGTCCCGGTGGCGGCGCTGGCCTGGTCCGTCCTGACCGTGGACAAGCAGGGGCGCTTAGCGGTCACCGAACTGCTGTCCCGCGGTGCACCGGCGGTCGCGGTTGCTCCTACCGGAGCACCGGCGCGTCTCGAAGCCCTGGGCCGACGCCTCACTCCCCCGGCCTACGTCGCGTTTCTGGACCGGCTCCTGTCCCTCGCCGGCCGGCCCGCCTCTATGCCGCTGGGAAAGGTGCTGGGGTCGAAGATCGGCCTTGGCGTGGCCGGTGCCGCGGCTGGTCTCTATCTGACCTCCATCGGCAGCTCACCGATGATGAAACTCGCCGGGCTCTTCGTCCTGGTCCTTGGCTACTTCATCCCGGACCTGCTGCTCTACAGCAAGGGCCAGGAGCGGCAAAAGGAAATGCAGCTGGAGCTGGCCAACACGCTGGACCAAATGCTCATCTCGGTGGAAGCCGGACTCGGCTTCGAGGGTGCCATGGCCCGAGCCGGCGAGAACGGCAAGGGCCCGCTGGCGGAAGAGCTGGTTCGCACCCTGCAGGACATGCAGGTGGGACGCAGCCGCCGGGAATCCTACATCGCGCTGGCTGAGCGGACCAACATTCCGGAGCTGCGCAGCTTCGTGCAGGCTGTGGTGCAGGCCGACACGTACGGCATCGCCATCAGCCGGGTACTGCGCGTCCAGGCCAAGGTCATGCGGGTCAAGCGGCGCCAGCGGGCCGAGGAAAAGGCCATGAAGCTGCCCGTCATGATCCTTTTCCCGCTGCTGTTCTTTATCTTCCCGGTCCTCTTCATCGCCATTCTGGGGCCGGCCGTGATCAATGCGGTGATGACTTTCAGCGGGCAGTAGCGCCTACGCAGGGCGACGGCAAGTTTGCCTCAAGGTTTACACAGAATGATGACAAATAGGCCAACGACGGATTTCCAGGAAGTAGCCTTGAACAATGCACAGTACCGATCCCGGTTCCAGCGGAAAGAGCCCCGCTGCGGACTCCCCACTGCCCGGGGTCGCTCTGCCAGCTCCTGCCGTTCCTGCTCCCAGCGTGGGACCTTCACTGGAGGAGGCGGGTCTCTTGCCGCTGATTGATGCCGCAGTCCTGGACGAGCTGGAAGACGAACTGGCCGGTACCGGACTGGCCCAGCGATTCGCCCGCGACTACGCCGCCATGTGGGACTTGCGCCTGGCCCGGCTGGAAACAGCTGTGGACAGCCAGGATGAAGACTCCGCCCTGGACGCCGTCATCAGCCTCAAAATCAGCTCCGCCATGGTGGGCGGCCTCAGGCTGGCCAGGCTCGCCGAACTCCTGGAAGGCCTGATCCGACAGGGCGATTTTGCCCAGGGCCAGGCCATGATGGCCGGGGTGGCCCGGGACGGGGCACGCACGGTGTCCGAACTGCAGGCTACCTACATCCTGGAGAAGGGCTAGCCCCCGCTTAGGCGCCTAGGCGTCGTCAGGACGCCGTGGCGCCAGCCGGTACCCCACCCCGCGGACCGTCTGCAGCCAGCGTGGCGACAGTTGGTCCTCCTTGAGCTTGCGCCGCAGGTTTCCCACGTGGACCTCCACGGCGCGTTCGTCCGCTTCGCTGATGTAAGTTTCCCGGTCGTAGAACTCGCCCCGCACGGCCCGCACCAGGTCGGCCCTGGTGCATACGGCCCCGCCGCCTTTCAGCAGCACATGGAGCAGGTCGAACTCACTGCGCGTCAATCCCAGTGGCTGGCCTTTGATTTCCACCGTGCGCGTCCGGTGGTTCAGGAGAAGCCCGTTGTGCTGCAGGACTCCGGGCTCTGCATGAGCGGCAGGAGCCGGGGACTGGCCCAGGGACGTGGACGGGTTCTGCCCGTCCACCTCATGCCGGGGCCTGCGCATCATTGCCGCCACCCGTGCCCGGAGTTCCCTGGGCCTGAAGGGCTTGGCGATGTAGTCATCTGCCCCCGCATTAAGTGCTGACAGCAGGTCCGGTTCCTCCGTACGACCGGTCAGCATCACCACATATGCGTTGCTGAAATTCCGGATCCGGCGCAGAACCTCAAACCCGTCAATATCCGGCAGGCCAATGTCGAGCGTCACGACATTTGCCTGCTTGCTGCGGACTACGTCAACCCCGGTCCGCCCATCCACCGCTGTATGCACTTCGAAGCCCGCCTGGGTCAATACACCTTCCAGGAGGTTACGCACATCGTCGTCGTCCTCGATTACTACAGCTACACCAAGATCGTCCATTGCTATCCCTGCGCCAGGCGAAGATGGCCCCCCATTGGCCCAGCGCCAATGCCAATCCCGCTCCAACCATTTATACGCTACTAGTAAGCCGCACTGATGACATCCGAATCGGCGCCGGAAATTGAAAAGTCAATTATTATGACAAGACGTGTGCAATATCTAGGGAAAGGGTGGTTGCCCAAGGTAACTGGGGGGATTTGATAGACCTTGGCGGCACCTGCTTCCAAATGTGAAGGGGTACGAGTCAGAAACATGGCTGAGCCGTTGTTCCACCGTGGACCCGGCCGCATATTCCGCCGGCTGGGAACCCGCGCCCAAGTGGTGTTGTGCCAGCTGCCACTCACCCTCCTTGTGGCTGCCATTGCCGTGGCAACACCCTTCGCATGGCCCTCACTCACGCACAGCCCCCTGTACCTGGCCGGAATTGTCCTGCACGCCATCCTGTTCCTTGGCTGTTTCCTGGTCCCCTGGGAACGGCTGGCGCACCGCCCCTATCTGCTAATTCCGGTCCTGGATTTCGCGGCCATCGGTCTCCTCCGCAACGGCGCCGCGCCCCTCCTGCCGGGCCTTGCGGTGCTGGTGGTTTTCCCGGTCATCTGGCTCTCCGCCTCTGGCATGCTGGCGCGCAGCAGCCTGGTGCTCAGCTTCCTGGGCCCACTGCTGATCATGCTCCCCACAGCAGCGGCCCACTTTCCTGCGATCACTGCTTCCGACATCACCACCGTCGTTCTCTTCCCGGTGATGATGCTCGCAGTGTCCCTGGCCATCCGCTTCGCCAGCGTGAGCCTCCGGCAGCAGCAGGCCGAACTGGCGGACAAGGACCGCGAACTCCGGGACCTACTGGCCGCGAGCCGGGAGCGGGAGAAGCTGCTCGAAACCGTGCTGGACGCCACCGACGTCGGTATCGCCGCCGTCGACCGCGCCGGCCATTTCCTGGTCTCCAACAGCCGGCAGCGCAACTTCCGCCGGGCCACAGGCGCCGACGAAGCCATCCCGGGCCAGGGGCACCAGCTGATTTTCGGCCAGGACCGCCGCACTCTGCTTCCTCCGGACCGGCGGCCCATCAGCAGGGCCATGGCCGGTGAGTCCTTCGCTGACTACCTGGTGTGGGCGGGCGAGGGGCCGGAGCAGCGCGCCGTGTCCACGGCCGCCCGCCCCCTGGTCAGCGAGGACGGCCGGCTCACCGGCGCCGTGGTGGTCTACAGCGACGTCACCGGCTGGGTGGAATCACTGGCAGCCAACCAGGAACTCATCTCCAATGTCTCGCACGAATTCAAGACCCCGCTCAACTCAATCCTGGGCAACGTGGACCTGGTGCTGGACGACCCCGACGACCTGCCCCCGCACGTGGCCAAGCGCCTGCTCGTGGTGCAGCGCAACGCTGAACGGCTGCTGGACCTCGTGGCCGACCTGACAGCTTCCGCCTCCACCACCTTAAACGTGCATCCCAAGCGGACCGATCTGGCCAGCCTGGTGGAGACCAGCCTGGGTTCGGCCCAGGCTTCGGCCCTGCGGTCCCACGTGGAGATCGCCACCGACGTCCCGTCGCCCCTGTGGGCCTACGCGGATCCGCTGCGGATCGGGCAGGTGCTGGACAACCTGGTGTCCAACGCCATCAAGTACAGTCCCGACGGCGGCAAAGTCAGTATCAGCGCGCAGGCGGACCGGCAATGGGTGCGGTTGAGCGTCACGGACACCGGGATGGGCATGTCCGGCGAGGACGCGGCCAAGGCCTTCAACCGTTTCTTCCGCGCCGAATCCGCCCAGAAAGCAGCTATCCCGGGAGCGGGGTTGGGTCTTTCCATTACCAGGATGATCGTGGAGCGGCACGGCGGCAGCATCACATGCCAGAGCGGCGAGGGCCAGGGTAGCACCTTCACGGTCACCCTTCCGGCGGAGGGTCCCCCGCCCGCTTTCTAGCACCATCCACTGCTCCGTACTTGTCGTTATCGGGCTCGAAAACGACAAGTACGGAGCACTCGATGGGAATCAGTACTCGCGGACGGCCCTGGTCTGTTCGGCGCGGGTAAGGAGCTCGCTGTCCGACGGGTAGGCCACTTCCTCCAGCACCAGGGGGTGCGGCGCGGCAAGAACCGACTTCGCATCCCGCTTCTGCAGCAGCAGCCGCTCGTACAACCAGCCCGGCTCCGCAGTGCCCTCCCCCACGTACAGCGCGGAACCGATCAGGGCGCGGACCATGTTATGGCAGAACGCGTCAGCCTGGACTGTGGCTACGATGACGCCGTCCTCGCCGCGCCGGAACTCGAACCGCTGGAGTTCACGGACGGTGGTGGCGCCCTCGCGCGGCTTGCAGAAGGACAGGAAGTTCTGCAGACCCAAGAGCTGCGAAGCACCCTCGTTCAAGAGCGAGACGTCCAGCGGGTTCTTGTGCCACAGCGTGAAGTACCGCTCCAACGGGTCCCACAGCGCCGGGCCGTCCGCGATCCGGTAGCTGTACCGGCGCCAGAGGGCGGAGAAGCGGGCGTCGAAACCCTCCGGTGCCAACGAAACGGCATGCACCTCCACCGCCCCGTGGAGGTCGCCGAGGGCCCGGTTGAGTGCCCCGCGGAGCCTGCGCATCATGGCGACGGCGGGATCGAGTTCGTGCCCGCGCGGCAGTCCCAGCCACTCGGCTTCGGTGAGGTCCAGGTGCACCACCTGCCCGCGGGCGTGGACCCCGGCGTCAGTGCGCCCTGCAACGGTGACCCGGACCTGGCGGCGGACCAAAAGCTCGATTGCTTCCTCCAACACGCCCTGGACGGTCCGCCGTCCCGGCTGCACGGCCCACCCGCTGAACGGACCGCCGTCGTACGAAAGATCAAGCCGCATACGCAAAAACCCGCCGCCCCCTGAAACGGGGGCCGCGGGTTTTTGGTGGTTCACAGACCTAAGTCTATGCGAAGCGAATCAGCGAATTACTTCGCGTCCTTCTCCTCAGCTGCGGGAGCTTCGGCAGCTTCCTCAGAGGCCGGAGCCTCTTCGGTTGCAGCTTCTTCAGCAGCAGGTGCCTCGGCAGCTTCCTCAGCGGCCGGAGCCTCTTCGGTTGCAGCTTCTTCAACCGGAGCTTCCTCGGCGGCCGGAGCAGCCTTGGCAGCAGCCTGGGTAGCCTCGGCTACGACGGCCTGCTTGGCGGAAACCGGCTCGAGGACCAGTTCGATGACAGCCATGGGAGCGTTGTCGCCCTTGCGGTTGCCGATCTTGGTGATGCGGGTGTAGCCGCCGTCGCGGTTCTCCACAGCCTGGGCGATGTCGGTGAACAGCTCGTGGACGATGCCCTTGTTGCTGATCAGGCCGAGCACGCGGCGGCGGGAAGCCAGGTCGCCACGCTTGGCGAAGGTGACCAGGCGCTCTGCGTACGGCTTCAGGCGCTTGGCCTTGGTCACCGTGGTGGTGATCCGCTTGTGCTCGAACAGGGATGCTGCCAGGTTCGCGAGCATGAGGCGCTCGTGAGCCGGGCCGCCTCCGAGGCGCGGACCCTTAGTGGGGGTAGGCATAATTGTTTCTCCTCATGTGGAAGCCGTGGGCGGCACACCATGGTGCTGCCCACCGGCCAAGGTCTGGTTTAGAGTTCGTCGTCGCCGAAAGCGGCGTCGTCCTCTTCGATTGCTGCGGCGCGTGCTGCGAGGTCAAAACCGGGAGGCGAGTCCTTGAGGGACAGGCCCAGTTCAACCAGCTTTGCCTTGACCTCGTCAATGGACTTGGCACCGAAGTTGCGGATGTCCATCAGGTCAGCCTCGGAGCGGGCAACGAGTTCACCCACGGTGTGGATGCCCTCACGCTTGAGGCAGTTGTAGGAACGGACGGTGAGGTCCAGATCCTCGATCGGCAGTGCCATGTCTGCTGCCAGGGCAGCATCCGTCGGCGACGGGCCGATCTCGATACCTTCAGCTGCGGTGTTCAGCTCACGGGCCAGACCGAACAGTTCCACCAGGGTGGTGCCTGCGGAAGCAACGGCATCGCGCGGGGCGATGGCCTGCTTGGTCTCGACGTCGACAATCAGCTTGTCGAAGTCGGTGCGCTGCTCAACACGGGTTGCTTCCACGCGGAAAGTAACCTTCAGCACCGGCGAGTAGATGGAGTCGACCGGGATGCGGCCGATCTCTGCATCGCCGGACTTGTTCTGAGCTGCCGAAACGTAGCCGCGGCCGCGCTCGATGGTCAGTTCGAGTTCGAACTTGCCCTTCGAGTTCAGCGTGGCGATGTGCAGATCCGGATTGTGGAATTCGACGCCGGCCGGCGGAGCGATGTCCGCGGCGGTGACGACTCCGGGGCCCTGCTTGCGCAGGTAAGCCACGACAGGCTCGTCGTGCTCGGAGGAAACCGACAGGCTCTTGATGTTAAGGATGATCTCGGTGACATCTTCCTTGACACCCGGAACCGTGGTGAACTCGTGCAGCACACCATCGATCCGGATGCTGGTTACGGCAGCACCGGGGATGGAGGAGAGCAGGGTACGGCGGAGGGAGTTTCCGAGGGTGTAGCCGAAGCCCGGTTCCAGCGGTTCAATGATGAAACGCGAACGGTTTTCGGAGACGACCTCTTCGGAGAGGGTGGGGCGCTGTGCAATGAGCACTTAGGTTTCCTTTCGGCGAGCATCCGCTATATGACGCAACACAGGTGGTGGAAATTCGGTCTGAAGACTTAACGCGCTGGGCTTGCCCGGACCATCGCTGGTCCGGGCAAGCTCCTGCTGCGGAAAAGAATTAGACGCGGCGGCGCTTCGGCGGGCGGCAGCCGTTGTGGGCTGCGGGGGTGACGTCCTGGATGGAGCCAACCTCGAGGCCTGCGGCCTGCAGCGAACGGATTGCGGTCTCGCGTCCGGAACCCGGTCCCTTGACGAAAACGTCTACCTTGCGCATGCCGTGCTCCTGCGCACGCTTGGCAGCGGCTTCAGCAGCCATCTGGGCAGCGAACGGGGTGGACTTACGCGAGCCCTTGAAGCCAACCTCACCGGAGGAAGCCCAGGAAATAACAGCACCGGAAGGATCCGTGATGGAAACGATGGTGTTGTTAAAGGTGCTCTTGATGTGCGCCTGGCCAAGCGCGATATTCTTCTTGTCCTTCTTACGCGGCTTGCGAACCGCGCCACGAGTCTTCGGGGGCATTTTTTCTCCTACAGAAAGTTATTGGGGAAAGTCCGTAAATCCCGGGCGGGGATTTTAACGGGCCTTCTTCTTGCCGGCGACGGTACGCTTCGGGCCCTTGCGGGTACGTGCGTTGGTCTTCGTACGCTGACCGCGTACGGGCAGGCCCTTGCGGTGGCGCAGGCCTTCGTAGCTGCCGATTTCAACCTTGCGGCGGATATCTGCTGCTACTTCGCGGCGAAGGTCACCCTCAACCTTGTAGTTGCCTTCAATGTAGTCACGCAGCTCAACCAGCTGGGCGTCAGTCAGGTCCTTGACGCGAACGTCAGCGCTGATGCCCGTGGCAGCCAGGGTTTCGTGTGCACGGGTCTTGCCCACGCCGTAGATGTAAGTAAGCGCAATTTCCAGCCGCTTTTCGCGGGGAATGTCTACGCCAGCGAGACGAGCCATAGTGGCAGTACTCCTTGATAAACCGGAGGTCGTAGGCAGTACACCCGCACAGTCCGTGCGGCCCCAGCCTCCGACCGGGGGTTAGCTGTCCGGACTCTTTCGAGCTCAATGTTCCAGATCAGCTTGTGCTGCCTTTATTTACTTGCGTGGGTTAGCAACCCAGGATTTCCTTCAGGGAAGGAAATTAGCCCTGGCGCTGCTTGTGGCGCGGGTTCTCGCAGATCACCATGACCCGGCCATTACGGCGGATCACTTTGCACTTTTCGCAGATCTGCTTGACGCTCGGCTTGACCTTCATGGCGTTCCTTTGCGTGTAGCAGTTTGGTCAACTGGAGCGGCGGCCAGTGTGTACTGATGCCG
Source organism: Arthrobacter sp. E44 (assembly GCF_041877125.1). Classification (NCBI taxonomy): domain Bacteria; kingdom Bacillati; phylum Actinomycetota; class Actinomycetes; order Micrococcales; family Micrococcaceae; genus Arthrobacter; species Arthrobacter sp. E44. Next base: position 14,489 of record NZ_JBHDJA010000003.1, read on the forward strand.
CCCAGCAATTTACTTGTAGCGGTAGACGATACGACCACGGGTGAGGTCGTACGGGCTCAGCTCCACCACTACGCGGTCCTCGGGGAGGATTCGGATGTAGTGCTGACGCATCTTTCCAGAGATGTGTGCCAGAACGATGTGCTTGTTGGTGAGCTCAACGCGAAACATCGCGTTAGGCAGCGCCTCGGTCACAACGCCTTCGATCTCAATGACCCCGTCCTTCTTGGCCATACCCTCCGCTAACTGTTGTTGCCGCAGCCCCGCCGGATTGCACCGGGCATGACTACGAACGTTTTTGTTGGATCGATTGCCGCCTCCAGGCCCAAAAGGGCGTGGCAGTCCAGACAACCAACAAACAACACTACCCCGTCAGCGGGTAAAAGTTAAATCGGCCATAGTAGCCTACGCGGACCGGAACGCACCATATTCACCTGCGGGGGTAGTGATCGTTTCAGCGCTGGCCACGCCGTCAAGGATGGCCAACCGTACGACGTCGGCTGCCGCACTTTGCAGCGTGATAAGGCTCAGCTGCCGGGCAGCTTCGTCCGACCGGTCCAGTGCCACGGCACCGGTCGCCAGGCAGAAAACAGTGTCGCCGTCGGCCAGGGTGTGTGAGGGGTTGAGAGCTCTCGCGATCCCCGCGTGAGCCGCCGAGGCAGTCCGTTTACATTCGGCCACATCAAGAACGGCGTTGGTAGCCACAACGACCAGAGTGGTGTTGGGACCCGGTTCCACCACGGCCTCCTCGAGAACCGACTGTTCGACTGTCGGCAATCCCAACGCATTCACCACTGCGATTGCCCCCACAACTACACCGTTATTGAGCGTGGCCGACGCCGTGCCCACCCCGCCTTTGTAGGTCCTGCCGAGGAGCGCCCCGGTTCCGGCGCCCACGTTGCCGCGTTCGACGTCGTGCCCTTCCTTTTGTGCCGCTGCGGCGGCCGTTGCCGCGTAGCCCATGTCCGGCGTCGGGCGTGCGGAAAAGTCGCCGCCCCTGCCCAGGTCGAAGATGGCGGCGGCCGGGACGATCGGAACCACTCCCCCCGGGACGGCGAAGCCGCGGCCATTCTCCTCGCACCAGCGCTGGGCACCGGCCGCGGAGGCAAGCCCGTAGGCGCTGCCGCCGGTGAGGACCACCGCGTCGACGTGGCTGACCAGCGTCGTGGGGTCAAGGGCGTCCGTTTCGTGGGTGGCAGGCCCCCCGCCCTGGACATCCACCGATCCCACAGTGCCCGGTGGGGGCAGGACCACACTGACGCCCGTCAGCCAGCCGTCGCGTTCCTTTTGTACGTGGCCCACGCGCAGGCCCGGGACATCGGTAATGGTTCCCATGGCCCTATTCTCCCCTCTGCTGGCGCGCCCCTGCCGCATTGGCGAACTTTATGCAAGACTGCATTCAACACAGCGTTAACGGGCGACGAAGCCTTGGATAACAGTCCCTTGACAAGGGCATATGCGGGTTTCAGCCCCCTGACGGTCTGGTGTAGTAGTCCCTAGATCAAGCCAGGGCCCGCCACGAGCAGGCTCCCAACCCGGGAGAGGCAACGCATGACCCGTCAACTCGCCCCGCACCCCTCGGCCAAACCCAACAGGCCTCCGGGAAGTTCCGCGAAAGTACCAAAGCGGCGGTGGACAGCAAGGACCCGCCGCGACTTCTTTGTTTTCCTTGCCATGGCGTTGCCCAACCTGGTGCTGATCGCCGTCTTCACCTACCGTCCGCTGATCAGCAACATGTACTACTCAACGCTGGACTGGACCCTGGGCTCCCCCACCGCCACGGTGGTGGGCCTTGCCAACTACGTCACCTTCTTCGGCAGCAATGACGCCCCGAAGGTCCTGGGCACCACGGCAGTGTTCACCCTTACGACGGTGGGCGGATCCATGCTGCTGGGCCTGCTGGTGGCGCTGGCCTTGAACGCGAAGATCCGGGGCACCACGTTTGCCCGTTCCGCCGTCTTTGCGCCCTATGTGCTCTCCGGTGTCGGCGTGGGCCTGGTATGGCTGTTCATCTTCGACCCTGGCTACGGGGTCCTGGCCTGGCTGCTGCGGGGCATCGGGCAGCAGAGCCCGCAGTGGATTAACGATCCCCAGCTTTCGCTGGTCATGGTAATCCTGGTCTACGTCTGGAAGAACCTGGGCTATTGCGCCGTGGTCTACCTGGCCGGGCTGCAGTCCCTTCCCTCGGAAGTCATGGAAGCGGCCTCCCTTGACGGAGCCAACGGGTTCCGGCGCTTCGTCAGCATCTCGCTGCCGCTGCTGTCCCCCACCACGTTCTTCCTCCTGATCACCACCATGCTCAGCTCACTGCAGGCCTTCGACCTGATCCGGATCATGACCCCGCTGGGCACCGGCACCAGCACCCTGATTTACGAGGCCTACCTGCAGGCCTTCGGCGCCTACAACAGGGCCGGTTACTCGGCAGCCATCTCGGTAGTGCTGTTCGCTATCCTCCTGGTCATCACCGTGCTGCAGCTGCGGTTCGTGGAACGAAAGGTGCACTACTCGTGACCTCCCTGTCACCGGTCAACCCGGACCCCGCTGCGCCGGCCGTCGCTGCCCCCGAGCCAGGCCTCGACCGCGACCGCCCGCTGTCGCGCCGCAACCTCGTCCAGACGGTGGTGGGCGGCTACCTGCCCCTGCTCATCGCAACACTGGTGGTCTTCCTGCCCCTGCTGTGGATGGTGCTGAGCTCCTTCAAGCAGTCCGGCGAAATCGTCACCACAGACCTGAAGATCCTGCCGGAGAGCCTGAACCTGGAGAACTACCGGACCGCCATGACCACGGTGCCGTTTGGGCAGTTCTTCCTGAACAGCACCATCGTCACCGTGGTGGGGGCCACCATCAAGGTGATCCTGGCGATCCTGACGGCGTACGCGCTGGTCTTCGTCCGCTTCCCGTTCCGGGATTTCATCTTTTTGCTGATCCTGGTGGCGCTCATGGTGCCCCCTCAGGTGGCTATCCTGCCCAACTTCATTTTGATCGCGGGAATGGGAGGCAAGAACACGCTGTGGGGCATCATCCTTCCCGGCCTGGGTACCGCGTTCGGTACGTTCCTGTTGCGCCAGCACTTCCGGACCCTGCCGAATTCGATCCTGGAGTCTGCCGAGATGGACGGTGCCGGCCACTGGCGGCGGCTGTGGCAGATCGTGGTTCCGGTCTCGGTCCCGTCCATCGCCACCGTGGCTTTGGTGACGGTGGTGACCGAATGGAACGAGTACATCTGGCCGCTCATCATCACGGACCGCCCGGAGACGATGACGCTTCCGGTGGGGCTGACGCTGCTGCAGAACAGCGAGAGCAACGCCGCCGGCTGGGGGGTCCTCATGGCCGGCGCGGTCCTGGTCATCGTCCCCATCCTGATCATCTTCGCCGCCCTGCAGCGCTACATCGTGGCGGGCCTCACCCAAGGGAGCGTGACCGGCTGACCTGCCTCCCGCCGTCGTACTTTCCAACCTTCGACTCTCACATTCTCCAAGGCAACAACCGAAAGGAACTGTCATGACACTTCACCTGGACCGGAGGCATTTCCTGGGCCTGGCAGGGGTTACCGCCTCTGCCGCCGCCCTGGCCGCATGCGGCGGACCCTCCACCACTGGCGGCGGGCAGGCGACCTCGCAGGCGGCCGACATCGACTTCAACGGCGTTAAGCCGGCGGCCAAGATCGACTTCTGGTCCAGCCACCCCGGCCAGTCGCAGGAGGTTGAGAAGAGCCTGATCCAGAAATTCCAGGCCAAGAACCCCGGCATCACCGTCAACCTGGTGACGGCAGGGGCCAACTATGAGGAAATTGCGCAGAAGTTCCAGACGGCCCAGGCTGCCAAGTCCGGCCTTCCGGGCGTGGTGGTCCTCTCCGACGTGTGGTGGTTCCGCTACTACACCAACGGCAGCATCATCCCGGTGGACAGCCTTACCAAGCAGCTGAACATGAAGATGGACGACTTCCAGCAGTCGCTGATCAACGACTACAAGTACGACGGCAAACAGTGGGCGCTCCCCTACGGCCGCTCAACCCCGCTGTTCTACTACAACAAGGACCACTTTGCCGCTGCCGGACTTCCGGACCGGGCGCCCAAGACGTGGGACGAATTCGGCCAATGGGCACCCAAGCTCAAGGCAGCTTCCGGGGCCCAGTACGCCTACATCTACCCCGCCCTGGCAGGGTACGCGGGCTGGACCCTGCAGAACATGCTGTGGGGCTGGGGCGGCGGCTGGTCCAAGGAATGGGACATCACCTGCGACTCCCCCGATTCCGTGGCGGCGCTGCAGTGGGCGCAGGATTCGATCTACAAGGACAAGTGGGCGGGGGTCTCCTCCAAGGAAGCAGCGGACGACTTCTCGGCCGGCCTGACGTCCGCCACCATCGCCTCCACCGGCTCGCTGCTGGGCATCCTGAAGTCGGCCAAATCCAATGTGGGCGTCGGCTTCCTGCCGGGCGGCCCCAAGGCGACCACAAACGTCTGCCCCACCGGCGGCGCAGGCCTGGGCATCCCCAGCGGGATCACCAAGGAGGAACAGCTCGCCGCCGGGATGTTCCTCGATTTCGTTACCCAGCCGGAGAGCACCGTCGAGTTCTCGGCCGCCACCGGCTACATGCCCACCCGCAAGTCTGCGGACATGACCGCCGTCCTGGCCAAGACACCACAGATCCAGACGGCAGTGGACCAGCTGGCGGTGACCAAGGTCCAGGACAACGCCCGCGTGTTCCTGCCCGGCGCCGACCAGGAGATGGCCAAGGCTGCCGCGAAGATCCTCACCCAGCAGGGCGACGTGAAGTCCACCATGACGGACCTGAAGAACACTCTGCAGAGCATTTACGACCGCGACGTGAAGCCGAAGCTGAAGTCGTAGTTGGGAACGCAAAAGCCCTGGCCACTCCTGTTTCCAGGAGTCGCCAGGGCTCTTACGTGTCGCCGGCGAACGTGCGCGTCCCTTACGGGATCGGCACCGGGGTGACGCCGAGGGGCGCCAGGTGCTCCGCACCGCCGTCGGGCGCCGAAAGCACCCAAATACCCTTCTCATGCACCGCCACGGAATGCTCCCACTGGCAGGAGCGCTTGCCGTCCGTAGTCACCACTGTCCAGTCATCCTCCAGGACCGCGGTCTCGATGCCGCCGCGCACCAGCATCGGCTCAATGGCGAGGCAGAGGCCCGGCTTGATCTTGGGGCCCCGGTGGCTGGTGCGGTAGTTCAGGACATCAGGCGCCATGTGCATCTCGGAACCGATGCCGTGGCCCACGTAGTCCTCCAGGATGCCCAGCGGCTTCCCGGGAACGGACGAAACGTAATCATCAATCGCCGCGCCAATGTCGCCAACGTGCGAGCCTGTGGCCAGCGCTGCGATGCCCCGCCACATGGCGGCCTGGGTGATGTCGGAGAGCCGCTGGTCCTCCGGATCCGCGGTTCCCACGATCACCGTCCGCGCGGAATCCGAGTGCCAGCCGTTGACGATGGCGCCACCGTCGATGGAGATGATGTCCCCGTCCTGGAGGATCCGGCTGCCGGGAATGCCATGCACCACTTCCTCATTCACTGAGGTGCAGATGGTGGCCGGGAAGCCGTGGTAGCCCAGGAAGTTGGACTTGGCGCCTGCCTCGTTGAGGACGGCGGCGAAGACGTCGTCCAGGTGCTTGGTGGTGACTCCCGGCACCGCGGCGGCAACGGCGGCGTCGAGTGCGCGGCTTAGGACCAGGCCTGCCTCCTGCATGGTGCGCATCTGGGCATTGTTCTTGAATTCGATGCGGGGCTGGCCAAAGGCCATGGTGTTTCCTTTCAAATGGCTGAGGCTCCTCCCGGATGCCGGGAGGAGCCTCGATAAAACCGGGGCCGCCTTTGGTCAGGCTGCCTGTGCCGCCTTGATGGCCTGCATCACGCGGTCGGTAACTTCGTCGATGGGACCAATCCCGTCGACCTGGGTGAGGATGCCGCGCTCGGCGTACTTCGACACCACAGCTTCGGTCTGCTCGTGGTACAGGTCAAGGCGGTGGCGGATGACGGCTTCGTTGTCGTCGCTCCGGCCCGTTTCCTTGGCCCGGCCCAGGAGGCGGTGCACCAGTTCCTCGTCGTCGGCGGTCAGCTGGAGGACCACGTCGAGCTTCTCGTCGCCGTCGGCAAGGATCTCGTCAAGGTAATCCACCTGCGCGGTGGTGCGCGGGTAGCCGTCCAGCAGGAAGCCATTGTTCACATCGGACTCGCCAAGGCGGTCGCGGACCATCTTGTTGGTCACGCTGTCCGGAACGAAGTCACCGTTGTCCATGAACTTCTTGGCCTCGAGGCCCAGCGGCGTTTCGCCCTTCACGTTGGCACGGAAGATGTCGCCGGTGGAGATGGCCACAACGCCGAGGCGTTCTGAGATCCGCTCCGCCTGCGTTCCTTTTCCGGAACCGGGAGGTCCAATAATCAGCATTCTCGTCATCGCAAAAGCCCTTCGTAGTGACGTTGTTGTAGCTGCGCATCAATCTGCTTTACGGTCTCCAAACCAACGCCCACCATGATCAGGATCGAGGTGCCACCGAACGGGAAGTTCTGGTTCGCATTGATCAGTACCAGTGCCACCAGCGGAATCAGTGCCACGAAGCCCAGGTAAAGGGCACCGGGCAGGGTGATCCGTGAGAGCACGTACTGCAGGTAATCAGCGGTCGGCCTGCCGGCGCGGATACCAGGGATGAAGCCGCCGTACTTCTTCATGTTGTCCGATACTTCTTCAGGGTTGAAGGTAATCGCGACGTAGAAGTAGGTAAAGAACACGATCAGGACGAAGTAAACCGCCATGTAGATCGGGTGGTCACCGCGGGTGAGGTTGTTGTTGATCCACTCAACCCACGGCTGCATGGGCTCGCCGTTCCGGGGCTGGTTGAACTGCGCGATCAACCCGGGAATGTAGAGCATGGAGGAAGCGAAGATCACCGGAATGACGCCGGCCATGTTCACCTTGATGGGAATGTAGGTGCTGGTGCCGCCCACGGTGCGCCGCCCGATCATGCGCTTGGCGTACTGCACGGGGATACGCCGCTGCGACTGTTCCACGAAGACCACCAGTGCAACGGTGAGCAGGCCCACGGCGAGGACGATGAAGAAGGTTCCCGGGCCCTGGGAGGTCCAGATGGCGCCCAGCGAGGTGGGGAACTGCGCGGCGATGGAGGTAAAGATGAGCAGCGACATGCCGTTGCCCACGCCCTTCTCCGTGACAAGCTCGCCCATCCACATGATCAGGCCGGTACCGGCCGTAAGCGTGATGATGATCAGGATGGTGGTGATGATGCTGGTGTCCGGGATGATCGGCAGCTGGCAACCGGGCAGCAACTGCCCGGAGCGTGCCAGCGACACCAGGGTGGTGGCGTTGAGCAGGCCCAGCGCGATGGTGAGGTAGCGGGTGTACTGGGTCAGCTTGGACTGGCCCGACGCGCCCTCTTCGTACAGCTGCTGGAACCGGGGAATGACCACCCGGAGCAGCTGCACAATGATGCTCGCCGTGATGTAGGGCATGATGCCCAGGGCGAAGATGGACACCTGGAGCAACGCGCCGCCGCTGAAGAGGTTAACGAGCTGGTACAACCCGCCGGCGGTCTGACCGTTCTGCAAGCATTGCTGGACATTCTGGTAGTTCACACCTGGCGAGGGAATGAAAGCACCCAAGCGGAAGATGGTGATGATTGCCAGCGTGAACAACAACTTGCGTCGCAGATCAGGCGTGCGAAAGGCCCGGCCAAATGCGCTAAGCAAGCGTCCTCCTGTGGTGTCAATAAGGGTGGGGTGGCGGAACTTGATAAATCCCGACAACCGAGTCTAACGGTTGGATGCGCCCTGCGAACAATCCGGGGCAGCGCACGTGCGCCGGATGGCGCCAAAAATTCGCCCGGCGGATATGAAAAACTCCCGGTATCCGGGGCCAAAGCCCACGGATACCGGGAGTTCAACAGCTGGCGCCGTCCCTTACAGGGCGGTGGTGCTTCCGCCTGCTGCAGCGATCTTTTCAGCGGCGCTGGCCGAGAATGCGTGGACGGTGACGTCAACCTTGACGGTGATGTCGCCGGTGCCCAACACCTTGACGGGCTGGTTCTTGCGAACCGCACCCTTTTCAACCAGGTTCTCCACGGTGACTGCGCCACCTTCCGGGAACAGCTCGTTGAGCTTGTCCAGGTTCACGACCTGGAACTCAACCCGGAACGGGTTCTTGAAGCCACGCAGCTTGGGCAGGCGCATGTGCAGCGGCAGCTGGCCGCCGGCAAAGCCAGCCTTCACCTGGTAGCGGGCAGCCGTACCCTTGGTACCACGGCCGGCGGTCTTACCCTTGGATGCCTCACCACGACCAACACGGGTCTTGGCGGTCTTGGCACCCGGGGCGGGACGCAGGTGGTGAACCTTCAGGGCGTTCTGCTTCTCAGCAGCCTGTGCCTTATCAGCAGTGTTCTCTGCCATTTACTTCGCCTCCTCTACCTTTACCAGGTGCGGAACCGTGTTGAGCATTCCAACGGTCACGGCGTCGGCGGTGCGGACAACGGTGTGTCCGATCCGCTTCAGGCCGAGGGACCGCAGGGTGTCGCGCTGGTTCTGCTTGCCGCCAATGGCGGACTTGATCTGAGTGATTTCCAACTGGGCGTCGGAAGGGACCAGGTTCTTAGCCATGACTAAACACCTGCCTTCGGAGCCAGGAGGGCCTTCACCAGAGCCTGGGGAGCAACCTCGTCCAGCGGCAGGCCTCGGCGTGCTGCCACTGCTGCCGGCTCTTCGAGGCGCTTCAGGGCATCAACGGTCGCGTGAACGATGTTGATGGCGTTGGAGGAACCGAGCGACTTGGAGAGGATGTCGTGGATGCCCACGCACTCCAGTACTGCACGGACCGGACCACCGGCGATAACACCGGTACCGGCGGAGGCCGGACGCAGCATTACGACGCCGGCAGCGGCTTCACCCTGAACGCGGTGAGGGATGGTGTTGCCAACGCGCGGAACGCGGAAGAAGGACTTCTTGGCCTCTTCAACGCCCTTGGCGATAGCAGCGGGAACTTCCTTGGCCTTGCCGTAGCCCACGCCGACCATGCCGTTACCGTCACCAACGACGACCAGTGCGGTGAAGCTGAAGCGACGACCACCCTTGACGACCTTGGAAACGCGGTTGATGGTGACAACGCGCTCTACGAACTGGTTCTTTTCGGCTTCACGGCCACCGTCGCGGCCGCCACGGCCACCGCGGTCGCCGCGGCCCTGGCCGCGGTCGCCACGCTCGCCGCGACGGGCGCCACCACGGCGGTCGTCGGCGGCGGGGGCAGTGGTCTCAGCAGCTGCGGCTTCGGGAGCCTTCTGATCTGCAGACACAGTGTCCTTTTCCTTGTTTGCTTCGGTCACAGTGACAGCCCACCTTCGCGTGCACCGTCAGCGACGGCGGCAATCCGGCCGTGGTACTTGTTACCACCACGGTCGAACACAACAGCCTCGACGCCGGCAGCCTTGGCTCGTTCGGCAACGAGCTCGCCGACGCGCTTGGCCTTGGCAGTCTTGTCACCGTCGAATGCACGGAGGTCGGCTTCCAGTGTGGACGCGCTTGCTACGGTCTGGCCAATGGTGTCATCGACAACCTGGACAAATACGTGGCGTGCGGAGCGGTTGACCACCATGCGGGGGCGTACAGCCGTACCGGAAATGCGCTTGCGGATACGAAGCTGGCGGCGGCTGCGACCAGCAGCCTTGCTCTTGTTCGTACGCTTCTTGTTAATGGAGATGGCCATGGTTACTTACCAGCCTTTCCGACCTTGCGGCGGATGACTTCGCCGGCGTAACGGATGCCCTTGCCCTTGTACGGGTCGGGCTTCCGCAGCTTGCGAATGTTGGCAGCAACTTCGCCGACCTGCTGCTTGTTGATTCCTGATACAGAGAGCTTGGTCGGTCCCTCTACTGCAAAGGTGATGCCGGCCGGAGCCGAAACGTTGACCGGGTGGCTGTAGCCCAGAGCGAACTCAAGGTCAGAACCCTTGGCCTGAACGCGGTAACCGGTACCGACGATTTCAAGCTTCTTCTCGTAGCCTGCGGTGACGCCCTGGATCATGTTGGCGATCAGGGTGCGGGTCAGGCCGTGGAGCGAACGTGAGGCACGCTCGTCGTTCGGGCGGCTTACGGTCAGGGTGTTGTCTTCCAGGGCAACCTCGATGGGGCTGGCCACAGTGTGGCTCAGCTCCCCCTTGGAACCCTTGACGCTGACGACAGAGCCGTCAACCTTGACCTCAACGCCGGCAGGAACGGTGATGGGGAGACGTCCAATACGTGACATTATTCTCTTCCTTTCCCGTTACCAGACGTACGCGAGGACTTCGCCGCCCACGCCCTTCTTGCCGGCCTGCTTGTCAGTCAGGAGGCCGGAAGAGGTGGACAGGATTGCGATACCCAGGCCACCCAGCACGTGCGGCAGGTTGGTGGACTTCGCGTAAACGCGGAGGCCCGGCTTGGAGATGCGGCGAACACCGGCGATGGAACGCTCGCGGTTCGGACCGAACTTGAGTTCGAGGGTCAGCTTCTTGCCAACCTCAGCGTCCTCTTCCTTCCAGCCGGCGATGAAACCTTCGGCCTTGAGGATGTCGGCAACGCGTGCCTTGAGCTTGCTGTAAGGCATAGACACGGAGTCGTGGTATGCCGAGTTTGCGTTACGCAGGCGCGTAAGCATATCTGCGACAGGATCTGTCATTGTCATGTGGGCTCATGCCCTTCCTCGTAACGGTTTCCGCCGTCCCGTCCTTGACGGATCGGAGCGGCCGGACCTTTTACGTAGTTAATTAAGCTTCGGTTTTGAACGGGAAACCAAGCGCCTTGAGCAGCGCGCGGCCTTCGTCATCGGTCTTGGCGGTGGTGACAACCGTGATGTCCATACCGCGGACGCGGTCGATCTTGTCCTGGTCGATTTCGTGGAACATAACCTGTTCGGTCAGACCGAAGGTGTAGTTGCCATTGCCATCAAACTGCTTGCCGCTGAGGCCGCGGAAGTCGCGGATACGGGGCAGTGCCAGGCTGACCAGGCGGTCCACGAATTCCCACATGCGGTCGCCACGCAGGGTTGCGTGTGCACCGATGGGCATGCCTTCGCGCAGCTTGAACTGTGCGATCGACTTGCGGGCCTTGGTAACCTGCGGCTTCTGGCCGGTGATCTGGGTCAGGTCGCGGACAGCGCCGTCGATCAGCTTGGAGTCCTTGGCGGCATCTCCAACACCCATGTTCACAACGACCTTCACCAGGCGGGGCACCTGGTTCACGTTCTGGTACTTGAACTCATCCTGGAGCTGGCCCTTGATGGTTTCGGCGTACTTGGCCTTCAGACGGGGAACGATCTTCGTTGCCGGAGTCTCGATGGTCTCAGTCATTAGATGTCCTTCCCGGTGCTCTTGGACACGCGGATGCGGACGGTCTTCTGCACGCCGTTCTTCTCCACGGTGTCGAGGCGGAAGCCCACACGGGTCGGCTTCTTGGTCGACGGGTCAACCAGGGCCACGTTCGAAATGTGGATCGGGGCCTCTACGACCTCGATGCCGCCGGTCTTGGTGCCGCGCTGCGACTGTCCAACCCGGGTGTGCTTGGTGACGCGGTTGATGCCCTCAACCAGCACGCGGTTGGTGTCGGTGAAGACGCGCAGGACCTTGCCCTGCTTGCCGCGGTCGCCGCCGCGCTCAGCCTTGGCGCCAGTGATGACCTGAACCAGGTCACCCTTCTTGATCTTTGCAGCCATGGACTAGAGCACCTCCGGAGCCAGAGAAACGATCTTCATGAACTTCTTGTCACGCAGTTCACGACCAACCGGTCCGAAGATACGGGTACCGCGGGGGTCACCGTCGTTCTTCAGGATCACAGCTGCGTTCTCGTCAAACTTGATGTAGGAACCATCCGCACGGCGGCGTTCCTTCTTGGTACGGACGATGACGGCCTTGACCACATCGCCCTTCTTTACGTTGCCGCCAGGGATCGCATCCTTGACGGTGGCGACAATGACGTCACCGATGCCTGCGTAGCGACGGCCGGATCCACCGAGAACGCGAATGGTAAGGATTTCCTTAGCACCCGTGTTGTCGGCGACCTTGAGTCGCGACTCCTGCTGAATCACTATTTACTCCTTGCGTCGCGCCGGTTCTCAGGCCGTGGTCTTGCTACGGAATGAGCCTTGCGGAACGGTTGATCGGGGTGTCTCTTGACCTGCCTGGATTTTGCCAGACCAGGCCTAAACGCCCGTGCCAGAAGCAGTTGCTCCCATCCAGTCCGGGACGGATCCCGGGCGCACAGGGGCACTATGCTGTGGCACGCTTGTTTACGAGGTTGATGACGGCGCGCGAAAGGCGCCATACAAACTCAATATCCTAGCACGTTTTCCGCCAGTCCCCATATCACCGCCGTCCCCTGGTCCGCAAGCAGTGCAGGACGCACGACGGCGTCACGCATGGCAGCCTTTCGGCCCGCCCAGGGTGCCGCTCCCCCGCCAGAGCAGGTCCCGCCGTCGTGCGCTTCGCTGAAAAGCTGGCTGCCGTGAGGGGCGCGTTAAAACGAGGAGGCCCCCACTCCGGAAGGAGCAGGGGCCTCAGCTAAGCAGCAGGTGCTACTTGGCCTTCTCGAGGATTTCCACGAGCCGCCAGTTCTTGGTGGCGGACAGCGGACGGGTCTCGGCGATGACAACGAGGTCGCCGATGCCGGCGGTGTTCTCTTCGTCGTGTGCCTTGACCTTGGAAGTGCGGCGGATGACCTTGCCGTACAGTGCGTGCTTCACGCGGTCTTCAACCTCGACAACGATGGTCTTTTCCATCTTGTCGGAGACCACGTAACCGCGACGGGTCTTGCGGTAACCGCGCTGCACAGCCTTGGCTGCGGTAGCAGTTTCGGTCACGTTCTGGTCCTTTTCACTCACTTGGCGTCCTCCTCGGTCTCAGCCTTTTCAGCCTTGTCGGCCTTCTTGGTTGAAGCCTTCTTGGACTTCTTTTCTTCCTTGGCTTCCACAACCGGCGCGGCAACCTCGGCACGAATGCCCAGCTCGCGTTCGCGGAGAACGGTGTAGATGCGGGCGATGTCCTTCTTTACCGCGCGCAGGCGACCGTGGTTCTCCAGCTGTCCGGTGGCGGACTGGAAACGCAGGTTGAACAGCTCTTCCTTGGCCTTGCGGAGTTCTTCAACGAGACGCTCGTTGTCGAAACCGTCCAGCTGTGCGGGAGCCAGATCCTTGGATCCTACTGCCATTTCTACTCACCACCTTCGCGACGCACAATGCGTGCCTTCAACGGCAGCTTGTGGATTGCCAGGCGCAGGGCCTCGCGAGCTACCTCTTCATTGACACCGGAGAGTTCGAACAGAACCCGGCCCGGCTTGACGTTGGCGACCCACCATTCCGGTGAACCCTTACCGGAACCCATGCGGGTTTCGGCAGGCTTCTTGGTCAGGGGACGGTCCGGGTAGATGTTGATCCAGACCTTACCGCCACGCTTGATGTGGCGGGTCATCGCGATACGGGCAGATTCGATCTGGCGGTTGGTGACGTATGCCGGGCTCAGAGCCTGGATACCCCACTCACCGAACGAGACCTCGGTGCCGCCCGTGGCAGCGCCGGAACGACCCGGGTGGTGCTGCTTACGGTGCTTGACTCGACGTGGGATAAGCATTTAAGCCTGTCCTCCTTCTGCTGCTGCAGGTGCAGCTTCAGCTGCCGGAGCTTCGGCAGCGGGAGCTGCGTCAGCGGCCGGACGGTCGTTGCGACGGCGGCGGTCACCGCGGTCAGCGCCACCCGGGCGGCCGGGACGCTCGCCACGGCCACCGCGGGACGGAGCGGCAGCAGCCTGTGCGGCCAGTTCCTTGGCGGTGACGTCACCCTTGTAGATCCAGACCTTCACGCCGATGCGGCCGAAGGTGGTCTTGGCTTCGTAGAAGCCGTAGTCGATGTTCGCGCGGAGGGTGTGCAGGGGCACACGGCCTTCGCGGTAGAACTCCGAGCGGGACATTTCAGCGCCACCCAGGCGGCCCGAGCAGGCGATACGGATGCCCTTGGCACCTGCACGCTGTGCGGACTGCATGGCCTTCTTCATCGCACGGCGGAATGCCACGCGGGAAGTCAGCTGCTCTGCAACGCCCTGGGCCACAAGCTGGGCTTCCATCTCGGGGTTCTTGACCTCGAGGATGTTCAGCTGGACCTGCTTGCCGGTGAGCTTTTCGAGCTCGCCGCGGATGCGGTCTGCTTCTGCTCCACGGCGGCCGATGACGATGCCGGGACGGGCCGTGTGGATGTCCACGCGGACACGGTCACGGGTGCGCTCGATTTCGACCTTGGCGATACCGGCGCGCTCCATGCCCGTGGACATGAGCTGGCGGATGCGGATGTCTTCGCGAACGAAGTCCTTGTACCGCTGGCCGGCCTTGGTGCTGTCAGCGAACCAGTGCGATACGTGATCGGTGGTGATGCCGAGTCGGAACCCGTGCGGGTTTACTTTCTGTCCCACTTAGCGAGCCTCCTCTTTCTCCGGGGTAGCGACTACCACGGTGATGTGGCTGGTGCGCTTCTTGATCTGAAATGCACGACCCTGGGCACGCGGCTGGAACCGCTTCATGGTCGGGCCTTCATCAACAAACGCTTCGCTGATGATGAGGTCGCCTTCGTCAAACGCCACGCCGTCGCGGTCCGCGAGGACCCGGGCGTTGGAGATTGCCGACTGAACTACCTTGAATACCGGCTCCGAAGCTGCCTGCGGGGCAAACTTCAGAATTGCCAGAGCCTCATTCGCTTGCAATCCACGAACAAGGTTGACGACGCGCCGGGCCTTCATAGGCGTTACGCGGATGTGGCGCGCAATTGCCTTGGCTTCCATTGCTTTCCTTCTCTCGTCTTTGACGTAAACGCAGGCGCCTAGCGGCGCTTGCCCTTACGGTCGTCCTTGACATGGCCGCGGAATGTCCGCGTGGGAGCGAATTCGCCGAGCTTGTGCCCGACCATCGACTCAGTGACAAACACCGGGATGTGCTTGCGTCCGTCGTGTACGGCGATCGTGTGCCCAAGCATGTCGGGGATGATCATCGAACGGCGGGACCAGGTCTTGATGACGTTCTTGGTGCCCTTTTCGTTTTCCCTGGCTACCTTCACAAAGAGGTGCTGGTCAACGAAAGGACCTTTTTTCAGGCTGCGTGGCATGTGTCCAGGCTCCTATCGCTTGTTCTTGCCAGTACGACGGCGACGCACAATAAGCTTGTCGCTCTCTTTGTTGGGGCGGCGGGTGCGGCCTTCACGCTTACCGTTCGGGTTCACGGGGTTACGACCACCGGAAGTCTTACCTTCACCACCACCGTGCGGGTGGTCAACCGGGTTCATGGCGACACCACGGACGGTCGGGCGGACGCCCTTCCACCGCATACGGCCGGCCTTGCCCCAGTTGATGTTCGACTGCTCGGCGTTGCCAACTTCGCCGACAGTTGCGCGGCAGCGCACGTCAACGTTGCGGATTTCGCCGGAGGGCAGGCGCAGCTGGGCGAAGCGGCCTTCCTTGGCAACAAGCTGGATGGATGCGCCGGCGGAGCGGCCCATCTTGGCGCCGCCACCCGGACGCAGTTCAACTGCGTGGATAACGGTACCCACCGGGATGTTGAGCAGCGGCAGGTTGTTACCGGGCTTGATGTCAGCACCGGCACCTGCCTCTACAACGTCACCCTGGGAGAGCTTGTTGGGAGCGATGATGTAACGCTTGGTGCCATCAACGTAGTGCAGGAGGGCGATGCGAGCCGTGCGGTTCGGATCGTACTCGATTTCGGCAACGCGGGCGTTGACGCCGTCCTTGTCGTGGCGACGGAAGTCGATCAGACGGTACTGGCGCTTGTGTCCACCACCCTTGTGGCGGGTGGTGATCTTACCGGTGTTGTTACGGCCGCCCTTCTTGGGCAGCGGACGTACCAACGACTTTTCCGGCGTCGACCGCGTGATTTCGATAAAGTCCGCTACGCTCGAGCCACGACGGCCCGGGGTAGTCGGCTTGTATTTACGGATTCCCATAATTTATTTCCTCGTTAAAGTGGTCTCCGCTACGCGAGCGGACCGCCGAAGATGTCGATGGTGCCTTCTTTGAGGGTGACAATCGCACGCTTGGTGTTCTTGCGGGTACCCCATCCGAATTTGGTGCGCTTGCGCTTACCGGCACGGTTGATGGTGTTGATCGATTCGACCTTGACGGAGAAGATCTTCTCCACGGCCAGCTTGATCTCGGTCTTGTTCGAACGGGGGTCCACCAGGAAGGTGTACTTGCCCTCGTCGATCAGGCCGTAGCTCTTTTCCGACACGACGGGTGCAAGCACGACGTCGCGGGGATCCTTGATGGTGGCTGCACTCACTTGGCATCCTCCTCGTTCTTTGCTGCCTTAGCGGCAACGAATGCGTCGTAGGCAGCCTTGGTGAAGACAACGTCATCAGAGACGAGAACGTCGTAGGTGTTCAGCTGGTCTGCGTACAGAACGTGAACGCCGGCGAGGTTGCGCACGGACAGTGCGGCAACATCGTTATCGCGCTCGATGACGACCAGCAGGTTCTTGCGGTCGGAAACGCCGCGAAGCGTTGCCAGGGCAGTCTTGGAAGACGGCTTGTCTCCAGCAACCAGCTCGGAGACAACGTGGATGCGACCGTTGCGGGCCCGGTCAGACAGTGCGCCGCGCAGTGCAGCAGCAATCATCTTCTTGGGGGTGCGCTGGCTGTAGTCACGCGGGGTGGGACCGTGGACAATGCCACCGCCGGTCATGTGCGGAGCACGGACGGAACCCTGACGGGCGCGGCCGGTACCCTTCTGCTTGAACGGCTTGCGTCCTGCACCGGAAACTTCAGCGCGGGTCTTGGTCTTGTGGGTTCCCTGGCGGGCAGCAGCGAGCTGGGCAACGACAACCTGGTGCAGCAGCGGCACGTTGGTCTGAACGTCGAAGATCTCTGCAGGCAGGTCAACCTGGACAGTGTTAGCCATTGAACTAGGCTCCCTTCACGGCAGTGCGTACGAGTACGACCTGGCCGCGGGCACCGGGAACGGCGCCCTTGATCAGGAGCAGCGACTTCTCGACGTCAACCGCGTGGACCGTGAGGTTCAGCGTGGTGTGACGAACGGCGCCCATGCGGCCGGCCATTTTCATGCCCTTGAAGACGCGGCTCGGGGTGGATGCGCCACCGATTGAACCGGGCTTACGGTGGTTCTTGTGGGCACCGTGGGAAGCGCCAACGCCGTGGAAGCCGTGACGCTTCATAACACCGGCGAAGCCCTTACCCTTGGTGGTGCCGATGACGTCGATCTTCTGACCGGCCTCGAAGAGCTCCACGGAGAGCTCCTGGCCCAGCTCGTACTCAGCAGCATCTGCGGTACGGAGTTCGACGACGTGGCGGCGAGGCGTGACGCCTGCCTTCTCAAAGTGACCAGCCAGCGGCTTGGTGACCTTGCGGGGATCGATCTGGCCGTAGCCGATCTGAACGGCGACGTAGCCATCGGACTCAGCATTGCGCAGCTGGGTGATGACGTTCGAGTCTGCCTGGACCACAGTGACGGGGATGAGCTTGTTGTTCTCGTCCCAGACCTGGGTCATGCCGAGCTTCGTGCCCAGCAGGCCCTTTACGTTACGGGTTGCGGTCATAGTTTCTCAGCACCTCCCTACAGCTTGATTTCGATGTTCACGTCAGCCGGCAGGTCGAGACGCATGAGCGAGTCAACAGCCTTCGGCGTGGGATCGATGATGTCGATAAGACGCTTGTGCGTGCGCATTTCAAAGTGCTCGCGGCTGTCCTTGTACTTGTGCGGAGACCGGATAACGCAGTACACGTTCTTCTCCGTAGGCAGCGGCACGGGGCCAACTACCGTTGCGCCTGCGCGCGTGACCGTCTCAACGATCTTCCGTGCTGAAACGTCAATGACCTCGTGGTCGTATGACTTCAGCCGGATGCGGATTTTTTGTCCCGCCATGTCGCCTGACTCTCTTTCAGTCTGTGCTTCCCCGGTTTAGGGCTGCCCTGTTCACTTACTCGTTGTATGGCTGCCGAAGCATTTGAGGTCGTAACCACCATCCGCCGCACAAGCTGAATCCGGATGAATCCGGGTTCCTCAACCTGCCGGCGCAACCGACCCCCGCGGTCGGGCGTGTCGCGCTGAACACGCATACAAATCCGCAATTCCATTGGGGTGGGTTATGTTTGGTCTTCAGCTTGGACCCTGCACCCGGCATTATCCGGATCGGGACACGAAGAAGCGCTTGAACAACTCATCTAGTATGCCGGAAAACTGCGGCAGATGCGAATTGGCTCCGTATCGATGCTCGTCAGGGCCATTGCCGCGGGCCGGGAGCGGCTGGATGATAGGGGCATGACCCTGGAGAGTACAGAATCGGTGACGGAACTGGCCGGGCGCGTGCCGCCGTCGTTCATCCTCGGCGTCGCGGCAGCGGCATTCCAGATTGAAGGCTCGCTGAAGGCCGGGGGCCGTGGGCCATCGGGGTGGGATGCCTTCGCGGAGAAGCCCGGTGCCATCCTCGACGGCCACTCCCCCGCAGTGGCGTGCGACCACTACAACAGGCTCCCGGAGGATGTCGCGCTGCTGAAGGAACTGGGCGTAGGCTCCTACAGGTTCTCCCTGTCCTGGCCACGCATCCAGCCTGACGGCCGGGGTGCCTTCAATGCCGAAGGCCTGGATTTCTACGACCGTCTCATCGACCAACTGCTCGAAGCAGGCGTCTCACCCATGGCAACGCTCTACCACTGGGACACTCCCCTGCCCCTGGAACACCGCGGCGGCTGGCTGAACCGGGACACGGCGGAGCGGTTCGGTGAGTATGCCAGGGCCGCCGGTGAGCGGTTCGGGGACCGGGTGGCTCAGTGGGTCACCCTCAACGAGCCCGTATCGGTCACCCTGAACGGCTACGCACTGGGGGTGCATGCACCCGGCCGCCGGCTGTTGTTCGATGCCCTTCCCGCCGTCCATCACCAGCTCCTGGCGCATGGGCTCGGCGTGCAGGCGCTGCGGGCTGCTGGAGTGGCCGGCGGAGTAGGCCTGTCCAACCTGCACTCGCCCGTCAGGCCCGCCTCACGAAAAATCGGCGATAGGCTGGTCGCCCACGTCTATGACCTGCTGATGAACAGGATGTACGCGGATCCGGTCCTGCTGGGCCACTACCCGTCGCTGCCGCTGTACGCGAAGCCCTGGCTTCGTTCCATCGGCAGGATTTCCGACGCGGATCTCAAAACCATCCACCAGCCCTTGGATTTCTACGGGCTCAACTACTACTTCCCGGTCAAGGTGGCCGTGGGGCCAGGCATCACCCCCCTGCCTGCGGACATGCACAAGGAGCTTGCCAAGCTGCCCTTCCACGAGGTGGGTTACCCGGAGTACGGCAGTACGGGCTTCGGCTGGCCCGTGGCGCCGGAACACCTGGGCATCCTGCTGCAGGAAATGCGCGACCGTTACGGCGCGGCCCTCCCTCCGGTCTACATCACCGAAGGCGGCGCCAGTTTCCCGGAACCTGACCGCGTTTCGGGGACCCTAGAGGATACCGATCGGGTGGAGTACCTGGCCAGTCATTTGGGTGCGGCGCTTGAAGCCACGGCTCCCGGGGGCCTGGCAGAGGGACTGGACCTGCGTGGCTATTTCGTGTGGACGCTCATGGACAACTTTGAGTGGGCCGCCGGCTACTCGCAGCGTTTTGGCCTGGTGCACGTGGACTTTGAGACGCTGCAGCGGACGCCAAAGAGGTCCTTCTACTGGTACCAGGCCCTGTCCAGCGCAAGGAATGGCCGATCAGACTAACCTGGCCGGCTCTGCGGGTCAGGAGTGCCCGGTGACAGTCAGGAAGATCAAAACGCAGTTCAGCCCCACGATAAGGGTGGCGCTGGTCCAGCCGGCGATCCGGAGGGGCTTGGAATCCACATGGACGCCCATCACCTTGCGGCTTCCGGTAAGCCGGATCAGCGGAATCAGCGCGAACGGGATACCGAAACTCAGGAGGACCTGGCTGAGGACCAGGGCTACCGTGGGTTCTATGCCCGCGCCAAGGACCAGCAACGCCGGGATCAGGGTCACGGTTCGGCGGACCAGCAGCGGAATCCTCATCTTCAGCAGCCCGCCCATGATGGTGGCCCCGGCATAACAGCCCACGGAGGTGGACGCCAGTCCCGAGGCCAGCAGGCCTACAGCGAATACGACGCCGATGACCGGCCCCAGTGCCGACGTGACCGCCGCGTGGGCACCGGCAATGGTGTCAGTGCCCTCCACCCCGCGGAGGCTGGTGGCAGCCAACAGCAGCATGGCGATATTGACGACGCCGGCAAGCAGCAGGGCGCCGGCGACGTCCACGCGGGTGGTCCGGATCAACCGCGTCCTGACGGCAGGATCCTTCGAGAAGCCGTGGCGGTCCCGGGCGAGGGCTGAATGCAGGTATATCGCGTGCGGCATGACGGTTGCACCGAGCATGCTGGCAGCGAGCAGGACTGTATCGGTTCCCTCGAAGCGCGGTACAAGGCCGGCCAGGGCGCCGCCCGCGTCCGGCGGAGCGACGAACAGGCCCGAGACGAACCCCACGGCGATCACGCCGAGCAGGGTCAGGATGGCGAGTTCGAAGGACTTCTGGCTCCGGTGCGATTGAAGTCCCAGCAGCAGCATGGACGCCAATCCAATGATCACTCCGCCCGTGAGCAGCGGAAGGCCGAACAGCAGGTTGAGGGCGACAGCTCCCCCAATGACCTCTGCCATGTCTGTAGCACCGGCAACGATCTCAGCCTGCACCCAATAGGCACGCCGTTGCCCGGTTCCCAAGCGCTTGCCCAGGATCTCCGGCAGGCTCATGCCGGTGGCAAGGCCCAGCTTGGCGGACTGGTACTGGATCAGCACGGCCATGGCATTCGCAACTACCAGCACCCAGACAAGCAGGTAACCGAAGTTTGCCCCGGCCGTCAGGTTCGCCGCCACGTTCCCGGGATCAACGTATGCAATTGCCGCCACGAAGGCCGGGCCGAGCAGCAGGAGGCGCGACCAGCCCTTGGTGGAAGCGGATTCAGCCGCCAATGTTGAAACAGCCATCACGTGTCCTCGTCGTCGGGGCGTCAATAGGACGAGGATACCGCGAATTTAGGTGTACCGAAAAGTAGGACTAAGGCATGCCTTCGAGATTGAGGTGCCCGCGGCATTACTGGTTCTTGTTAGCCCTGTTGATCCGCTTTGCCCGGTCAATTTCGTGCCGGAAGTTCCGCTTGACCCAAAACACCCCGGCCACGACGGCCACCGCGATGATGAGGAAAATAAGCCAGCCCATGATGGTCTCCTTTCAGTGCTGCAACAGTATCAGGGGGCCTTTAACGAAAAAGGACAGCCCCGCTGCTTTTGCAGCGGGGCTGTCCTTCAGTTCAGCAAGTACTACTTGATGATCTTGGTAACGCGTCCCGAACCAACGGTGCGGCCGCCTTCGCGGATTGCGAAGCCGAGGCCCTCTTCCATGGCGATGGGCTGGATGAGCGCAACGGTCATCTCAGTGTTGTCGCCAGGCATAACCATTTCCGTGCCCTCGGGCAGGGTGATAACGCCGGTTACGTCCGTGGTACGGAAGTAGAACTGCGGGCGGTAGTTGGAGTAGAACGGGTTGTGACGTCCGCCTTCGTCCTTGGAGAGGATGTAGACGTTGGCCTCGAAGTCGGTGTGCGGGGTGATGGAACCCGGCTTGACGACAACCTGGCCACGCTCGACATCGTCGCGCTTCAGGCCACGGAGCAGCAGGCCACAGTTCTCGCCGGCCCATGCTTCGTCGAGCTGCTTGTGGAACATCTCGATACCGGTAACCGTGGTCTTCTGGACCGGGCGGATGCCGACGATCTCGACCTCGGAGTTGATGGCGAGGGTTCCACGCTCGGCGCGGCCCGTAACAACGGTGCCACGACCGGTGATGGTGAAGACGTCTTCGATCGGCATCAGGAACGGCTTGTCGCGGTCACGTACGGGGTCCGGAACGGACTCGTCGACAGCAGCCATCAGGTCCTCAACGGACTTGACCCACTCGGGGTCGCCTTCCAGGGCCTTCAGGCCGGAAACGCGAACCACCGGAGCGTTGTCGCCGTCGAAGCCCTGCGAGCTCAGGAGCTCACGAACTTCCATTTCGACGAGGTCGAGGAGTTCCTCGTCATCGACCATGTCAGCCTTGTTCAGCGCGACCAGCAGGTAGGGAACACCAACCTGGCGGGCGAGCAGAACGTGCTCGCGGGTCTGAGCCATCGGGCCGTCGGTAGCGGCAACCACGAGGATTGCGCCGTCCATCTGAGCAGCACCGGTGATCATGTTCTTGATGTAGTCAGCGTGGCCGGGGGCGTCAACGTGTGCGTAGTGACGCTTCTCGGTCTGGTACTCCACGTGGGAGATGTTGATGGTAATACCGCGCTGACGCTCTTCGGGTGCAGAGTCGATCGACGCGAAGTCACGCTTTTCGTTGAGATCCGGGTACTTGTCGTACAGCACCTTGGAAATGGCGGCCGTCAGCGTCGTCTTACCGTGGTCAACGTGACCAATGGTGCCGATGTTGACGTGCGGCTTAGTCCGCTCGAACTTTGCCTTTGCCACAGGTTCCTCCTAGAACGTTTACAAATAGCTTGCCCTCCAGCCGCGCTTGTCGCGGTAGAACTCAGGCAAGTCTACTTGGGGGGCTTTGGATTGGTGAAATCGCAGATTCAGGAACTAATACTAGTCCCCTGAGCCTGTCGGTGCAGGGGGCCGGCCTGGACCGGCCGGCCTCCTGCACCAGGTTCGTCGGCCTTGGAGGCCACCGAACCCGGGGTGTTCGCTTTGAAAGTCCGGAAAGGACTACTCGCCGCGGGACTTCTGGATGATCTCGTCGGCAACTGCCTTCGGGACCTCGGCGTAGCTGTTGAACGTCATGGAGTAGACAGCACGACCCTGGGTCTTGGAGCGCAGGTCGCCGATGTAGCCGAACATGCCGGACAGCGGAACGTGCGCACGGATGACCTTGACGCCCTGTGCATCTTCCATGGACTGCATCTGGCCACGGCGGGAGTTGAGGTCACCGATAACTTCACCCATGTATTCCTCAGGGGTGCGGACCTCGACATCCATCAGTGGTTCGAGCAGAACCGGGTTCGCCTTGCGTGCAGCTTCCTTGAAAGCCATACGGCCGGCGATCTTGAACGCCATTTCCGAGGAGTCAACATCGTGGTACGCGCCGTCAATCAGCGTGGCCTTGATGCCGACAACCGGGTAGCCGGCCAGGACGCCGTCGTTCAATGCGTCCTGGATGCCCGCGTCGACGGACGGGATGTATTCGCGCGGAACGCGGCCACCGGTGACCTTGTTCTCGAACTCGTACAGCTCACCCTCAGCGGTGTCCAGCGGCTCGATGGCGATCTGGATCTTTGCGAACTGGCCCGAACCACCGGTCTGCTTCTTGTGCGTGTAGTCGTGGCGTTCGACGGCGCGCTTGATGGTTTCGCGGTAGGCAACCTGGGGCTTGCCCACGTTTGCCTCGACCTTGAACTCGCGGCGCATGCGGTCCACCAGGATGTCCAGGTGGAGCTCGCCCATGCCGGCGATGATTGTCTGGCCGGTGTCTTCGTTGAGGGACACCTGGAAGGTGGGGTCCTCAGCGGAGAGCTTCTGGATGGCCGTGGAGAGCTTCTCCTGGTCACCCTTGGTGTTGGGCTCGATGGCAACCGAGATCACGGGCTCCGGGAAGCTCATGGACTCGAGCACGATCTGGTTGTTGGCATCACACAGGGTGTCACCCGTGGTGGTGTCCTTCAGACCGATGGCTGCGTAGATGTGGCCTGCGGTAGCGCCCTCAACGGGCATTTCCTTGTTGGCGTGCATCTGGAACAGCTTGCCGATGCGCTCCTTCTTGCCCTTGGTGGAGTTGACCACCTGCGCGCCTGCTTCCACGTGACCGGAGTACACGCGGATGAAGGTGAGCTGACCGAAGAAGGGGTGAGCAGCAATCTTGAATGCCAGGGCCGAGAACGGCTCCTCAGCGGAAGGCTTGCGGGTCAGTTCCTTCTCTTCGTCGCGAGGATCGTGACCGACCATCGGGGGGACGTCGAGCGGGTTCGGCAGGTAGTCCACAACTGCATCGAGCATCGGCTGGACGCCACGGTTCTTGAACGCGGAGCCACAGAAGATCGGGTACAGCTCGGAGTTGATGGTCATCTGGCGGATGCCGGCCTTGAGCTCGTCGATCGAGATCTCTTCGCCCTCAAGGTACTTCTCCATGAGTTCCTCGGAGGACTCTGCAACGGTCTCAACGAGGTTCGCGCGGTACTCTTCAGCCTTTTCCTGGAGGTCAGACGGGATCTCACGGATCTCGTACTTGGCACCCATGGTCACGTCGCCCTTGGCGTCGCCCGGCCAAACCAGGGCACGCATGTAAAGCAGGTCGACGACGCCGATGAAGTCGTTCTCGGCACCGATGGGCAGCTGCATGACCAGCGGCTTGGCACCGAGGCGGCTGATGATGGTGTCTACGGTGAAGTAGAAGTCAGCACCGAGCTTGTCCATCTTGTTGACGAAGCAGATACGCGGGACGTTGTACTTGTCAGCCTGGCGCCATACGGTCTCGGACTGCGGCTCAACGCCTTCCTTGCCGTCGAAGACGGCAACTGCACCGTCGAGGACGCGCAGGGAGCGCTCAACCTCAACCGTGAAGTCCACGTGGCCAGGGGTGTCGATGATGTTGATCTGGTTGTTTTCCCAGAAGCAGGTCACGGCGGCAGACGTGATGGTGATGCCGCGTTCCTTTTCCTGTTCCATCCAGTCGGTGGTCGACGCGCCGTCGTGCGTTTCGCCGATCTTGTGGTTCACACCCGTGTAGAACAGGATGCGCTCGGTTGTGGTGGTCTTGCCGGCATCAATGTGGGCCATGATGCCGATATTGCGGACCTTACTAAGGTCGGTAAGCACGTCCTGTGCCACGGGGTCTCCTTTTGGGATGGACTACGCGTTCGCCGCCGGCTCGGTTGAGCCGGCGGCGTCCGGGGAGTATTACCAGCGGTAGTGTGCGAAGGCCTTGTTGGACTCGGCCATCTTGTGGGTGTCTTCGCGACGCTTCACAGCGGCACCGAGACCGTTGGACGCATCCAGGATTTCGTTCTGGAGACGCTCGGTCATCGTCTTTTCACGGCGGGCCTTGGAGTAGCCAACCAGCCACCGCAGGGCGAGGGCGGTGGAGCGGCCCGGCTTGACCTCAACCGGCACCTGGTAGGTGGCGCCACCGACACGGCGGGAGCGGACCTCGAGGGAAGGCTTGACGTTGTCCATGGCCTTCTTGAGGGCTGCAACGGGGTCGCCGCCCGACTTGGCGCGGGCGCCTTCGAGGGCACCGTAGACGATGCGCTCTGCCGTGGACTTCTTGCCGTCAACGAGCACCTTGTTGATGAGCTGGGTTACCAGCGGGGAACCGTATACCGGATCCGAAACGAGCGGCCGCTTGGGGGCCGGACCCTTGCGAGGCATATTACTTCTTCTCCATCTTTGCGCCGTAGCGGCTGCGGGCCTGCTTACGGTTCTTCACACCCTGGGTATCGAGGGCGCCACGGACGATCTTGTAGCGGACACCCGGAAGGTCCTTCACACGACCACCGCGAACGAGCACAATGGAGTGCTCCTGCAGGTTGTGGCCAACACCGGGGATGTAGGCGGTAACTTCCACGCCGCCGTTGAGGCGCACACGTGCCACCTTACGCAGAGCCGAGTTCGGCTTCTTCGGGGTGGTGGTGTAGACGCGGGTGCAGACACCGCGGCGCATGGGGCTGCCCTTAAGCGCGGGAGCCTTGGTCTTTGAGACCTTAGGCGTGCGGCCCTTGCGGACCAGCTGGTTAATCGTAGGCACTCTCGTGTTCTCCGTTTTATCCGGAGTGGCTGTTTCCGGCCACTCTCCTTTTGCGTTGCCCCGCCGCCCGGGCCCTGAAGGGAATCTCCATGGCGGCGAAGGCGAAGCCTTAATAGTCGGATCGCACACCGGGACGAAACGTACATTCCTGCAGTTCCCTAGGCATGCAAAAATGTGGCATACGTTGCACAAGAACCCTGCAAACCGGAAACGTCGCTCTGGTCCAGCCTTTCAGCTGACACCGGCACTCTCATCCACTGCCACAATAACAATTGGTAACAAGTCTAGCATGGACAGGCTCCATGCCTTAATCGGGGCATCTCCCCCATCGGTTGCTCCGTACCTGTCGTTATGGGCCACCAGAACGACAGGTACGGAGCAATCGATGTTAACGGGAGATGGTCCCCCACCTTGCGGTGCGGGACCATCCCTTCGTCAGGCGTCAACCGTCAGTGGCTACCGGAAGTCGTTGCCCAGGTCGTAGTCATCCAGGGGGATGGCGTGGAACTCGGGAGCTCCATCTCCACCCAGGGTGTCGTACGAGAAGTCACTGAATGCGCTGGGGCCGGTGAACAGGTTGGCCTTTGCTTCTTCAGTGGGCTCGACGGTGACCTCGGTGTAGCGCGGGAGGCCCGTGCCGGCCGGGATCAGCTTACCGATGATGACGTTCTCCTTGAGGCCCAGCAGCGGATCGCTCTTGCCTTCCATGGCCGCCTGCGTCAGGACGCGGGTGGTCTCCTGGAAGGAAGCTGCAGACAGCCAGGACTCGGTGGCCAGCGACGCCTTGGTGATGCCCATCAGTTCAGGACGTCCGGAAGCCGGAGTCTTGCCCTCGGACACAACGCGGCGGTTGGCTTCCTCGAACCGGCTGCGCTCAGCGAGCTCGCCGGGCAGCAGGTCGGATTCGCCGGACTCGATGACCGTGACGCGGCGCAGCATCTGGCGGACGATAACCTCGACGTGCTTGTCGTGGATACCGATGCCCTGGCTGCGGTACACGCCCTGGACCTCGTCCACCAGGAACTTCTGTGCCGCACGCGGACCCATGATGCGCAGGACCTGCTTGGGGTCCACCGGGCCGTTGATCAGCTTCTGGCCCACGGAAACGTGGTCGCCGTCTTCGATCAGCAGCCGTGAACGGCGCAGCACCGGGTAGGCGATCTCTTCCGAGCCGTCATCCGGGGTGATGACCAGGCGCATCTGGCGCTCGGACTCTTCGATGGTGATGCGGCCGGCTGCTTCAGCAATCGGTGCAACACCCTTCGGAGTGCGGGCTTCGAAGAGCTCCTGGATACGGGGCAGACCCTGGGTGATGTCGTCGCCACCACCGGCGGAAACAGCACCACCGGTGTGGAACGTACGCATGGTCAGCTGGGTACCGGGCTCACCGATGGACTGTGCGGCGATGATGCCCACGGCCTCGCCGATGTCCACGGTCTTGCCGGTGGCCAGCGAGCGGCCGTAGCACAGGGCGCAGGTGCCGACGCTGGACTCACAGGTGAGTACGGAGCGGACCTTGACCTCGGTGATGCCTGCCTTGAAGAGCTCGGCGATAACCACGTCGCCGCAGTCGGTGCCGGCGGCTGCGAGGACGTTGCCCTCGGAGTCCACGACGTCGACAGCCAGCGTACGTGCGTAAGCGCTGTTCTCGACGTTCTCGTCCAGGACCAGCTCACCGTTGGCGTCGGCGACGGCGATGGGCGTGACCAGGCCGCGCTCGGTG
The DNA here is from genome assembly GCF_041877125.1 of Arthrobacter sp. E44. NCBI lineage: Bacteria > Bacillati > Actinomycetota > Actinomycetes > Micrococcales > Micrococcaceae > Arthrobacter > Arthrobacter sp. E44. The sequence continues at coordinate 42,023 of NZ_JBHDJA010000003.1, forward strand.
CCGCAGTCCTCTTCACGGACGATGACGTCCTGCGAGACGTCCACCAGACGACGGGTCAGGTAACCCGAGTTGGCGGTACGCAGAGCGGTATCGGCCAGGCCCTTACGGGCACCGTGCGTGGCGATGAAGTATTCCAGCACCGACAGGCCCTCACGGTAGGAGGACTTGATGGGGCGCGGGATGATCTCACCCTTCGGGTTGGCCACCAGGCCACGGATACCCGCAATCTGGCGGACCTGCATCCAGTTACCACGTGCACCGGAGGACACCATGCGGTTGATGGTGTTCATCGGGGACAGGCTCTCACGCATCACCGAGGCGATATCGTTGGTGGCCTTGTTCCAGATCTCGATGAGTTCCTGGCGGCGCTCGTCGTCGTCGATCAGGCCCTTGTCGTACTGGCCCTGGATCTTGGCGGCGCGCTCTTCGTACCCGGCAAGGATTTCCGGCTTGGCAGCCGGAACCTCGATGTCCGAGATGGCGACGGTGACGCCTGAACGGGTGGCCCAGTAGAAACCGGCATCCTTGAGGTTGTCCAGCGTTGCAGCGGTGACAACCTTCGGGTAGCGCTCGGCGAGGTCGTTGACGATGCGGGACAGTTCGCCCTTGTCGGCAACAGCCTCAACCCACGGATAGTCCTCGGGCAGGGTCTCGTTGAAGAGGACCTGGCCCAGGGAGGTTTCAACCAGTGCGGGCTGGCCCTGCTCCCAGCCTTCGGGAGCTTCCCAGCCGGCGTACGGGACGAAGCCTTCGAGGCGGATCTTGACCTGCGAGTTCAGGTGCAGCTCGCGGGCATCGAAGGCCATGATGGCTTCTGAAACCGAACCGAAGATGCGGCCTTCGCCGGCCGACCCCTTGCGCTTGGTGGTCAAGTGGTACAGGCCGATGATCATATCCTGCGAAGGCAGGGTGACCGGGCGTCCGTCAGAGGGCTTCAGGATGTTGTTCGAGGACAGCATCAGGATGCGGGCCTCAGCCTGCGCCTCGGGGCTCAGCGGCAGGTGGACTGCCATCTGGTCGCCGTCGAAGTCGGCGTTGAATGCGCCACAAACCAGCGGGTGCAGCTGGATTGCCTTGCCTTCAACAAGCTGCGGCTCGAACGCCTGGATGCCCAGGCGGTGCAGGGTAGGTGCACGGTTGAGCAGCACCGGGTGTTCGGTGATGATCTCTTCGAGCACGTCCCAGACCTGCGGGCGGTAGCGCTCCACCATCCGCTTGGCCGACTTGATGTTCTGGGCGTGGTTGAGGTCAACCAGGCGCTTCATCACGAACGGCTTGAAGAGCTCCAGTGCCATCTGCTTGGGCAGGCCGCACTGGTGCAGCTTCAGCTGCGGGCCGACGACGATGACCGAACGGCCGGAGTAGTCGACGCGCTTGCCGAGGAGGTTCTGGCGGAAACGGCCCTGCTTGCCCTTGAGCATGTCGCTCAGGGACTTCAGCGGACGGTTGCCCGGTCCGGTGACCGGACGGCCGCGGCGGCCGTTGTCGAAGAGGCTGTCAACAGCTTCCTGAAGCATGCGCTTCTCGTTGTTGACGATGATCTCCGGAGCACCCAGGTCAAGCAGGCGCTTGAGGCGGTTGTTGCGGTTGATCACGCGGCGGTACAGGTCGTTAAGGTCGGAGGTCGCGAAGCGGCCACCGTCCAGCTGGACCATGGGGCGCAGTTCCGGCGGGATCACCGGGACGGCGTCGAGGACCATGCCGAGCGGGCTGTTGTTGGTGGTCAGGAACGCGTTGACCACCTTCAGGCGCTTGAGGGCACGGGTCTTGCGCTGGCCCTTGCCGTTGGCAATGACGTCGCGCAGGGACTCGGACTCGGCCTGCATGTCGAAGTTCTCAAGGCGCTTCTTGATGGCTTCGGCACCCATGGAGCCTTCGAAGTACATGCCGTAGCGGTCGCGCAGTTCGCGGTACAGGCCTTCGTCACCTTCGAGGTCGGCGACCTTCAGGTTCTTGAAGCGGTCCCAGACCTGCTCGAGGCGCTCGATGTCGGCGTCGGCACGCTTGCGCACGTTGGCCATCTGGCGGTCGGCGGAGTCGCGGGCCTTCTTCTTGTCGGCAGCCTTGGCGCCTTCGCCCTCGAGGCGTGCGATTTCGCCTTCGAGGTCGCGGGCGATCGCGGCGATGTCGGCGTCGCGGTTGTCGATCAGCTGCTTCTTCTCGATGTCGTGCTCAACCTGCAGGTTGGGCAGTTCCTCGTGGCGGGCAGCCTCGTCGACGCTGGTGATCATGTAGGCAGCGAAGTAGATGACCTTTTCGAGGTCCTTCGGAGCCAGGTCAAGGAGGTAGCCCAGGCGGGACGGAACACCCTTGAAGTACCAGATGTGCGTAACCGGTGCGGCCAGTTCGATGTGGCCCATGCGCTCACGGCGGACCTTGGCACGGGTGACTTCGACGCCACAACGCTCACAGATGATGCCCTTGAAGCGCACGCGCTTGTACTTGCCGCAGTAGCATTCCCAGTCGCGGGACGGGCCGAAGATCTTCTCGCAGAAGAGGCCGTCCTTCTCGGGCTTGAGCGTGCGGTAGTTGATGGTTTCCGGCTTCTTAACCTCGCCGTACGACCAGCCGCGGATGTCTTCCGCGGTGGCGAGGCCGATCTGCATGAGGCCGAAGGAGGATTCGCTGGACATATGGTCCCTGTTCTCTCTTGTTCTCTAAATTCTGAAGTCTTAGGTGCGGGATGAGGGAGGGCGGCGTACGACGGCGGGTTCCCACCCGCCGTCGTACGGGCGCCTTCTAGACCTCTTCTACGGAGCTGGGCTCTGCGCGAGACAGATCGATGCCCAGTTCCTCCGCAGCCGTGAAGACTGCGTCATCAGAGTCACGCATTTCAATTGTGGTTCCGTCCGTGGAAAGAACTTCCACGTTCAGGCACAGCGACTGCATTTCCTTGATCAAGACCTTGAAGGATTCGGGAACGCCCGGCTCGGGGATGTTCTCGCCCTTGACGATCGCTTCGTAGACCTTCACACGACCGTGGATATCATCCGACTTGATCGTGAGGAGTTCCTGGAGCGTGTAGGCGGCGCCATAAGCTTCAAGCGCCCACACTTCCATTTCACCGAAGCGCTGGCCACCGAACTGTGCCTTACCACCCAGCGGCTGCTGCGTGATCATGGAGTACGGGCCGGTGGAGCGTGCGTGGATCTTGTCATCCACCAGGTGGTGGAGCTTCAGGATGTACATGTAGCCGACCGAGATCGGATCCGGGAACGGCTCGCCGGAGCGGCCGTCAAACAGGCGGGTCTTGCCCGAGGAGTTGATCAGGCGGTCACCATCGCGGGTCATGTTGGTGGAATCCAGCAGGCCCGTGATTTCCTCTTCGCGGGCACCGTCGAACACCGGCGTTGCAACAGTGGTGGGACCACTCTCGCGCGGCAGGTTGGGCAGCTGCTTGACCCATTCCGGCTCGCCTTCGATCTTCCAACCGGTCTTGGCAACCCAGCCCAGGTGCGTTTCGAGCACCTGGCCCACGTTCATACGGCCCGGAACACCCAGCGGGTTCAGGACGATGTCGACGGGGGTACCGTCGGCCAGGAAGGGCATGTCCTCGATCGGGAGGATCTTGGAGATAACACCCTTGTTGCCGTGGCGGCCGGCGAGCTTGTCGCCGTCGGTGATCTTGCGCTTGGCAGCCACGTAGACGCGGACCAGCTGGTTGACGCCCGGGGGCAGTTCGTCGTCGTTGTCGCGGTCGAAGACGCGCACGCCGATGACGGTGCCGGACTCGCCGTGGGGCACCTTCAGGGAGGTGTCACGCACTTCGCGTGACTTCTCGCCGAAGATGGCGCGCAGGAGGCGCTCCTCCGGGGTCAGTTCGGTTTCACCCTTCGGGGTGACCTTTCCGACCAGGATGTCCCCTGCTTCAACCTCGGCACCGATGTGGATGATGCCGCGCTCGTCCAGCCCTGCGAGGACTTCCTCGGACACGTTGGGGATGTCACGGGTGATTTCCTCGGCACCAAGCTTGGTGTCGCGGGCATCGATCTCGTGCTCCTCGATGTGGATGGAGGAAAGGACGTCCTCGGCAACGATGCGCTGCGAGAGGATGATGGCGTCCTCGAAGTTGTGGCCTTCCCATGACATGAATGCCACGAGCAGGTTCTTGCCGAGTGCCAGTTCACCCTGGTCCGTTGCCGGGCCGTCGGCGATGATGCCGCCAACTTCCAGGCGCTGGCCTTCGTTCACCAGTACGCGGTGGTTGTAGCAGTTGCCCTGGTTGGAGCGGGCGAACTTGTTGATGCGGTAGTTGGTCTCGGTGCCGTCGTCGTTGAGCATGATGACGAGCTCGGCGGAAACCTCGGTGACCACACCGGCCTTCTTGGCAATGACAACGTCACCGGCGTCGACTGCGGCGGCGCGCTCCATGCCGGTGCCCACGACGGGGGCCTCGGAACGGACCAGCGGCACAGCCTGGCGCTGCATGTTGGCACCCATGAGTGCGCGGTTGGCGTCGTCGTGCTCAAGGAACGGGATCAGGGCGGTTGCCACGGACACCATCTGGCGCGGGGAAACGTCCATGAACTCAACGTCCTCGGCCGGAACCAGGACGGGCTCGCCTCCACCACCACGGGCACGCACGAGGACAGTGTCCTCGGCGAACTTGTTGTTCTCGTCCAGCGGCGCGTTGGCCTGGGCGATCAGCACCTCGGCTTCGTCGTCGGCCGTCAGGTACTGGACGTCGTCGGACACGACGCCGTCCTTGACCAGACGGTACGGGGTCTCGATGAAGCCGAACGGGTTGATGCGTCCGTAGGAAGCCAGCGAACCGATCAGGCCAATGTTGGGGCCTTCAGGGGTTTCGATGGGGCACATGCGTCCGTAGTGGGACGGGTGCACGTCACGGACTTCCATGCCGGCGCGGTCACGGGACAGACCACCGGGGCCAAGGGCCGACAGGCGGCGCTTGTGGGTCAGGCCCGAGAGCGGGTTGTTCTGGTCCATGAACTGCGACAGCTGGGAGGTTCCGAAGAACTCCTTGATGGCCGCAACCACGGGGCGGATGTTGATCAGGGTCTGCGGCGTGATGGCCTCGACGTCCTGGGTGGTCATACGCTCGCGGACAACGCGCTCCATGCGGGACAGGCCTGTGCGGACCTGGTTCTCGATGAGCTCGCCGACGGCGCGGATGCGGCGGTTGCCGAAGTGGTCGATGTCGTCGATTTCGACGCGCAGGTCCACTTCCTGGCCATCGCGGGTGCCCTTGATGGTCTTCTCGCCGGCGTGCAGCGCAACGAGGAACTTGATCATGGCAACGATGTCTTCAACGTGCAGGACAGAAGCTTCCTTGTCACCAAGGGAGCGGTCGATGCCCAGCTTGCGGTTGATCTTGTAGCGGCCAACCTTGGCCAGATCGTAGCGCTTGGAGTTGAAGTACAGGTTGTCCAGCAGGGACTGGGCAGCCTCAACGGTGGGCGGCTCGCCCGGACGCAGCTTGCGGTAGATGTCCAGGAGGGCGTCTTCGCGGGTTTCGGTGGCGTCCTTCTCCAGGGTTGCCCGCATCGAGTCGTACTGGCCGAACTCTTCGAGGATCTGGCCTTCGGTCCAGCCAAGGGCCTTCAGCAGGACGGTGACGGACTGCTTGCGCTTACGGTCAAGGCGGACCCCGACCTGGTCGCGCTTGTCGATTTCGAGCTCGAACCACGCACCACGGGACGGGATGATCTTCGCGGTGAAGATGTCCTTGTCACTGGTCTTGTCAGCGGCGCGCTCGAAGTAGGCGCCCGGTGAACGAACCAGCTGGGAAACGACGACACGCTCGGTGCCGTTGACGACGAAGGTGCCCTTCTCGGTCATCAGCGGGAAGTCACCCATGAACACGGTCTGCTGCTTGATTTCGCCCGTGTTGTTGTTCATGAACTCGGCCTTGACGTACAGCGGAGCCGAGTACGTGGCGTCCCGGTCCTTGCACTCAGCCATGGTGTACTTGGGGTCAGCGAACTCCGGATCGGAGAAGCTCAGGGACATGGTGCCCTGGAAATCCTCGATCGGGGAGATCTCTTCGAAGATGTCCGACAGGCCGGACGTGGTGGCGACGCTGAGATCGTTTTCTTCGACAGCCTTTGCCACGCGTGCCTGCCAGCGCTCATTGCCGACCAGCCAGTCAAAGCTGTCCGTCTGCAGGGCAAGCAGATTCGGAACGTCAAGAGGTTCGTGAATCTTTGCGAATGAGAGCCGGCGAGTGGCACCATCAGTGCTGTCGGCAGTGTTAGCGGTTTCGTTATTAGAGGTGCTCGAGGCGACCAAGAGGGATCCTTCCACAGACCTTCAGGCGTTTTCAGATCTCCCCCGCTGTGCACCCTGCGAAGTGACTTCGCAGCGCTACCATCCGGTTCCGCTATATGACCCGGGACCCGAACTGGCTATGATGTGACCGTTGTTACGGCACGCTGATTGCCAGCTGTCGGGCGAAGCCCACCGCTATATGAAGGCTGAAGGTAAACAGGGAAGACGCAAATATCTACGATACGGCAAAACAACCTTCGTGTCTACCCCACATCCGGTCGGATTGCAAGCACCGGATATCCGTCCCCCAGCAGCCGCTTCCTGGGCTTCCCCTGTCAGAGCCGGAGGGTTACGCCCGCTGCAGTGCACGCCGCGGAGTTGGCGAAGACGGCATCCCTGACTGCGTCCTGGGATTCCTGCGCCGGCTTGCCGCCGGTCTCCGCTGCCGAGGACCGGTCCATGGCCAGCAGGCTTAGGGAGCTGAAAAGCCCCCTAAGGTCGCCGGACACGGTGTCCTTCGCGTCCAGCGCCTTCAGGTACACGTCCTCGTAGCCATTGGAGTCGGTGGGCGGTACGGCGCCGTAGTCCGCCACCAGCTTGTTGAAGAGTTCGCAGGCTTCCCGGGTTCCGGCAGCGTTGGGGCCTTGGCCCACCCCGCCCGTAGCTGTGCCACCGGCTGCCGGGCTGCTGCTTTCCGTTTCCCGGGCCGGGGCCGAAGGGGAAGTGGCGGACGGGGCGGATTCTGCCGGTGCCGGCGTGGACACAGAGCAGCCTGCCAGCGCGCAGCCGGTCAATACCGCGATCACTGCCGCCGTCACTGTCTTCATCACGATTCCCATTCCGTCCGTCCCGCGTGCCGGCCCAGTCCCCCGCAAAGAGTTTCCGCTGCAAAGAACGCCCCTCAAAGCCTCGCCGTCCACCCTACGCAACCGGCCGCCGTCGTGCACAATGCCCGGATGGGGACCCCTCCCCTGCCAGGAATGCACATAGGCGTTCCAGCGTTTGCATAGTTGGGTGACCAGGCTCACGATAGCCTTGGTGGCCTACACCGGAACCGGATTGAAAGTGGTAACCATGGTCAACTCTCCCGACAGCAACGACGTTGTCATCCTCGGGGCGGCACGGACTCCGCAGGGCCGGATCAACGGCCAACTCTCCAGCCTTACGGCAGTGGACCTCGGTGCCCACGCCATCAAGGCCGCGCTGGAAGGCAGCGGTGTGGAGGCCGCCGACGTGGAGGCGGTCATCATGGGGCAGGTGCTGCAGGCGGGCGCCGGACAGAACCCGGCACGGCAGAGCGCCATCGGCGCCGGCATCGGATGGAATGTCCCCGCGGTAACGGTCAACAAGGTGTGCCTTTCCGGTCTGACAGCGGTGATCGACGCAGCCCGGGTGATCCGCGCCGGCGAGGCTGCGGTGGTGGTGGCAGGCGGGCAGGAGTCGATGAGCCGGGCCCCGCACCTGCTTCCCGGATCACGCCAGGGGTGGACGTACGGATCCATCCAGGCGCTGGACGCTGCCGCGCACGACGGCCTGACCGACGCCTTTGACGGACAGTCCATGGGCCTGTCCACCGAGACGCGCAACCTCACGCTGGGCATCGACCGAACCTCGCAGGACAACGTGGCCGCCCAGTCGCACCAGCGTGCGGCGCTTGCGGCCAAGAACGGAACGTTCGACGGCGAGATCGCACCTGTCAGCGTCAAGCAGCGCAAGGGCGACCCGCTGGTGGTGGATACTGACGAGGGCGTCCGTCCGAATACGTCGGTGGAGTCGCTGGCCGGCCTGCGGGCGGCCTTCGTCACCGATGGCACCATTACGGCGGGCAACTCCTCTCCCCTGTCCGACGGGGCCGCCGCCCTGGTGCTCGCTTCGCGCGGCTACGCCGAAGAGCACGGGCTGGAATACCTGGCGGTGGTGGGAAAGCCGGGCCAAGTTGCCGGTCCTGACAACTCCCTGCACTCACAGCCCTCGAATGCCATTCTGAATGCCCTTGGCAAGGCCGGCTGGAACACCTCCGACCTCGACTTCATCGAGATCAACGAGGCGTTCGGCTCCGTCGCGGTGCAGTCCCTCAAGGACCTGGACTACCCCTTGGAAAAGTGCAACATCCACGGCGGCGCCATCGCACTGGGGCACCCGATTGGCGCCTCCGGAGCCCGCCTGGCCGCCCACGCCGCCCATGAGCTGAAGCGGCGCGGAACCGGCAAGGCTGCCGTATCCCTCTGCGGCGGGGGCGGGCAGGGCGAGGCCCTCCTGCTCTACCGCGACTGATGGCGGGCGCATCCGGAAACGGAACGGACGGCGTCGGGCAGGAACGCTTCCTGGCCGACGCCGAGGCCCGGGGCCTGCAGGTCGAGGTAGTGGAGCGGCCCGCAGCGAGGAGCCTCGAAGAGGCCGCGGACATCCTGGGCATCAGCCCGGCGGACATCGTCAAGTCGCTCGTGGTCAAGCGCAAGGACGGGACCTTCCTGTTCGCCCTGATCCCGGGCGACCGGCAAATCTCCTGGCCCAAGCTGCGCACACTCGTGGGCGTCAACAAGCTGTCCCTGCCGCCTGCCGAAACCGCGCTGGAAGCGACCGGTTACGAGCGGGGCACCATCACGCCCCTGGGCAGTACCACGGCATGGCCTGTCTACGCTGATGCCACCATTACCGGCCGCCGTATCTCCATGGGGGCCGGTGCCCACGGCTACAGCGCCTTTGTTGACGCCGATGCACTCACTGCAGCGCTCGGCGCGGTCGTGGCTGACATCAGTGAGCCCGGCTAGGTCCGGAAATGGTTAAAGCAGGAAACCCCGCCCAACTGGTTCGCAGTGGGGCGGGGTTTCCCGGGAAAAGGCGCTGTTACTTGAGGGTAACGGTGGCGCCTGCAGCCTCGAGCTGATCCTTGGCCTTCTCGGCAGCTTCCTTGTTGGCGCCTTCGAGGACAGCCTTGGGAGCGCTGTCAACCAGGTCCTTGGCTTCCTTGAGGCCGAGGGAGGTGATGGCGCGAACTTCCTTGATGACTGCGATCTTCTTGTCACCGGCAGATTCGAGGATGACGTCGAAGTCGGTCTTCTCTTCAACCTCTTCAGCAGCTCCGCCACCGGCAGGGCCGGCAACGGCTACAGCAGCAGCGGTAACTTCGAAGGTCTCTTCGAAGAGCTTGACGAACTCGGAGAGCTCGATGATGGTCAGTTCCTTGAAAGCTTCAATGAGCTCTTCGTTGCTGAGCTTCGCCATGGTAGGCGTCCTTCCTGTTGTGGTGTCCGAACGGCGCTGGGCCGGACTGGCACCGGAGTCTGGTGGGTGTAAGAGAATTAGTTCTCTTCGGCAGCGGGAGCTTCGGCGGCAGCGTCGGCTTCAGCGGCAGGAGCTTCTTCAGCGGCGGGCGCTTCGGCAGCTGCCGGTGCACCGTTCTCTTCTTCAAGCTTGAGGCGCAGTGCGTCGATGATGCGTGCAGCTGCGGCGGCAGGGGCCTTGAGGACGCCTGCAACCTTGGCGAGCTGCAGCTCACGGGACTCGAGGGCAGCCAGTGCGGCAACCTCGCTGGCGTCCAGCGCCTTGCCCTCGAAGTAACCGGTCTTGATGACCAGCTGCTTGTTGGCCTTGGCAAAATCCGTCAGGCTCTTGGCAGCGGCAACTGCGTCACCCTTGATGAACGCGATTGCAGTGGGGCCGGCAAGCTGGCCGTCGAATGCTTCGACGCCGGCTTCCTTGGCTGCAATGGCGGTCAGGGTGTTCTTAACGACCGCGAACTTGGTGTCCTGGCCGAGAGAAACACGCAGCTGCTTGAGCTGTGCAACGGTGAGCCCGCGGTATTCGGTCAGGACAGCGGCGTTCGATTCCTTGAAATCGTTAGTGATCTCAGCTACTGCTGAAACCTTGGTAGGCGTTGCCATAACCCTCCTTCCGGGGATAGTGCCGGTATTCGACGGTCCCCGCTCAAGAGAGCTAAAACTAAAAACGCCCCGCGCAGATGCACGGGGCTTGGCTCAACGCGGCTGTACCGCGGAACTTTGCTTCGTTCACCTGCGCCGGCCGCCCTGCGTTGAGGGTCCTTCGTCCGGAAAGCCACTGTTGTCCCCAGCGCACAACTACAGAGCTGAGCCATGTTCAGGAGAGTGGATTTCCAACAACCGACGGTCTTTGGTACTTCCAGCTTACGCGAGGCGGTACCCGTCCTCCAAATCGGGCCTCAACTGGTGCTGGTATGCAGGGTGGGAAGCTCTTTTTGCCAGATTCCCGTAACTCCCGCAGTCTGGAAACCGAGCTGCTTGTTGACCGTCAGGAGGTACCGGTTCTCCGGCGCATTCCAGGTGTAGATAATGCGCGCATCCGGGAACTGCTCACTGAGCCGTTCCATATTGGCCACTTTGATCAGCAGGCCCAGCTTGTTGCCGCGGTGCTCCTGCAGGATCAGGGTGTCGTCCTGGAACACGACATCGGCCCGGTGCGCCAGCACCGTGATGGTGGTCAGTCCCACCAGCGCTCCCGTGGCGATATGCTCCACGGCGGTGACCACCGTCCGCCTCCCCTGCGCGATGGCGACGTCTTCCGCCTCCCGAAGGATGCCGGCGTCGAACACCATGTCCTGCTCAATCGGCGCATCCAGGGAAGGGTCAACGTCCACCCCCGCCTGGTTCTCCAGGGCCGCCACCGCCTCCAGCCAGCGCTCGGGGCAGCGGTCCGTCCAATGGTGCAGCCGGTACCTGCCGTTGTTCGCTTCCTCGGCTTCGGCCTGGAGGTCTGCCACGAGCTTGGTGTCCAGGGGCAGGAGGCAGGAGCTGAACTGCTCAATGTGCTGAAGCGTGTACCCGGTTTTCCGGGCGAACTCCACCTCCCGGCTCTCCAGCGGCACGAACCCCTGCCCCGACCCGGGGACCAGCTGGGCCTGCTCAAACTCGTGCAGTGAAGCGCCGGGGTGATTGGTGTCCACCAGGATCATGGTGCGGCCTTCACCCCGGGCCAGCTGTTCGGCCGCCTCCAGCAGCCGGCGTCCAACGCCCTGCCGCTGGTACTCCGGAAGGATGTCGAGGGTGAGCTCGGCGAGGTCAAGGTGGTCGGTAAGGGGCAGCGCAATGTCCACCGTGCCCACAATGGCCCCGTCCACCTTGGCCACGAGGATCAACTGGCGCTCATACGGGTCCGCGAACTCCAGCAGCTTCTCAAGCGGACCATAGGCGAGATCGTCACTGCCCCAGGTCTGCATCCGCACTTTGCGGCCCACTTCCACGGCCGCCAGGAAGTCCGCAGCGTCCGGGGTGTCCAATGAGTCGGGGATCCAGAGCTGCTCGATCTTAACGTCTATTGCCATTCGGGCATCATCCCAGCCGTTTCTGCCACTCACCTTCATAACCAACAGGTTTGAATCCAAGTGCAACATTTATCGCCAGCATATGCTGGTTTTCGCTGGCATTCCATGTCAGGGCCGAGCACGCTGAGGGTCGTTGCTCCCTGGGTCCGGCGGAAGCACGACGGCGGCAGTCACTAATGCGGCGCGAGCAGTCCGGGTTGCGTTCAGACGGATCGGCGTGGCCGCTCAAGCCAGCTTAGGGAAAGTGCCGGGTCAAAAAGAAGACCGCCCCGGCGCTGATGCGCCGGGACGGTCTTCGGATGCTCCGGAATCAGTCCGGGCAGGAACTTCAGTCAAGGACTACGCCTCGGTGAGCACCTTGGTGACGTTGGGGTCCACGGAGATGCCCGGGCCGAACGTGGTGGCCACGGTGGCCTTCTGGATGTAGCGGCCCTTGGATGCCGACGGCTTGAGGCGAAGAACCTCTTCCAGGGCGGCTGCGTAGTTCTCAGCCAGCTTCTGTGCGTCGAAGGAAACCTTGCCGATGATGAAGTGCAGGTTGGAGTGCTTGTCGACGCGGAAGTCGATCTTTCCACCCTTGATGTCGTTGACGGCCTTGGTGACGTCGGGGGTCACGGTGCCCGTCTTGGGGTTCGGCATCAGGTTACGCGGGCCCAGGACCTTACCGAGGCGGCCAACCTTGCCCATGAGGTCAGGGGTGGCAACGGCGGCGTCGAAGTCGGTCCAGCCGCCTGCGATCCGTTCGATCAGGTCATCGGAACCAACGAAGTCGGCGCCGGCTGCGATTGCGGCCTCAGCCTTGTCACCCGTGGCGAAAACCAGAACGCGGGCGGTCTTACCGGTGCCGTGGGGCAGGTTGACGGTGCCGCGGACCATCTGGTCAGCCTTGCGGGGGTCGACGCCGAGGCGGAAGGCAACCTCAACGGTGGCGTCGAACTTGGACGGGTTGGTGTCCTTGGCCAGCGTTACTGCCTCAAACGGTGCGTAGTGCTTGGTTGCATCGATCTTGGCGGCTGCTGCCTCATATGCTTTGCTGCGCTTTGCCATGCTGCTTGTTTCTCCTTGTGCAGTTGTGGTCTGCGGACCGCGCTGGGCCCTGCCACAGTCGCCCAATCCGGTTCGTTATCCGGCCGGATGGCCAACATTTGAATTTTCTTGGTGCCGGTGTCCCGGCGGTGCCGCCCGTCGTCGTCAATTACCACGACGCTGGACAGCGGTATGGGGTATTAGCCCTCGACGGTGATGCCCATGGAGCGGGCGGTGCCGGCGATGATCTTCGCTGCGCCTTCGAGGCTGGTGGCGTTGAGGTCTTCCATCTTGGTGGAGGCGATCTCGTTGACCTGGGCCTGGGTCAGCTTGGCGACCTTGACGGTGTGCGGGGTGGACGAACCCTTGGCAACGCCTGCAGCCTTCTTGATGAGCTCTGCAGCCGGCGGGGTCTTGGTGATGAACGTGAAGGAGCGGTCCTCGTAGACCGTGATTTCCACGGGGATGACGTTTCCGCGCTGGGCTTCCGTGGCAGCGTTGTACGCCTTGCAGAATTCCATGATGTTGACACCGTGCTGGCCAAGCGCAGGACCGATCGGCGGGGCCGGGTTGGCGGCACCTGCCTGGATCTGCAGCTTGATGAGGCCGGTGACCTTCTTCTTGGGAGCCAATGTAGGGTCCTTCTCTCAATAACGTCCTGGGGCACAGGAGCGTGCCTCAGGTTTTTGGCCGCCATGGCAAGGCGGCCGGCCGTTCCGGTGCCGCTAAGCGGGCGGCGCCGGGACGAATTCTAGGATTCTCAGATCTTGGTGACCTGGTTGAACGCCAGGGTGACGGGCGTTTCGCGCTCGAAGATGGAGACCAGCACCACAAGGGTCTGGGACTCGGGCTTGATCTCGGAGATCGTGGCGGGAAGGGTCTCGAACGGGCCTTCCTTGACGATGACGGACTCGCCGACCTCGAAGTCCACGGCCACGGGAGCCTGGTTCTGCTTGTTGACCGGCTTGCCCTTCTCGGCCTGTTCCTCTTCGAAGACGGGAGCGAGCATGGAGAAGACCTCGTCCAGGCGCAGCGGGACCGGGTTGTGGGCGTTGCCCACGAAGCCGGTGACGCCGGGGGTGTGGCGGACGGCGCCCCAGGAGGCGTCGGTCAGGTCCATGCGGACCAGGACGTAGCCGGGGATGCGGACGCGGTTGATCACCTTGCGCTGGGCGTTCTTGATCTCCACGACTTCTTCCATGGGCACCTGGATTTCGAAGATGTAATCTTCCATGTCCAGGGTCTGGATGCGGGTTTCAAGGTTGGCCTTCACGCGGTTTTCGTAACCGGCGTAGGAGTGGATGACGTACCAGTCACCTTCCTGGCGGCGCAGCTTGGCCTTGAATTCCTCGGCCGGGTCCGCAGCTGCAGTGGCTGCCGCGGCGGCAAGGGCGTCGGTCTCTTCGTCGCCGGCTTCTGCAGCGTCGGCAGCGTCTGCGTCGGCAACATCGGAGGCGGCGTCGTCGGATTCGGGCGCGGAGGACTCAACCTCGGACTCTTCGCCGGCTTCTGCCGTGACGTCCGGGGATTCTTCCAGCCCAGTCTCGGTTACCTCGAGCTCCTGCTCAGACACTTGGTCTCCTGCTTCCTCATTGCCTAACATGCCTATTTAAATGGCTCAATTCCGCACACCGGTGCATCCTTCCGGTTTCCCGGCGGAACACGCGGCCTGCGGACCCTGCAGCCTAGCTGTCCTTGGGACCGGTGCCGCCAAAGATCCAGCTGACAGCGGTTCCGAAACCTATGTCCAGCAGGCTGACGACGACCATCATGATGGCCACGAACACCAGCACCACGAGCGTGTAGTTGATCAGTTCCTTGCGGGTGGGGGCAACAACCTTCTTCAGTTCGCCGATGATCTGGCGGACAAAGAGTGCAATGCGGGCGAAGAAGTTCGCCTTGGCTTCCTTCTTAGCTGGGCGGCCCTTGGAGCTGCTGGCAGCTGTTTCGGTCACCTGGTCCTCGCTCATCTTTGCAATGGTGGATTACCCGGCCCTGATCAGAACCATGGTTGCTGCGCCTGCCCCGGGCTTTCGCCCGGAACAGCTTGCGCAGGGCAGACAGGACTCGAACCTGCAACCTGCGGTTTTGGAGACCGCTGCGCTACCAATTGCGCCACTACCCTATGGAGTGAATTGCACTCTGTGACGACCCAACACCAGCTTGAACTGGGGCACACGTCATCATCCGTGTTTCAACACCGGTGAACCAGTCTACGCAAGAACTTCGCGTAGGTAAAACCGGCCCGTTCCGGCCCATCCGTCGCCGGGTCTGAAACCTGCTGCGCGGGGCAGTCATAAATCAAAACCGGCACCCCGGAGGGTCCGGTGAACAGCATAGAGTAGAACTCGTCGAATCCCACATTCCAGCCTCCCGGCTGCAAGCGAAGAACGGACCTGCCATGTCTGCCGCCCGCGTTTCCCAACGCATTTCCGCAATTGCCGAATCCGCAACCCTGGCCGTTGATGCCAAGGCCAAGGCGCTGAAGGCAGCTGGCCGGCCGGTTATTGGCTTCGGCGCGGGCGAACCCGACTTCCCCACCCCGGACTACATCGTCCAGGCGGCCGTTGAGGCTGCGGGCCAGCCCAGGTTTCACCGCTACTCCCCCGCCGGCGGTCTGCCCGAGCTGAAGAAGGCCATCGCGGAGAAGACCCTGCGCGATTCGGGCTACAAAGTGGACCCCTCGCAGGTACTGGTGACCAACGGCGGCAAGCAGGCCGTGTACAACACGTTCGCCACCCTGGTGGACCCGGGCGACGAAGTCCTCGTGCCCGCCCCGTTCTGGACCACCTACCCGGAGGCCATCCGGCTGGCCGGCGGCGTCCCCGTGGAGGTCTTCGCCGGTCCGGAGCAGGACTACCTGGTGACCGTCGACCAGCTCGAAGCAGCCGTCACGGACCGCACCAAGATCCTGCTGTTCGTCTCGCCGTCGAACCCCACCGGCGCTGTCTACTCCCCGGAGCAGGTGGCGGAGATCGGCAAGTGGGCCGCCGCCAAGGGCCTGTGGGTGGTCACGGACGAGATCTACGAGCACCTGACCTACGACGGCGTCCCCTTCACCTCCATCGCCACGGCCGCCCCGGAACTGGGCGACAAGGTGGTCATCCTCAACGGCGTCGCCAAGACCTACGCCATGACCGGCTGGCGCGTGGGCTGGATGATCGGCCCCGCCGACGTCATCAAGGCGGCCACCAACCTGCAGTCGCACGCCACCTCCAACGTCTCCAACATCATGCAGATCGCGGCCCTCGCCGCCGTTTCCGGCCCGCTGACCGCCGTCGACGAGATGAAGGTGGCCTTTGACCGCCGCCGCAAGGCCATCGTGGCTGGGCTGAACGCGATCGACGGAGTGGAATGCCCGACGCCGAAGGGCGCCTTCTACGTGTATGCGGACGTCCGTGCGCTGCTGGGCAAGGAATTTCCGACGGCGTCCGGCACCGCCACGCCGCAGACCTCCGCCGAGCTCGCCTCGCTGATCCTCGACGAGGTTGAGGTGGCAGTGGTTCCGGGCGAGGCATTCGGTCCCTCCGGCTTCCTGCGCCTGTCCTACGCCCTGGGCGACGACGACCTCGCCACCGGCGTGCAGCGCCTGCAGGACTTCCTGGGCAAGGCCCAGTAGGACGCCCGCTCACTTTTCACAGGCAAAACCCAAACGCCCGCTCACTTCCTTAAGGAAAGTGAGCGGGCGTTTGGGTTTAAGCGACCAAAGGTGAGCGGGCGTTGGCGCCTAAGCCGCCAAAGGTGATGGGGCGTTGAGGGAACGGTTGCCAAAAGTGAGCGGGTGTTCGTCGCTAGAGGAGGCGGCGCTCCGCGGCCCACTTGGTTAGTTCATGGCGGCTGGAGAGCTGGAGCTTGCGCAGCACTGCCGACACGTGGGTTTCCACGGTCTTGATGCTGATGAAGAGCTCCTTGGCCACCTCCTTGTAGCTGTAGCCGCGGGCGATCAGGCGCATGACCTCGAGTTCGCGGGCGGAGAGTTTGTCCAGTTCGTCGTCGGCGATGTCCGCGGGAGCGGTGCCGAAGGCATCCAGGACGAACCCGGCAAGGCGGGGCGAAAAGACTGCGTCACCGCCGGCCACGCGGAACACGGCGTCCGTGATTTCGGCGCCGGAGATGGTCTTGGTGACATAGCCGCGGGCGCCGGCTCGGATCACGGCCACCACGTCCTCGGCGGCGTCAGAGACGCTCAGGGCCAGGAAGCGCGTGGTGGACAGCAACGCGGCGGAACCGGCGATGACCTCGCGGCCGCCGCCGCCAAGGCCGCCGGGCAGGTGTACGTCCAAAAGGACGACGTCAGGCCGCTGCTCTGCGATGACGGCGATGGCCTGCTCCACCGTGGCAGCCTCCCCCACCACCTGGATGCTGGCGTCGAGGTCGGCTTTCAGTCCGGACCGGAAGATGGCGTGATCGTCGACGATGACCACCCGCACCGAGTTGGCCGGCCGGGCGCTTCCGGCACCTGTCGCCTGCGTCGTGTTCATGATTTCCCTTCCGCATGTTCTGCTGTAGCCGGCAGTCGAAGCCGGACCTCGGTGCCGTCCCCGGTGCTGAGGATGGCAGCCGAGCCGCCGTGGCGTTTCATCCTGCCGATGATCGATTCCCGTACACCCAACCGGTCCGCCGGTACATCGCCCAGTTCAAAGCCCGGCCCCCTGTCCTTGATGAAGATCTCTGCCTGTCCATCCGATGCCTCGAGGTAGACCGAGACCGTCCCGCCGCCGTAGCGTGATGCGTTGAGCATGGCCTCACGGCTGGCCTGGACCAGGGCTTCGCGTGCCTCGGTCATGGCGGCATCGCCAACGGTGACCACCTCCACGGCATGGCCCAAGAGGTCCTCCACCTCAGCGGCGACGGCCTTGATCCGGTCCGACAGTTGTCCGCTTTCGCGGCCCGCGTCCTGGAACAGCCAGCCCCTCAGCTCACGTTCCTGGGCACGCGCCAGGCGGACGACGTCGTGCTCGTTGCCTGCCCGCCGTTGGATCAGGGCGAGCGTCTGCAGCACGGAATCGTGGAGATGGGCGGCAATCTCCGCCCTTTCCGTCTCCCGGATCCTGCCGGCGCGCTCAGCTTCCAGGTCCCGCCAGAATTTCAGTGCCCACGGCAGCAGGACCAGCACCACACCGCCCAGCACGGCCACGGAGGCAAGCAGCGCAAGCCACGTCTGCTCCCACGATCCTGAGCCGGAGACCATCACCAGGACGCCGGCCACCACCAGGGCCAGTCCGGCGGCGAGCCTGCCCCACCCGCCGGCCTGGTCGGCCTTGGTCTTGTCCACCAGCCCGGCTCTGCGGGTTTCGTCCAGCTGCATCCACGCGATGGAGGCACCGCCCAGGACGGCGGCGGCGGGGATCAGCGTGCCGAGGGAGACGTCCACGCCCAGCAGTTGGGCGATCATGATGCCGGCCACCAGCAGGAGCCCACAGCCCAGGAGGATTTCCTTGCCGTACCGCATACCGCGCGCCCGGAACCATGGTGGGGCAGCGGACGCCCGGCCGTCCGCAACCGAACCGGCGGCACCCGAATGAGGTCCGCCGTCGGGCGCTGCTCCCTGCGCCGGATCACCCGGAGTGCCCTGGCCCTGCACTGGATGGCTTACGGCGGGGGCAATGGGCGACGCCGGCCGGCGGGCATTGCGGCGGGCGGCCTCATCCGCCGTGGGAACCATGATCCACAGCCACGCGTAGAAGACCAGGCCTGCCCCGCCCGCGAAGGAGGCGAGGACCATGGCCAGCCGGACGTTCTTCACCGGCCAGCCCAGGTGTGCGGCGAGGCCCGAGCACACCCCGGCGATGACACGGTCGCTGCTCCGTGCCAGGGGCGGGCGCGCCGGGAGGGTTGTCATGGATCAATCCAAGCACGGATCAGGGTGGCCCGGACCGCATCCGGCCGGTTCCCGGGGACAGCTCAGGGACGGTTCAGGGTTTCCCCCAGTAGAGCGTGAACCCGGCCGGGCGGGAGGATCGAGGTATGAACTCGCAGACCCCCTCCCCCGACGACGAACACCCTGCCGAACCCCTCCCTGAAGGGCCGCACGGCACGGGCAGCGAGCAGCCCACCGAGCCACTGCCGTCTTCCGATTCAATACCTTCGGCCGGCGCGACGGATCCCTCCACCGCGCCCTCCGGGGGCCGCCCAATCGGGGCTTCAGACCCCATCGATCCAATGGCTCCGGACTATCCCTCCGCTGGCGGCCAGGCAGCCGGCCCGGGCAGCGGTGCTGCTCCGGGTTCGAGCGCTGGTCCGGGCCCTGGTGCCGGCTCCGGCCCTGACTACGCCTTCCACAACAACCCAGCTCCGGCTCCCTCCACGGACTTCTTTGGCTGGATCAGGAGCAATGGCATCTACCGGGGCAACGACCGGTGGATCGGCGGCGTGTGCAGCGGCATCGCCCACCGGCTGAATGTAGATCCCATCATCATCCGCGGGGTCTTCATCGTCCTGACCCTCCTGGCCGGTATCGGCGTGCTGCTCTACGGCCTGGCATGGGCCTTCCTCCCGGAACCCGACGGCAGGATCCACGTCCAGGAAGCCGGCGCCGGGCGCTGGTCCAGCGGCATGACGGGCTCCCTGATCGCCACGGTCCTGGGACTGACGGGCCTGGGCGGAGGCTTCTGGGGGTGGAGCCACAACGGCCTGAGCGGCCTGCTGTGGACCGTGTTCTGGGTGGGAGGTGCGATCTACCTGGTCTACTACCTTTCCCAGCGCAACAAGGCCCACCCCACCATGGCCGGGCACGGATCAGTCCACGGAACAACCCAACCCTCGGGGCACTCAGGCACGGGATACACGTCGTCGTTCTCCACCGGCACGGCTTCAGCGCCGGCACCTGGGCAATCTTCGGTGCCTACGTCCGGCAGCGGGGCTCCCACCTATGGCAGTGGGCCCACGTATCCCAGTGGCACGGGGTCCAGCGCCTACGGCCAGGGCGGCTACGGCAGCGCAGGCATGGGCACCGGCAGCGGGTATGGCGGCACGTTTCCCACTGGCGCGGTCCCTGGCGCGGGTGTGCCCGGCGGCAGCACACCAGGCGGACCCGGCAGCGGTGTCCCCGGCGGAGGCAGCTACCCGGCGCCCTGGGTCCCGCCGCGGCCGCCTAAGCCCCGCCCGTCCGGTCCCGGCGCCCCGGCCGTGGCCATCGCAACCGGCTGTGCCCTGCTGGTGGGCGGTGGGCTCAAAGCGCTGGACGCCGCCAACCTCATCAGCCTGGGCGGTTCTGCCAACGCCATTGTGTGGGCCAGCGCAGCCGTAGTCCTCGGCCTGGGCATCCTGATAGCGGGGCTGCGGGGCCGGAGCGCGGGCATCCTGAGCCTCTTCGCCGTGATCGCCCTTGTCACCGGGGGCGTCTACAACACCGTGGATGACGGCCGGATGCGTTTCCAGCAGGTGGACTGGAACCCGGCAAGCATTGAGGAGGCGCGCGGGGGCATCGACATCACCGCCGGCCGGGGAACCGTGGACCTCACGGACCTGTCCCCCAGCGCCCCCCTGACCTCCGACGTCGTGGTTCCCCTGGACGTCACCGCCAGCAACGTCACCGTGGTCATCCCGCACAACCTGCCCGTGGACATCAAGGCGGACATGACCATGGGGAACCTGAACGAGGTAAGCGGCCAGCGCGGCGGTACCACCACCCGCGAAAGCAGCTACAACACGGACAGGCCCGGCAACCACCTGGTGGTGCAGATCGACGGCACCTTCAGCAACGTCACGATCCAGGAAGGCAACTGACATGGACAGCAGCAACATTCCGACGGCGGAACCGGACACCGGGGGCCCGGCAACTGCCAGGGTGGGAACGGTGGTGTGGGGACTGATCGTCCTGGCGCTGGCCGTGCTGATCCTCGTGGCGCAGCTGGGAATCATCACCCTCAACGGCACCTACGTCCTGATCGGCCTCATGATCGGAGCGGGCGTGGCCCTGGTGGTCGGCGGCCTGCTCTCCGCCCGGAAACGTGACAACGAACCAACTACAGGGAAGTCTTGAACCATGGATAAGTTCTTCAGCATTGTCAGGGGCTTTGGCCTGAAGCGCGGCCCGCAGCGCTGGCTCGGCGGAGTGCTGGGAGGCATCGCAGCACAGCTCAACGTGGACGTGGCCTACGTGCGCATCGCGTTCCTGCTGTTCTGCCTCCTCCCCGGACCCGCCGTGATCTTCTACCTCCTGGCCTGGATCATCATTCCCGACCAGCGCAACGAGATCCTGCTCCAGACGTTCCTGGACCGCCGCTCGCTCAACCGGCCCTGAACGCTCGCTGAAACGGACCCGGCTTCCACCCGCCGGCCAAGGCCCCTGCCACCGCGAATGCTTCGCCAGGCAGGGGCCTTTTGCTGTTCTCCGCTCCCGGACAGCGGGCCCTAATGTAACCGGTTTGTGTCGTACCCCACACACCCCACTACACTTCTAGGTGAGCTCAGCGTGGCGCTCTGCCTGTAAACCTTCTCCCAGGATTTGAGCCGAACATGAAAATTGGAATCCTCACCAGCGGTGGCGACTGCCCCGGATTGAACGCCGTCATCCGCGGCGCCGTGCTGAAAGGCATCGCCGTCCACGGCCAGGAATTCGTCGGATTCCGTGACGGTTGGCGCGGCGTGGTGGAGGGCGACATCATCGACATTCCCCGCACCATGGTCCGTGGCATCGCAAAGCAGGGCGGCACCATCCTGGGCACCTCCCGCACCAACCCGTTCGAAAACGGCGGCGGCCCCGAGGCGATCAAGGCCCACATGGACCGGCTGGGCATCGATGCCATCATCGCCATCGGCGGTGAGGGAACCCTTGCTGCGGCCAAGCGCCTGACCGACGCCGGACTGAAGATCGTCGGCGTCCCCAAGACGGTGGACAACGACCTTGACGCCACCGACTACACCTTCGGTTTCGACACCGCAGTGCAGATTGCCACCGAGGCCATCGACCGGCTCCGGACTACCGGTGAATCCCACCACCGCTGCATGATCGCCGAAGTGATGGGCCGGCACGTGGGCTGGATCGCCCTGCACGCCGGCATGGCCGCCGGCGCCCACGCCATTCTCATCCCCGAGCAAAAAGTCAGCATTGAGCAGATCACCGAGTGGGTCAAGGAAGCCCAGCACCGTGGCCGTGCGCCCCTGGTGGTGGTGGCCGAAGGGTTCGTGCCGGAGCACATGGAAAGCCCGCACTCCGAGCGCGGCCTGGACACCTTCGGCCGGCCTCGCCTGGGCGGCATCGCCGACCAGCTCGCCCCCGAGCTCGAAGCCCGGACCGGCATCGAAACCCGAGCCACGATCCTGGGCCACATCCAGCGCGGCGGCGTCCCCTCCGCCTTCGACCGCGTCCTGGCCACCCGGCTGGGCATGGCCGCCATCGACTCCGTGGTGGAGGGCTACTGGGGCACCATGGTGGCGCTGAAGGGCACGGACATCCGCCACGTTGCATTCGAGGAAGCCCTGGGCCAGCTCAAGACCGTCCCGCAAAACCGGTACGACGAGGCCGCGGTCCTGTTCGGTTAGGCCTGTCCTGTTCGGCTAAGCCTCCGGTCCGCCCTAGGCTGGGACCATGACACTCGATCCCGGCTCTGCGGCCATCATCCAGCTTGCGTGGGCGCGCCGGCTGGGCCTTGACGACGACGCTTTCGGCGATGCACTCGCGTCCGGGAACCGGATTGTCCGCGCCGACGAATCATGCCGCACGGTGGAGTTCGTGCGGCTGTTCGGGAGTTCGGCGCTGGTGAGCCCGCAGAGCGTCATCGATGCCGCTGAGGACATTCCTGATGAGGAGATGGCCCACCACGTCACGCTCCTGAAACTGACCAGGGACCGTGGCGGCCATGGGCTGGGGTCGGCGGCTCTGTTCTTCGCGGACGACTTGCCGCTGCAACAACCGTCCGAGGAACTGACCGTCTCGCACGGCAACCCGGAGGCGATCGAGCTGGAGGGGCGCTGCCCGCCGGACGACGTCAACGAAGTGGGCCTTTCCGACCTGGAGAACCGCTTCACCATCGTGCACCAGCTGGACGGCAGGCGCGTTCCCCTGGCCTGCGGTGCCTACGGGGAATGGGAAGGCCTGCTGGCCAATATGGGCGTGCTGGTGGATCCCGAGTGGCGCCGGCAGGGCCTGGGCTCGCTCGCCGGATCCATAGCGGCCCACGAGGCACTCGCCGCCGGACTGACCCTGCAGTGGCGCGCCGACGTCAGCAACACCGGGTGCCTGGCACTGGCCCGAAAACTTGGACTCTCAGCCGGCGGAATCCAGACCAGCGTCCACCTTCGCTGACGCTTGGCCGCCCTGGCCGTGGCTCTCCCCGCCGTGCTGGCCCTGGGTGCTCCAGCCCTGGACCGGCTGGGGCTTGGCGAAGAACAGTGCCACCGCCGCCCCCACCAGGATTACCCCGGCGGGCAGCAGCATGGACTGGCCCATCGCCGTCGAGAATCCACTGTGGAGTAACTCGGGCAGCGGGCCGCCCATGGCAAGGCCTTCGCCCGCGGCCCCGCCGGGACCACCCGACGGAAGTTCGGCGGCAAGCCGGGACTGGATCAGCACAGCGATGGCGGCGCTGCCCAGGACCGCGCCGATCTGGCGGGTGGTGTTGTAGACACCCGACCCGGCACCGGCCTGGCGCGGGGGCAGGTTCCGGGTGGCCGTGGTGCTCAGCGGGGCCCAGATGCCGGCGTTGGCAAAGCCCAGCACCGCGCTGGGGAGCAGGAACATCAGGATGGGCGTGTCGGGCTGCATCAGTGAGGAGTTCCAGAGCAGCGCGACTGCCATGAGCACCAGGCCGGTGGCCGTAATGAATTTCGGGTTGACCCGGTCCACCAGCTTGCCCACCACGGGTGCAAGGCCGCCGGAAATCAGCGCCATGGGCACCATCATGAGGGCCGACTGCGTGGGGGTGAGGCCCCGGACCAGCTGGTAGTAGAAGATCAGCGGCAGGCTGAAGGCAGTCACGGTGAAGCCCACGGTGGTGATGCCGATGTTGGCGAGCGAGAAGTTCCGGTCCCGGAAGAGTCCCAGCGGCAGCAGCGGCTCGCCCTTGTTGAACCGCTGCCAGAGGACGAAAGCGGCCAGCACCACGATGCCGGCTATGATCAGGCCCCACACGCTGATGGGTCCAACGATGGTGCCCCAGTTGTAGGTCTCCCCCTCCTGGATGCCGAACACCAGCAGGAAGAGGCCGACGGCACTGAGCAGCACGCCGGGAATGTCGAACCGGTGCGGGTGCGTGCTGAGGGCTGGAACGTTGCGCAGCGCCAGGATGAAGCCCACGACGCCGATGGGCACGTTGATGAAGAAGATCCACTCCCAGCCAAGGCCGTCCACCAGGACGCCGCCGAGGATGGGGCCCACCAGGGTGGCCATGCCGGCAGTTGCACCCCAGACAGCCATGGCTGAACCGCGGCGGTCCGGCGGGAAGATGCGGGTGATCACGGCCATGGTCTGCGGGGTCATCATGGCCGCGCCAAGGCCCTGGAGGACGCGGGCGGCAATCAGGATCCGGACGTCACCGGACAGGCCGCACCACAGCGACGCGAGGGTGAAGACCACCAGGCCGGTGAGGTAGAGCTTCTTGGGCCCGAACCTGTCACCCAGGCGGCCGGTGATCAGCAGCGGGACGGCGTAGGCCAGCAGGTAGGCGCTGGTCACCCAGATCACCGAGTTAATGTCGGCGTGCAGGCCTTCCATGATCCGGGGGTTGGCCACGGACACGATGGTGGTGTCGATCAGGATCATGAAGAACCCGATCACCAGGGACCACAGGGCCGGCCAGGGCTTTTCTACGTTTTCCACTCGGTCATCCTTTTGAAGTTATGGCCGTGCCGCGCGGGCACTTGGTAAGGCTAGCCCAGCAGGTCCAGGATCTCCGTGCGGGCAAACATTTGCGCCGCGGCGCGCGCCGATGGCGCACCGGCGTCCGGATCCGCGCCGGCGCGCAGCAGGACCCGGGCCACGTCCGTGTAGCCCTTGAATGCCGCTCCGGCGAGGGGCGTCTGTCCCCGGTCATTGGCGGTGTTTGCGTCGGCCCCGTGCTGCAGGAGCAGCTCGACGGTGCCGGCGTGGCCATGGTATGCGGCCAGCATCAGCAGGGAGTCCCCCGCAGCGTTCGTCATGGTGGCGGGGGCGCCGGCGTCCAGGTAGGCACCAAGCAGTGCGTTGTTTCCTTCACGCGCAGCCTGGAAGAGCGCATGCGCCAAAGCCAGCGCGTCGTCGTCGTGTCCTTCCGCTGCTTCCGCCCCAATGTGGACGGGCGTGGTGTTCTCGGTCATCAGCGTGGCCCCCTCAGGAATCCGGTCTGGCGCCCCACAACCTGGCCGGCGTCGGGGGCGACAATGAGTTCCTGGGCGGCCGGATACGGCTCGTCGCCGTCCAGGACGGTCAGTATTTCATCTGGGGCAACGGAACGCTTTATGACCGCCAGGGCCACGGGCCCCATCTCGTAGTGCTGTGCCACGGAGGTCACCGCTCCCACTTTTCGCTCTCCCGCCAGGACCGGGCTGCCGGCGGCGGGCAGGGTGTGCTGCGAGCCGTCCAGCTGCAGGAACACCAGCCGGCGCGGCGGATGGCCCAGGTTGTGGACGCGGGCGATGGTTTCCTGCCCCTTGTAGCAACCCTTCGCCAGGTGCACGGCCGTGCGCAGCAGGTCCAGTTCGTGCGGGATGGTCTTGTCATCGGTTTCGGCGCCGATCCGGGGACGCCAGGCAGCGATGCGCAGGGCTTCCGCGGCGAGCACGCCTGCCAGCGCGCGTCCGCTGACAGCTTCCTCCAGCTCGGCGGCGGGGACGAGGTACTCGAACCAGGGACGCTCCACGCCCGGATGGTGCTCCTCCGAGACGGTGGCGTAGGAGTAACCCCCGGCTCCCACGTGCGGCCACGGATCCTGCCAGGCAAGGTAGCCGGACCATTCGGGAACTGCCCGGGTGCTCCCCACCACGGCCCAGTCCGCGGAGACGTCGGCGATCTCCACCCGCAGCATGAACTTCATCCGGTTGAGGTACTCAGCAAGGGGCGCGGCCTCCGCTGCCTCCACGATCAGCCAGGTGGTCCCGCCGTCGTCAACCACCCGGGCATCGAAGTCGATGCGGCCCTGGACGCTCAGGAGCAGCAGCTCGCTGGACTCGCCGGGCTTGAGGGCTGCCACCTGCTGCGAGGACAGGGTGTTGAGCCAGCTCAGCCGGTCCGGCCCGGTGACGGTGACCACGCCGCGGTGGGAAAGGTCGACGACGGCGGTTCCGGCTGCGAGGGCGCGCTGCTCGCGCAGCGGCTCACCGTAGTGGGCGGCGACACCGGCGTCAGGGCCGGCGGCCTCTACGGCGCCGGGGCGCGACAACAAAGGGCTGGGCGTAGTCATATGAAGTAGAAGTCCTTGGCGGTCAGCGGTATTCCGGATTTCCGGAATCGGGGTGAAACCCTGCTCAGGAGACCCGGTGCAGGAACGCGGAGGCGTGGGCCTCAAGTCCCTTGCCGGCTTCTCCGCCGGTGGCTACGTCCCACCGCCACAGCAGGTTGCCGTCCACCAGCCCGAAGATCCGGGTGGCGGCGCTGTAGTCCTTGGAGTGGCTGCCGCGCATCACCATGTCGGTGGTGAGCTGGATCTGCGGGCCCTTGATCTGGCCGTAGTACAGCTCCGAGATTCCGCCCGGATGCGAGATGGACACGGAGATGTCGAAGCCTCCGTCCTTGTTGCGCAGCGCTTCCACCTCGTCGGCGCTCTTCAATACCGGCACGATGTCTGCCGGCACCAGGCCGGGACCGCCGTCGGCATCCAGCTGCTTGCGCTCCAGCGCCCAGAACCCTGTCTCGACGGTGAGCGGCCGCAGCCGCGTCCCTTCGTCGTCGGTCAGCCAGCTCTCCGCACGGTACTGAAGGTACGGCAGGCCGTTGTGGGTGAAGGAGACGTGCTGCAGGAAGTGTTCGGAATCCTCGTCGCCGCTGCCGAGCCGGCCGCGGCCCTCCCACTCACCAATGAGCCAGGAAAGCGGGACGAGTTCAGGCGTCAGGTCTGTAGGAATCTCAATGGGCATTGGTCTTACCTCCAGATGCGGCTGGCTCCGGAAAAGGGGTGGCTACTTCTGGCCCTTGAAGAGGCGGTAGACCACGAAACCGGCGAACCAGGCCATGGACAGGCTCGCGATGCCGAGCAGGACAAGGAAGAAGATTTCAAAAGCAAGTACGGACATGGTGCCATCCTAACCCGTTAGTAGATGAGTAGTTTGTCTATGAAGTAGGCGAGGGATCCCACAGCCGACACCGGGGCAAGGCCCATGCCCAGTGCGGCGGGGATGTTCAGTGGGGCGCCGCGAAGCGTCGCAAGACGGCGGAAGCTGGCCAGGACCGCGCCCACCACCACGCCGAAGATCGCGGCCGGCAGGACTGCGATATCGGACAGGACCAGTCCCGCGAGCGGCCCTGCCAGTCCCGCAAGCACCACTCCCAGCGGGGCAACGATGCTGTCCGGCCAGCGGATGAGCCCCGCAAGCAGGGCCACTGCCGCGCTGATGGCCGCCACCAGGAGCATCTCGCGGACCCCGTTGAAGCGGGCGCCGGCAATCCAGCCGGCGCCGAGGCAGGACAGCAGCACGCCCGCGCAGCATCCGAGGGTGGATTCCAGCCGCTGCGCCTGGCCGGTGCCGCGGATCAGCTGCACCACGAAGACAGCCATCATCCCCAGCGCCACAAATGTCGGCGTCCAGTCCAGGTACCCCGGGGCCGGGGCCAGGGCGGCGGCCACTGCCGAGGCTGCACCGGGCAGGGCGATGACGGCGGCGAGGGTCTTCTTGGCGGGGATGCGCAGGAAGTGTGGCCACCCAATGCCCACAGCCGCGGCGATTACGATGCCGACGGCGACGAGCGCCTCCGGTGAGGCGTAGACCCCGGCGATGATGGCGATGAGGCCGGCGATCCCGACGACTCCGACGCTCCAGGATCCAAGCGAACGCACGGGCGCCTGCAATTCGGCCGTCATGTGCGGCCCGGCCTGAGGTTCGTCCGTGCACTCACTGCGCTGCTTTCCCATCCTGGCGTTCGGCCGGAAGGCTGGTCCGCCCCCTCATGGCAGGGCCGGTCAGCCCTGGTTCAATCCTGCCTTATATGAACCGCATATGTCGCAAATCGAGCCTCTCCACGGCCGCAATCTGTGGCCGGGAGGGACCTGCCGGGTATACTCAAGGTTCAGCTACGCTCCCTGCTGAGGTGGCTGGCCGGCGGCGCGCTGACGGTCTACAAACCTCCTGCAGGCAGCCAGTACCGGCCGGTGAGAATCCGGTTCAGTCGCCCAATGATGCGCGGACGGCCCTTGGAGGAACAATGTCGCACATCCTGTTACTGACCAACAGCACCGGTTCTTCGGTGGACATCCTGCCTGCCCTCGAGTTGCTGAACCACCGGGTCCATATCCTGCCCGCCGAACCCACGGCCCTGCTGGAAACGGACCCCTGCGACGTCGTCCTGCTGGACGCCCGCAAGGACCTGGTGGGCGCCCGTTCCCTTACCCAGCTCCTCAAAGCCACCGGCCTCAGCGCCCCGCTGGTGCTGATCCTGACCGAAGGCGGCATGGCCGCAGTCTCGTCGGCCTGGGCTGTTGACGATATCGTCCTTGATTCCGCCGGCCCCGCCGAGGTGGAGGCCCGCATCCGGCTCTCCGTCGCCCGTGCCGTCCCGGAGCAGGAAGACGCGCCGACCGAAATCCGCGCCGCCGGCGTCATCATCGACGAAGCCAGCTATACGGCCCGGGTAAACGGTGCGCCGCTGAACCTGACCTTCAAGGAGTTCGAGCTCCTCAAGTACCTGGCTCAGCACCCCGGGCGTGTCTTCACCCGCCAGCAGCTGCTCACCGAGGTCTGGGGGTACGACTACTACGGCGGCACCCGCACCGTGGACGTCCACGTCCGGCGCCTGCGGGCCAAGCTTGGGGCGGACCACGAGAACCTCATCAGCACGGTCAGGAACGTTGGCTACCGCCTCACCCTGGTCCGGCAGCAGGAAGACGAACTCACCGAAGCCTGAGCCCCGTCCGCCGTCGACGTATAGCCTTGGCTCATGACTCCAGCGCATCCGCAGAAGTGGCCCGTCCATGTCGTCCGTGGCGGAGTTGACCAGCAACTCCTGAAAGACTGCCGGGACCTCCTGGCCGCCGCCGAGGAATCGGACGGCAACCCGTCCATTTCCGAGCAGACCCTGGTGACCATGCGTGCCGGGGACTCCGCGGAGCACACGCTGCTGACACTGGCGCTGTACGCGCCGGACGAGGACTCCGATCCCGCCACCGCCCAGGACCTGGCAGGCTTCGCCGTGGTTGTTGAAGAGCCCGACGGCAACGGCGTCCTGGAAATCGCGGTCCATCCCTCCTACCGGAACCAGGGCGTGGCGGACCGGCTGGTCGGAGCGCTCAAGGAAGTCCGCGGCTTCGACGGGCTGAAGGCCTGGTCCCACGGGAACCACGAGGCCGCTGCCGACCTTGCCGCACGCTACGGCTACGCGCCCATGCGCGAGCTGTGGAAAATGCGGATGACGACAGCGGGCGCGGACCTGCCCGACGCCGGCCTCCCGGACGGGGTGGCCATCCGCACCTTCGTGCCGGGCAAGGACGAGGATTCCTGGCTGGCTGCCAACCGCGCGGCGTTTGCCCACCACCCGGAACAGGGCAACCTGACCAGGGCCGACCTCGAGGCGCGCATGGCGGAAGACTGGTTTGATCCTGCCGGATTCTTCCTGGCCGAGGACCGGGACGGCCGGCTGCTGGGCTACCACTGGACCAAGGTCCACCCGCGGCATGGTGCGCACCCCGCCATCGGCGAGGTGTATGTGGTGGGAGTGACGCCCCAGGCGCAGGGCATGGGCCTGGGCAAGGCCCTGACGATTGCGGGCATCAAGCACCTCCGTGACGCAGGGTTGAGCGCCGTCATGCTTTACGTCGACGCCGACAACAGCGCAGCGGTGGCCCTGTACCGGCGGCTGGGTTTCACCCGGTGGGACATGGACGTCATGTATGGGCCGGCTGCGGGCTGAACAGGGCGACCCAGCGAACGCCGTCAGCGCGTAAAACAAGGGCCGTGCCCTCGGTGAATGCTTGTAAGGTTGAGAAGGAACCGCGCGGGGCGGAAGCGCCGGCACCAGAGCGCCAGCAAAAGGAGCAGCCATGAACCCGGAACCTTCCGGAACAGCCACGTCCCAGGATGTTGCGGTGCCCGTCAGGGCACGCTTCGGCTCCTCCGAGGTACCGGCATCCAGGGCTACCCAGGACCGCATCGACATCCCGGAGTTCGCACCGAACCTGCAGCCGGAAGGCGACATCCGCCCCGACCGGTTCCTGGACCGCGAGCTGAGCTGGCTCGCCTTCAATTCCCGGGTGCTGGAGCTGGCCGAGGACCCCACCCTGCAACTTCTGGAGCGCGTCAACTTCCTGTCCATCTTCGCCTCCAACCTGGACGAGTTCTTCATGGTCCGCGTGGCCGGCCTCAAGCGCCGCATCGCCACGGGCCTGGCGGTCCCCTCACCCGCCGGGCTGAGCCCCGTCGAGGTGCTGGAGAGCATCAGCGAGGAAGCCCACCGGCTCCAGGCGCGGCACGCCCAGGTGTACGCTGACCAGATCCGGCCGGCGCTGGCGTACGAGCACATCCACCTCATGCAGTGGGATGAACTGGACGACACAGCCCAGCAGCAGCTCAGCGTCATGTTCGCGGAAAAAGTCTTCCCCATCCTGACTCCGCTCGCCGTTGACCCGGCGCATCCCTTCCCGTACATTTCCGGTCTGTCGCTGAACCTCGCCGTGGTGGTGAGGAACCCCGTCAGCGACAAGGAACTTTTCGCCCGCGTCAAGGTCCCGGACCAGTTGCCGCGGCTGATCTCCATCGACGGTCCCCGTGCCGGCGCGGTGCCGGGCCGGGTTGCCCGGTTCATCGCGCTTGAGGAAGTCATCGCCGTCCACCTGGACAAACTGTTCCCGGGCATGGAGGTCCTGGAGCACCACACGTTCCGCGTCACCCGCAACGAGGACGTGGAGGTGGAGGAGGACGACGCCGAGAACCTCTTGCAGGCCCTTGAGAAGGAACTCCTGCGCCGCCGGTTCGGCCCGCCCGTCAGGCTTGAAGTCACCAACGACATCAACCCCAACATCCGTGCGCTCCTCATCCGCGAGCTGGGTGTGGAGGAATCCGAGGTGTACTCGGTGCCGGCTCCGCTGGACCTCCGGGGCCTCTCAGTCATTGCCGGCATCGACCGGGCCGACCTGCACTACCCCAAGCATGTTCCGCACACCTCCAGGTACCTGAACGAGTCCGAGACCTCCAAGGCTGCGAACGTGTTCGCCGCCATGCGGCGCCGGGACATCCTGCTGCACCACCCGTATGACTCGTTTTCCACTTCAGTCCAGGCGTTCCTGGAACAGGCTGCGGCGGACCCGAAGGTCCAGGCCATCAAGCAGACCCTGTACCGCACGTCCGGCGACTCCCCCATCGTTGATGCCCTGATCGACGCTGCCGAGGCCGGCAAGCAGGTCCTGGCCCTGGTGGAGATCAAGGCGCGCTTCGATGAGCAGGCCAACATCTCCTGGGCACGTAAGTTGGAGCAGGCCGGCGTGCACGTTGTCTACGGCATCGTTGGCCTGAAGACGCACTGCAAGCTTTCGCTGGTGGTCCGGCAGGAAGTGGACGGGCTGCGCCGCTACTGCCACATTGGCACCGGCAACTATCACCCCCGCACGGCGCGCTACTACGAGGACCTGGGCCTGCTGACCGCCAACGAGCAGGTGGGCGAGGACCTCTCCAAGCTGTTCAACCAGCTCTCCGGCTACGCACCGAAGTCCACCTTCAAACGGCTCCTGGTAGCCCCCCGCTCCGTCCGGTCGGGACTCATCGACCGGATCGAGACCGAGATCCGCAACGCCCGGGCGGGAGTGCCGGGGCATGTCCAGATCAAGGTCAACTCCATGGTGGACGAGGCAATTATCGACTCGCTCTACCGCGCGTCCCAGGCGGGGGTCAAGGTGGACGTGGTGGTCCGTGGCATCTGCTCGCTGCGTCCCGGCGTTCCAGGCCTGAGCGACAACATCACCGTCCGTTCCATCCTTGGCCGGTTCCTGGAGCACTCGCGGGTGTTCGCTTTCGCCAACGGCGGCGATCCCGTGGTGTACATCGGTTCCGCGGACATGATGCACCGGAACCTGGACCGCCGGGTGGAGGCCCTGGTCCAGCTGGCCAGCGCGGACGACATTACCTACGTCCTTGACCTCATGCGCCGCTACATGGCGCCGGAAACCTCCAGCTGGCACCTGGACAACGCGGGCCACTGGACCCGGCACCACCTGTCCGAGGACGGCAAGCCGCTTGAAGACGTCCAGTCCTGGCTGCTGGCATCCCGGCCGCGGCAACGCAGCCTGAGCCGGCGATAGGCAGCCGCGTGTCGAGCGATGCACTCGTAGCTGACCAGACTGACCACCCAGGGGAACCCGTAGCGGTCACCGCTGCGGGTGCCATCCCGTGGCGGATCAACAAGGACAGCCTTGAAGTCCTGCTGATCCACCGGCCCCGTTACGACGATTGGTCCTGGCCCAAGGGAAAGATCGACGCCGGCGAGACGGTCCCCGAGTGCGCTGTCCGTGAGGTATGGGAGGAGATCGGCCTGCGAGCGCCGCTGGGCATACCGCTGCCGCCCATCCACTACCACGTGACGTCGGGCCTGAAGGTGGTCCACTACTGGGCGGTCAAGGTCAACGGCACCACCTTGGTGCCGGACGGCAAGGAGGTGGACAGCGTCATGTGGTGCGCCCCTGAAAAGGCCGCCCGCCTGCTGTCCAATCCGTCCGACGTCGTACCCCTTGAATACCTGCGGGACGCGCACGAACGGGGTGCGCTGGACACTTGGCCGCTGCTGGTGTTGCGCCATGCCAAGGCCAAGCCGCGCTCCTCCTGGAGCAAGGCCGAGGGCGAACGACCGCTGGCAGCCACCGGCACCCGGCAGGCGCAGGCTGTCGGCCGGCTCCTGCAGGCGTGGAAGCCGATGCGCATCGTCACCAGCCCGTGGCTGCGCTGCGTGGCTACCGTTGCTCCGTACGCGCGGGCCACGGGGGCCAAGGTGAAGCTCGCTGAAGGCCTCACCGAGCACAAGCACCAGCGCAGCCCCAAGAAGACGGCCGCCGTCATCGAGTCCCTGTTCGACAAGCAGAAGCCTGTGGTTGTCTGCACGCACCGGCCCGCCCTGCCGACGGTGCTGAAGCAGCTGGCGGAGCACATGCCATCACACCTTGCGAAGCTGCTGCCGGCGCGCGAGCCATACCTGTCACCCGGGGAAGTGGTGGTCTGCCACGTGGCCGTGGGCGGCAGGAAACGGGTCGTGGCGGTGGAGCAGTTCAAACCCTTCGATGACTAGGTTTTGCCTTCCGGCTTGACCCAGTGGATCCGGCAGCTTTGACTTAGGGGACGACGCACGCTTTTGGGGGAAAAGTGCTGGCTGCCACGATCGCTGTTGCCCATGACGTTCCGCCTGCAGTCATCCTGTGGTCCCTGCTGCTGGCAGCCGCCGTTTATCTCCTGTTGCGGTCGATACTGCGGACAGGCGGCAGGAGAGACGTTGCAGCGGCAGCTGCCCGGCACGCATTGTGGGTTGGGATCATCGGCTGGATGGGGAGTTCGCTGCTCCCAGCGACCAACGCAGGGATACTCCCCGTACCTGGAACCGCAAACCGACCTGTTGAGATTCTGCCGGCCCTCGCCTGGCCTGTTTTCGGCTGCCTGGCTGCACACGTCCTGGGCCAACTGAGCTACTTCGGATCCCGGCCGATGCCCGCTGGGCCGCGAGATACCCGTCGCATCCGGGAGTTCCTGCCCCGCCGCCTGTCCTGGACCGTCGCTGTGGTCTTCCTGCTTTCTGCCGCGCAAATCATATGGACATCCACTCTGCCCGGCTTGTCCCCGCTCCCGTACGAGTCGTGGCCCGACGGCACTGGCAGTTTTGTCCCCAGGGGCGGCGAAGGCCGGATTCCCGGCGTCGAACTCGCGGCATACCTTGGCGGTGCTTTGCTCGTCCTGGTACTTGGATCGCTGCTGGTGCTGGTGCTGGTGGCCCACCGCCCACCGCTTCCTGAGCTGAGCACAGATGCTGATGGCCTGTTGAGGACCATTACCACGAACCGCTTTCTCCGCACGGTTGCAACCGTAGCCTCAGGGCTGGCGGCCATCGCAGGCAACCACGCAGCCCGCCCCGATCCGACCACCGGGCCGGCCAGCTGGCTTAACCCGGCCGGTGCCTTGAACCTGGCCGTCCTGCTGCTGATGCTTCTCTGGGCCCCACCCAGGCTTCCCGGGAGGTCACCGGCCCGCTGGAATGGCGGTGCCGGCCCGCAACCGGTCACCAGGCTGGTGGTGTCTATCGGCGCGGTCATGGGTCTGGCCGCATTTGCGCCTGTTCCTGCAGCAATATTCGCCCCGGGTGCGGTTACCGGGAGCCCCGCGCTCTTCGTGGCCGCATCAGCCGCCGCCGTCCTGGCGGTTGTTGCGCTCGGAGAGCTGCTGGTCCACCGGAATTACGGGGCCGCGGACCAGCCCTGCCACTGGCCGCGCCAGACCGTCCCGCCCGCCATGGCCGGCACCCTTGTGGTGGCGGCGGCCGTTCTTGTGGCGGTCGTCGTCGTTGTCGCGTGGCGGCAGGTGGAGTTGGAAGTGGAACAGACGTGGCCGGTGACTGCCTGGACCAGCGCCGGACTCGTGCTCGTTTCCGGTGTTCCCCTTGCATTTACCCGAAGACGGAGCAGCGTCGCGGCGACGGTCCCGGGGCTCGATACCGCACTCCGCGCCATTACCGTGCACCGCGTCATCCGTACCCTCGCCGCTTTCCTCGCTGCGGAGGCAGGAGTGCTGCTGATGAGCGCAGGACCAAAGCTGCACCGGACATCCCCCACTCTGGACCCGGACCACTGGGGCAACGTGTGGGAGGCGGCGCCCGCCGTCGGGGCTCTGCTGGCGGCGGCCGCAGTGGTGGTCGCGGTGATTCCCGTTGCCGGCCACACGACGCGAGCGCGAGCAGCAGCACCGCCAGTCCATGACCCCCAGCCAGTAGACTTGGGGCGTGAGCATCCCAACGCCTTATGAAGACCTCCTGCGCGATGTCCTGGCCAACGGCACGCATAAATCGGACCGTACGGGCACCGGAACCACCAGTGTTTTCGGGCGCCAGATCCGCTTTGACCTCTCCAAGAGCTTTCCCTTGATCACTACCAAGCGGGTCCACTTCAAGTCCGTGGCCGTGGAACTCCTGTGGTTCCTGCGCGGCGAGACCAACATCAAGTGGATGACCGACCAGGGGGTCACCATCTGGAACGAATGGGCGGATGAAGACGGCGACCTTGGCCCGGTCTACGGCGTGCAGTGGCGCAGCTGGCCGACCCCCGACGGCGGCCACATCGACCAGATCGCTGAGCTCATCGAGAACCTGAAGTCGAACCCCGACTCCCGCCGGCACATCGTGTCTGCCTGGAATGTCTCCGAGCTCAACGACATGGCGCTGCCGCCCTGCCACGCGTTCTTCCAGTTCTATATGGCCAACGGAAAGCTGTCCTGCCAGCTCTACCAGCGCTCCGCTGACATGTTCCTGGGTGTTCCGTTCAACATCGCCTCCTACGCGCTGCTCACGTGCATGGTGGCGCAGCAGGTGGGGCTGGAGCCGGGCGAATTCATTTGGACTGGCGGGGACGTCCACATCTACGAGAACCATATGGACCAGGTCCTCAAGCAGCTGGAACGCGAGCCATACGAGTACCCGCAGCTGAAGATCAACCGGAAGCCGGCGTCGATCTTCGACTACACCCTGGAGGACTTCGACGTGATTGGCTACAAGCACCACCCCACGATCAAGGCACCGATAGCGGTATGAGCACCGAAAACTTCACGGATCCGCAGTCCTTCACGGAGGAACTGGCCGCCTCAATCACCGGCGTCGGGCTGGTCTGGGCGCAGACCTCCGACGGCGTGATCGGCAAGGACGGGGACATGCCCTGGCACCTGCCCGAGGACCTTAAGCACTTCACCCGGCTCACCACCGGGCATCCCGTCATCATGGGCCGCAAGACATGGCTGTCCTTCCCGGACAAGTACCGTCCCCTGCCCGGCCGCACCAACATCGTGATCACCCGGCAGAAGAGCTGGGCCGACACACCTGAGGCGGAGGGCGCCGTCGTGGTTCCCTCCCTTGATGATGCGCTCCTTGAGTCGCAGTTTGTCGACGGCGGCGAAACGGTGTGGATCCTGGGCGGCGGCGAGGTTTTCCGCCAGTCCACCGAGCTGGCCAACGTCGCGGTGGTCACCACCATCGATGTGAAGGCCGACGGCGACACGTTCGCTCCCGAGCTTGGCCCCGGTTGGGAGGCCACCGCCTCCGTCCCGCCCGACGGGTGGCTGACGGGGGCCAACGGCACGCGCTACCGATTCACCAAATGGTCACGGACAGAGGGCTAGGAACATGCTGAAGAAACCGGAAACCTTGTTCGTCCTGGGCTACATGCTGCTGCCCCTCCTAGCGCTGCTCTCCGCAATCGTGGGGCTGACGATGATCCTGGGCGGCAACAAGATCGCCGGAGCCATCGTGCTGGTGGTGGTCACGCAGGTCTTCACCTTCGGTGCGTTCTTTGCGCTCCGCGCGCGGAAAGCAGCGGTGCTGGAGCAGTCGGACCAAAGCTAGCGCTTACGGCGGCGGCATGGGGAGGCCACCCCATCGCGGCCGGCCTGCTCCTGCCCTAGGCTGGGGCACGCAGCACTCTGGGGGCTGTTGAATGAATATTGGGGGGAATCCTGGTGGCAGGAACTTTGTGGGGCGCGGACGTCGAGCAACTGCGCACCCTCGCGCAGCAGTTCAGCAAGACGGCGGACCTGCTGCAGCAGCAATCGACGCAGCTGAGCAGCCAGATCAACAACAACCCGGCCTGGAAGGGCGCAGACGCCCAGCGATTCCGGTCTGACTGGAACACCAACCACCGGACGCTTCTGCAACAGACCGTCTCGCGGCTGCAGCAGGAATCAAAGGTGCTGCTCAAGAACGCCGATGAGCAGGAGAAGGCCAGCACCAACGGCTCGGGCTCCGGTGGAGAACCTGGCACCGGTTCGACCGCCGGCAACAACGGTCCCCGCCCGGTAATTCCGGGGCAAGGCAGTAACGATCCTTGGGGACCGGACTGGCTGACCGATCCGGACTCCCCGTTCCGCAGCGGCTGGGACATCTACAACCTCACCAAAGCGTTGCCGAATCTCCGGGCAGGACTGTTCGATCTTCCCCATTTCATCAGCAAGGCAGACAACCTCGGCGAGTTCCTCTTCTCTGGAGACTTCCGGAGCGTTGCAAAGGCCTTCCAGGACTCGAACATGCTGAGCCAGTATTTCAACACCTCTTCTGAGTTGTTCGACGGCAGGTGGGACACCGCCCTGAACCTCGCCGAGGGCGGCAAGGCGGCCAAGTTTTTCGAGTTCGGAGGTAAAGCCTTGGGCGGCATCGGAGTTGGCCTTGATGCCCTTGACGCTCTCAACAACTTCAGCAATGGCAATCCTGACGACAACGGCCAAGCCTGGTATTCGGTGGTCAAGGCAGGGTTGGGCGCAGCCGGCTTCATCCCGCCCCCCGTTGGGACCGCTGCAATGGTAGCGTCCGGCGCATTGGCCATCTACGACAATGTTCCGGTAGTCAAGGAAACAGTCAATGCCGTCGGCGCGTCCATCGCTGATGGTGCCAAGGAAGCCTGGAAAGGCGCCGGGGATGCGGCCGAAAAAGTCGGGGACTTCTTTGGATTCTGAGCCCACAACGAGAGGTATTGACGATGACTGAGACAACTGCGGAAGCCATCCCCGACGCCATCGGATATGGCTTTGCCGAGATGGTTACCCTCGCACGTCTGAAGGGCGGGGACGCTGCCGTGCTCAGCGCTGAAGCACTGAGGGTTGACGGCTATCTGAACAACACGGACATGGTGAGCGCAGGCGCGTCCTCACTGGTGGCCCGTGGCCTGGCCAAGGCCGAAAATGACGGGCTCCTCTCCGTATCAGGACCCACTGCCGCCGTGGCTGCCCTTCTCTCCTCCGCCACCCGCCGCATTGAGATCTCGCTGCTGACGGCCGAAGGGGGCGACAGCGTCGTCTTCATGGAAAGCGATGACATCCATCTGCTGTTCCAGCCCCGCGCCTACTTCACGTGGTGGGCAATGGCTCAACGACCGGATGTTACCGCCGCCGAGGCCAACCTCATGGTTATCAAGCAGCACCTGGACAACAACCCAGAGGGCGGCGCCACTCTCCGCCGCCGCGAGGATCCCACCGGACAGACCCTTTACGTGAAGAAGGGCGGCGATGGGGCATGGACCACCGGTACGGCCGACTCGCAGCAAAAGAACATTATTGAAACCATGGGCGTGGATGAAGCTTCCCTTCTTGAACAGATCCGCACCATCCGTAAGGACTGACTGTGAACTTCGACCGCGACCGTGAACGCCGCAACGACGAAGTGTATGCCGAGCACAAGGCAGCGCTTGCACGGGGTGAGAAACGCGTTCTGCGCAGGACCAATACGGGCGAGCTGCACAGCTATCCCGGGGACGAGATCGGCTTTTCCCCGGGCCGAGGCCAGGCACAGGTCCGGACCTGGTGGGGCATGGGAATAGTGTCTGCCTTTCTGGGGCTCATGTTCCTTGGCTCTTCAGTTCTGTTCCTTGCTTCGTTCGGGCACACCGCAGGGCCCGAGTGGGGCGCGTTGTTCGCCATCGCTTTAGGGGGATTCGGCGCTTGGTACACCTTCGGCTTGGCGAGGGACGAGTACCGGGCCAAGAAGCTGCGTAAGGAACGGCACGCACCGGAACCAGGAGCAGGACATGTCAGCGAGTGACCAGCAGGCAAGCTCCGAATGCAAAGCGGAAAAGCTGCCCAAGGGCAGGAACCTCCCGCGACCGCTCGAATGAATGCCTCAGGTGTCTGCCGCCGTCGTACGTTTCCAAGCCGCCCACGGCGTGACGTAACCGACTGCGCCGTGCCGGATACGAAGTCTAAACTGGACCAATGACTACAGCAGCTACCCCTTCCGTCGGCCTGGTCGGATGGCGCGGCATGGTCGGTTCCGTCCTGATGCAGCGCATGCAGGACGAGGGCGACTTCGCCAACATCAACCCGGTGTTCTTCTCCACCTCCAACGCGGGAGGTGCCGCGCCGTCCTTCGCTGACGGCGCCGGCAAGCTCGAGAACGCGTTCGACCTCGACACCCTGGCCAAGCTGCCCATTATCGTCACCGCCCAGGGCGGCGACTACACCAAGCAGGTCCACGGCGAGCTGCGCAGCCGCGGCTGGGACGGCCTCTGGATCGACGCCGCCTCCACCCTGCGCATGAACGACGACTCGATCATCGTGCTGGACCCCATCAACCGCGACGTCATCGACAAGGGCCTGGTCAACGGCACCAAGGACTTCATCGGCGGCAACTGCACCGTGTCCTGCATGCTCATGGGCCTCGGCGGCCTGTTCAAGAACGGCCTGGTGGAGTGGGGAACCTCCATGACCTACCAGGCAGCCTCAGGCGGCGGCGCGCGGCACATGCGTGAGCTGCTCAGCCAGTTCGGCACGCTCAACGCCGAGGTCAGCACGGAACTGGACGACCCCGCATCGGCCATCCTGGACATTGACCGCAAGGTCCTTGCCCACCAGCGCTCTGACATCGACGCCACCCAGTTCGGCGTCCCCCTGGCCGGCTCCCTGATCCCCTGGATCGACGCCGACCTGGGCAACGGGCAGTCAAAGGAAGAGTGGAAGGCCGGTGTTGAGACCAACAAGATCCTGGGCACCTCCGAGGAAAACCGGGTGATCATGGACGGCCTCTGCGTCCGGATCGGCGCCATGCGCTCCCACTCCCAGGCCCTGACCCTGAAGCTCCGCGAGGACCTGTCCGTCGCCGAGATCGAAAAGCTCCTGGACGAGGACAACCAGTGGGCCAAGGTGGTTCCCAACACCAAGGAAGCCTCGATGGCCGAGCTGACCCCCGTGGCTGCCTCCGGCACCCTGGACATTCCCGTGGGGCGCATCCGCAAGATGGAGATGGGGCCGCAGTACATCAGCGCGTTCACCGTTGGCGACCAGCTCCTCTGGGGCGCCGCCGAGCCGCTGCGCCGCATGCTCAACATCGCCACCGGTAACCTGTAACGCCTACAGATTGCTGTCAGAGCGGCCCTTGCCCGCATGACCGTTGCGGCCCAGCGACGGTCATGCGGGCAAGGGCCGCTTTTGCGTTCCGGGGTGCCGCGCCAGAAACGTGAACAGCCTTTGGCGCAGCTCCCCCGGCCGGTCCAGGTGCTTCCAGTTGATTCGGAAGAACGCCCATCCCAACTCCTGCAATGCGTTCTCCCGGCGGCGCTCCGCAATCAGGACCTCTTCGGCGGGACGGTAATCGTTGTACTTGGCGGCGCCGTCGAACTCGATGATCACCCGGGCCTCGGGATCGGCAAAATCAGCCCGGAAAAGACCCTCACGTGTGGGGATCTCTACCTGCAGGGTGAAGTTGTGCAGGCCGAACGCATGGAGCAGCAACCGCGTCCACGTCTCCCCCGCCGATTCCGACCGCCCGTCCAGCACGTCCAAAAGACCCAAGGCCCTCCTGCTGCCACGTTTGGTCTGGCTTTCGCCGAGCAGCCGGCGCCTGGGCTTTCTGCCGGCACCCTTTCGAAGCGCGTGGTCGCTGATCACCGCGGCTTCCTCCAGGGGGCGGATTCGAGCGCAGTCCAGGACCATCCGGTCGAGGCTGATGGTGAGAAGTTCCGTTGCTGCCCGAGGCCGGTCATGCGTGCAAGAGCCGGTTATGCGGGCAGGGGCCGGTCAGGTGGCCAGGAATGTTGTGTAGCGCTGCGCGGCTTTGGCGAGGGCGCCCTGGGCGGCAGGACCCAGCGGCTGGGCTCCGTCGAAGAATTCGGGTACGACGACGGCACCCGGCCCCGTGCCCTGCAGTCCCCAGGTGCCAATCACCTTCCCCGCGGCGACCACTGTCTTCTTGAAGACCCCGTTCCCGCCCGGCACGATCAGGTCGGAATGCCCGGGGTCCAAGACGTGCGTCCGGTCCGTGTAGCCGAGGACAAATTCGTCGAAACCGGGCAGCAGGTGCACGGACCGCGCGCCCGGAAGGCCGGTGTCCAGGAGGGCGGCCACGTCGGGTGAGAGCCAGTAGCTGGTGCCCTCAACCTCCAGTTCCGCCAGCTTTTGGCGGACGATCTCAAAGGCGGCACGTACCTCGGTCAGCGGCAACTGCGTCCACCAGGCGAAGTCGCGAAGCGTGGCCGGGCCGTGGCTGCGGAAGTAGCGCAGCAGGAACTCAGCGAGGGCCTCCTCCCGCTCCAGGCTGCGGGACGCCGGAATCCACTGATCGAAGGCCGCGACCAGCTGCTGGTTTCCGGCAAGCGGCCCCAGAACCAGCCACCCGTGGCGGCACAGCGAACCGAGGAGGTGGATTCCCCGCTGGCCGTGCGTCGGCTGGCCTCCGGCGTCGAACACCTTGAACAGCTCAGAACGGCTGATGGGGCTGCCACCCAGGATGCGGTCCAGCGCCAGGTCGCGTGCCTTCTCGATGTCGGACCACGCAATGTCCAGCTGCCGGTGCCGCGCCGCGATGCTCCTGGTGAGCCGTTCGGCCGTGAGCTCCAGCATCCAGCGCAGGTCCTCGGGAGCCACCAGATGAAGCGTTCCGCGCATGGGCCAGGACCGGACCACTTCGCCGTTGTTGATGGCAGCCCTGACGTCGGCGCTGCCCACCGCGGGCACCCTGGCACCTACGGCCCACAGGGCTGCCGGCAGGTCCTGCGCCTGCATGGCGGTCATCCACCGGACCGCCTCCGCAGCGGAGGTGGCAGCATCCCCGGCAAGGCGCTGGGATGCAAGCCTCAGCCGCCCCATCATCCTGCGGTCGCGGAGCGCACCCTGTGCAGCCATGCGCCCATCCTAGGCCCGCCTGCGGCAGGCGGACAGCGGGGAACGCTTAGAGCTCCAGGCCGATCAGCAGCGGCTCCGGGTGCAGCGAGATGCCGAAGCGGTGTTCGACGCCGGCGCGCACCTCCCGCGCGACGGCCACCATGTCGGCGGCGCTGGCGGAGCCGCGGTTGGTGATGGCCAGGGTGTGCTTAGTGGAGAGCGAGGCACGTCCGCCGGCCACGCCTTCCGGCTCCAGGCCAAAGCCCTTGCCGAACCCTGCCTGGTCGATCAGCCACGCTGCCGAGAGTTTCACCAGCCCGTCCTGGCCGGCCGGGTAGCGTGGCGCCGCTTCCGGCAGCCTGTCTGCCACGTCGGCGGAAACGATGGGGTTGGTGAAGAACGAGCCGGTGGAGTAGGTGTCCCTGTCCGCGGCGTCCCACACCATGCCCTTGGAGCCGCGCAGCCGGAGCACCTCACGGCGGACATCGTTGGCGTACGCGCGTTTGCCCACCTCCACACCGAGGGCGCGCGCCAATTCGGCGTACCGGATGGGGGCGCTCATCCGCCCCAGCGGCAGCTGGAATTCAACGGTGAGCACCACGTACCGGGGCGAGCCGTTGACAGTGGTCTGCTTAAGGATGGAGTCCCGGTAGCCGAACTTCAGTTCCGAGTTCGTGAAGGTCTGCACGGCATTCCGCTGCCGGTCCCAAGTGCGGACAGCGGCAATGGTCTGCGAAACTTCCGCACCGTAGGCGCCCACGTTCTGGACGGGAGTGGCGCCGGTTGAGCCGGGAATGCCGGAGAGGGCCTCGATGCCGGACCAGGCATGGCGGACGGCGTGCTCCACCAGCTTGTCCCAGTTATGGCCTGCCTGCACCACCACGGCAACGCCCCCACAGGAGTCCTCGGCGTTGACCGTGAACCCCTCCGAGGCGATTTTGATGACGGTCCCGGGGAACCCTTCGTCAGACACCAGGAGGTTGGACCCGCCGCTGATGATCAGCACCTGCTCACCGGCCGCATCCGCGGAACGGACGGCGTCGATGATCTCCGCCTCAGTCCGCGCCTCGATGAACGTACCGGCGGGGCCGCCGACGGCGGACGTGGTCAGGGACGAAAGCAGGGTGGGAGTCACCGATCCACAGTACTTGAAGATACTCGATTGCGCGCTTCCGGAAGAGTAGAACTGAGTACTTATGCAGCCTTCCGGGCCACCGGCGACAGCACGAAGCTCACAGCGAGCATTACCATCACGGCCAGGAGTGAATGCAGGATGCCCACGTGTTCGGCCAGCAGGCCAAGCAGCGGCGGCCCGCACAGGAACGCCCCGTACCCGATGGTGGATACCACCGATACCCGGGCGGCGGCTTTGGCGGGATCGTCGGCCGCAGCGGACATGCCCACTGGAAAGCCCAGGGAGGCGCCCAGGCCCCAGGCCGCCAGCCCAACGTAGGCGAGCCACGGCGCCGGGGCGAAGACGAAGATGCCAAGGCCCACCACGGCCATCGCGGCGCACCACCGCATCACCGGGACCCTGCCGAACTTATCGAGCAGCACCGTCCCGGCAAAGCGCCCGATGGTCATGAACGTGACAAAGAGGCCATAACCGGCAGCACCGGCGGCATCGCTCTGCCCGTGGCCGTCCGCCAGCCCCAGGGCCACCCAGTCCCCCGCGGCGCCTTCAGCCAGTGCAAGGCCCAGCACCAGGACCCCGAGCAGCAGGGTCCGCCGCTCCCGCCAGGCCTGGGCGATCCTGCGCTTGTTGTCCAGCGGTGCCTCCGCCGTGCCCGCGGCAGGAATCACGGGGATGGGTCCTGTAGTGGGGTCCTCGAAATTGTCCGGGGAGTAGCTGCGCTCGCCCGGCACCGGCGTAGTATCGGCACGGAACCAGGACGCAGCCGTCGCCACCGAAACAGCCACCACCGCCCCTGCCGCTGCCAAGTGCCAGAACACGGGCAGGGACACGGCCGCAGCCAGCGCACCCAGCCCCGCCCCGGCTACCGTTCCCAGGCTGAACGCCCCATGGAGCCGGGGCATGATGTGCCTCCCCACGGCCCGTTCCACCGCCGCGCCCTCCACATTGGAGGCAGTGTTCCAGCTCCCGGTACCCAGGCCGATGATGGCCAGGCCGACGGCTGTGGCCACCGGGTTTGCCAGCACAGTTGTGCCAAAACCGGTGGTCAGCAGCCCGGCACCCACCACAATGCTGCCGGTGCGGATGGTCCGCTTGGAGCCCAGCCGCAGCACGATCAGCCCCGACATGGACACGGAAGCGAACGAGCCCAGCGTCATGCACAGCAGGATGATGCCCACGTTGCCAGGGCTGAGGTCCAGCGCGTCCCGGATGG
Source organism: Arthrobacter sp. E44 (assembly GCF_041877125.1). NCBI lineage: Bacteria > Bacillati > Actinomycetota > Actinomycetes > Micrococcales > Micrococcaceae > Arthrobacter > Arthrobacter sp. E44. Next base: position 85,796 of record NZ_JBHDJA010000003.1, read on the forward strand.
CCGGCAACCGGGAGACCCAGGAGGCAAAGGCCAGGCCGCTGGCCCCGTAGGCAATGACGACGGCGTTGCGCCAGGCGGTGACTTGCGCGGCGGTGGCGGTGGTTCCTGCAGGAGTGGTCAAAAGGTGCAGCTTAGGACAGCTTGACGAGGGCCTGGGCCTTCATCAGGACTTTCTGCCCGGCGGAGACCACTGTGAGGTCGATACGCGCCGTGTTGGCTTCAGCGTCGAGCTTCCCGATGATGCCGCTGACCTCGATGCTGGCTCCGGGCTGGTCGGTCCCGGTGGTGTCCGTGACCAGGACGGGCTTGGTGAAGCGGGTCTGGAAATCGACGACGGCGGCGGGGTCGCCTGCCCAGTCAGTCACCAGCTGGACGGCTGAGCCCATGGTGAACATGCCGTGGGCGATCACGCCCGGCAGTTCCACGCTGGTGGCGAAGGCTTCGTTCCAGTGGATGGGGTTGAAGTCACCGGAAGCGCCGGCGTACTTCACCAGGTCTGTACGGGTCACCTCGATGGTACGGCTGCCGATCTCCTGGCCGGGGCTGAGTTCGTGGATGCTGAGGCTCATGGCTACTGTCCCTCTCCGCGGACCAGGATGGATGACGTGGTGGTGGTGACGGGTTCCCGGGAGTCGCCGGAACCCAGGGCGAAGATCTCCGAGCGGGTGGTGATCATGGCACCGCCGCCCATGGCCCGGACGCCGTCCACGTGGAGTTCCGCCACCAGGCGGTCGCCGGCAATGATGGGCCGGTGGTGGGTGAAGCGCTGGTCTGCGTGGACCACGCGGGAGAAGTCGATACCCGCTTCCGGATCCTGGATGAGCTGGGCGTCGGCGCGCTGGGCGATGATGATGGCGAAGGTGGGGGGCGCCACCAGGTCGCTGTGGCCCAGCGCCTTGGCTGCGTCGATGTCGAAATGTGCAGGGTGGGTGGCCTTCACGGCGCGGGCGAACTCGCGGATTTTCTCGCGGCCAACGTCGTACACCTCTGCGGCAGGGTAGCTTCGGCCCTGCAGATCCGGATTGATAGTCATGGATTCCAGCCTATCGTCCGCGTCTTGGCCGTTAGAAAAGGCCCGCCGCGGTTTTTGGCGCCCGCTACCGGCGGAGGTTCCGGCGGATGGCCTGGCCGCGGACCACGAGGCCGACGACATGCAGGACCAGGCCCAGCCCGATCAGCGGCAGGGACGCCATGGCAAGTCCCTGGTTGCCACCAGTGTTGCCGATGAGGTTGAGAATGATACCGACGGCGATCAGGCCCATCGCGCTGAAAACCAGGACTTTGTAGCGGGTCGGCGCAGTGGCCCAAAATTCGTTCAGCACCGTCCAAGTCTACCGGCCGTGTCCGGAGGCCCGGGCTGAGTCAGAACAGGGCTTCCTGCACTGCGGGCACCTCCGAAACAAAGTCACCCAGGACAATCGTGCGGGCGGCCAGTTGGGTCAGGTTAACCACAAAATCCGCGTCCGAGCCGTCCAACCGGGCCAAGGCGTTCGCGCCGCTCAAGGCAGCAATGCCGAACCCGTGCTGCCCCGCCTCCAGGGCGTGCGGGTATGCATGGCGGAGCTTGTTTCCAAAGATGGCATCCCCATACAGGGCATCAGCATGCGCGGGCCTGCTCCACTGCTCATCGACAGGTTCGAAACCGTCGACGGCGGTGCGCGCCAGGAGTGCTCGAACGTCACCGACGGCACGGGCATTGACGGCGTCCAACGCCGTGGCTGGGAGCGGCTGCAGCAGTGCTTCGGCTTTGGCCGCGGACCGCACCTGCTGCGTCAGCCCGACGTCGGCCGTCACCAGGTCCTCAAGGATCCGCACCACCCGGCCGTCCTGCGCCCGGGCCACATAGCGCGCAACCGCGGCCCCCTGCTCCGCGAGCCGGTTCCACTTCCGCGGGCCGGACGCCGTCCCCACCTTGGTGGCGCCGCCGCCAAAGGTTGCCACGTAGAGCCAGTGTTCCTGCATCAGGTAGTCCCGCAGGCCGGGAGTGACGCGGCCGCCGCGGTGGAAGTCGTGCATCAGCCGCGACTCGTCCAGTATGAAGCACCGCTCGCACTGCTTTCCCCGGATGGCCGGAGCAGCGGAGGCACAGAGAACGTGGCTGCGCGAGCCGGCCTGTCGCATCTGCACATGGCCCAGGCAGAACCTGCCGGGCTCCGCCACCTGGAAGCCGAGCCGGTGTCCCCGGCGCAGGGCGATCTCCCGGAACTCCCCCTCCGGTGACTGGAGGCGCAGAACCGGGCCGCCGCCGTCGTCCGCTGTCTTATCGGGTTCCGCGGGCTGGACAGCCGGCGGGCCCTCCCAAAAGACCCCGTGGACCAGATAGCGTGTATCGGTCAACGGGGTCTCCTGATGTATGTGGGGGTGTTACAGCGCGGGCTGCACCCCAAAGGCTACCGCGAGCTTCATGATCTTCTCGGCGCGGCCCAGGCGGGGCAGGTCGGAGCCATCACGGATGACGCGGCCGTTGGCCTCGAAGTCGTTCATGAAGTCGGTGGCCCAGGCGACGTCGGACGGCGTGGGGCTGATGACCTCGTTGATGACCGGGGTCTGGTCGATCGCCAGGCAGAGCTTGCCGGTCATGCCCATCATCACGGTGATGCCGGTCTGCTCGCGCAGGATGGGGTGGTTGGTGCCGACGGTAGGGCCGTCGATGGGGCCCGGCAGGTTGCCGACGCGGCTGGCGACCACGAGCTTGGCGCGGGGGTAGGCCATGGCTTCCGGGGTGGCGGCCATGCCGGTGTCCCGGCGGAAGTCGCCGGAGCCGAAGGCAAGTCGGAACGCGCCCTGGGCCTTGGCGATGTGGTTGGCTTCCTCGATGCCGAGGGCGGATTCCACGAGCGGGATGACGGGCGTCTTGCCGTCCATGCGGTGGTAGCTCTCGGTCACCTGGTCCGCGGATTCGGTCTTGGCGAGCATGACGCCCAGCAGCCCTGGGGTGCCGCGCAGTCCGGCGAGGTCATCAGCCCAGAACGGGCTGGTGGCGTCGTTGATCCGGACCCAGGCCTTGCCGCCGGCGGTAAGCCAGTCGATGACGTTGTTCCGGGCCTGGTCCTTCTGCGAGGGGTCCACGGCGTCTTCAATATCCAGGATGATCGAGTCCGCGCGGGAAACGGCCGACTGGTCGAAGAGTTCCGGCTTCATGGCATTGACCAGCAGCCAGGAGCGGGCGATCTCGGCGGGGATATTGCGTTCCGGCCTAACGGTTTCGGCGGCGATGGTAGACGTCATGCTTTCTACAGTATCCGGCCCGGAAGCGGCACGGCGAAGAAAACGGCCCGCTTGTGAGGTTCAATACGAACTAAACGGGATATGACTGGGCGGGAGGGGAAAGCAACTGGCAGTAGTTGTCGTTTTGGAGCTCCAAAACGACAACTACTGCCAGTCAGTTGGGAGGGTCAGGGGATGTTGCTCCCGCGGGCCGTGACCCAGAGTTTGTACCAGTCAGCCCGGGTCAGGGCCTGGGCCACCCTCGCTGCGTCGCTGCAGGCCCGGATCCGGTCGGGGTTGACCGTGCCGATCACCGGCGCGATTCCGGCGGGATGCTTCATCAGCCACCCCAGGAGAATAGCCTCGCCGGTGGCGCCGTACTCCCCCGCCAGCTGGGCCACCAGTTCCGCGGTGGCCGCCTCGGCTGAGCCGGGGTTCTCCGGCTCAGCTCCCGTGTAGGCGCCGCGGGCCAGCGCACCATAGGCCTGCAGGCTGATGTTGTTGCGGGTGCAGTATTCCACGGTGCCGTGCGGGAAGCTGTAGTCCAGGTGTTCCGGGTGGTTGACCAGCACCTGGCTTTCCAGCCAGGCCCGCTTGAGCAGGCTCATTTCCAGCTGGTTGGCCACCACGGGCGTCTCCAGCCGGTCCTGCAGCACCTCGATCTGCACCGCGGACATGTTGGACACGCCCAATTGCCGGACCTTGCCTTCAGCCATGAGCTGCCCGACGGCGGACGCCACCTCCGCCGGGTCCGCCAGGGGGTCCGGGCGGTGCAGCAGGAGGATATCCACGTAGTCGGTCCGGAGCCGTTTAAGGCTGCCGTTGACCCGCTCCAGGATGGCGTCCCGGCTCAGGTCGTAGTGGGTCTGCAGGCCGCGTTCGTTCAGCCGGATGCCGCACTTGGTCTGCAGCCGGATGCGCTCCCGCAGGCCCGGCGTGCCGGCCAGAACCTCACCAAACACCGCCTCGGACTTTCCGCTGCGGTAGATATCAGCGTGGTCGAACAGGGTGATGCCTGCGTCCAGGGCGGCCTGGACGGCAGCGGCGGCCTGGTCCACATGGCGAGCTTCATGCGGTTCCCCAGACCAGCTGCCGCCCAGGCCCATGCAGCCGTAAATGACTTCCTGCATCAGTCCCGCAGCCAGGCGGTGGTGTTGGCCGGCAGCTTGCCGTCCTCCAGCGGAGCGCTGCTGACCAGGACGGTCCCGGCGGGAAGGTCCACGGCGGTGGTGCCGAAGTTGGTCACCGACTGCCAGCCGTTGGGGCGCTTGAAGTGCAGGACGTCCGGGCCGCCGTTTTCAACCCATTCGAGGTCCTCGTCCGTCAGCAGCTCCCGGCGGAGCTTCAGGGCCTTGCGGTAGAGCTCCAGGGTGGAGCCTTCCGTTCCGTCCTGGGCCTCCACGGCGTACTTGCTGAACCAATCCGGCTGGGGCAGGTGGGAGCCGCCGTCGCCGAAGCCGAAGGAGGTGCCTTCCACCTTCCAGGGCAGCGGCACGCGGCAGCCGTCGCGGCCGATCTCCACGCCCTTGTTGCGGAAGAAGGACGGGTCCTGCCGCTCCGATTCGGGAATATCGGCAACTTCCTGCAGGCCCAGTTCCTCTCCCTGGTACAGGTAGGCGGATCCGGGCACGGCGAGCATCAGGAGGGTGGCGGCGCGGGCGCGGCGTTCGCCGAGCTCAACGTCCAGCTGGTCTTTGGGGCCTCCGGCGAGGAGCCAGTCCTTGCCGTCCTGGCCCTTGGCGCCGGCCTTTTCCTTGGCCACCTGGGGCAGGCCATAGCGGGTGGCGTGGCGCACCACGTCGTGGTTGGAGAACACCCACGTGGAGGAGGCGCCGGTGGCAGCGGCCTCGGCAAGGTTGCGGGTGATGATTTCCCTGTATTCGGCGGCATCGAAGTCGGCCTGCAGCAGGTCGAAGTTGAAGGCCTGGCCCAGTCCCTGCGGGCTGGCGTAGCGGGCGCGGCGGGTGGCGTGCACCCAGGCTTCGGCAACGGCGGTGCGGGGCGGGTTGTATTCGTTGAACACCTCGCGCCATTCGGCGTAGATCTCGTGCACTTCGTCGCGGTCCCAGAAGGGGTGCGTGCCGTCGTCGAATCCGTCCACACCGGTGTTGGCGGCGCTCAGTTCCAGCTTGGACAGCAGCGGCTCGGTGAGGTCCTTGGTGAGGGCATGTGCCACGTCAACGCGGAAGCCGTCCACGCCCCGGTCCGACCAGAAACGCAGGGTCTTGAGGAAGTCGTCACGAATCTCGCGGTTGGACCAGTTCAGGTCCGGCTGTTCCTTCGCGAAGATGTGCATGTACCACTGGCCCGGGGTGCCGTCCGGTTCGGTGATGCGCTCCCAGGCCGGTCCGCCGAACACGGAGTCCCAGTCCGACGGCGGGAACTCGCCGTTGGGGCCCTTGCCGTCACGGAAGATGTAGCGGTCCCGGGCCGGGGAGCCCTTGGGCGAGGCCAGTGCTTCCTGGAACCACTGATGCCGGTTGGACGAATGGTTGGGGACGATGTCCGCGATGAGCTTGATGCCGGCGTCGTGCAGTGCCTTCGCCATCTCGTCGAAGTCGGCCAGCGTGCCCAGCTTGGGGTCGACGTCACGGTAGTCGTCAACGTCATAGCCGCCGTCGGCGAGCGCTGACGGGTAGAACGGGCTCAGCCAGACGGCGTCGATTCCCAGCGACTTCAGGTACGGGACCTTGGCGGTGATGCCCTTGAGGTCGCCGATGCCGTCTCCGTTGGAGTCGGCGAAGCTGCGGGGGTAGATCTGGTAGACGGAGGCCTGGCGCCACCAGTTGGGGTCGGCCAGACGGTCAGAGTCGGACAGGGTTGCCAGGGTGGCAGTGGTGGACAAGGACTAACCCTCTTCTTCAGTGCGGTTATATTTATATTGAGCCTAAATTTACTTCCTCAAGTATTATCTGGTGATTTGCACAGGAAGGTCAACAGCATGCCCGAACCAGTTCCGGCGACCCCCCAGTTGCTGCGGCGCGTCAGCGCCGGCGCGGTCCTGGAATTCATGCGGACGACGGCGGCAGTGACGGTCACGGATGTCATGGCCGCCACAGGACTCACCCGTGCCACCACCATTGCCGTCTGCGAGGACCTGGTGCGGCGCGGCTGGATCCTGGAGCTGGAGAACCAGCGCGAGTTCGGGGGGTACCAGAAGGGCCGTCCCGCCCGCCGGTTCGAACTCGACGGGCGGGCGGGCGTGGTCCTGGGCATGGACATCGGCTACTCCAAGGTCACCGTGGTGGTTTCCGATCTCCGGGGCATGACCCTTGGCCGCTCCAGCCGCCCCTTCCAAGCTGGTGACGTCGGCTCGAAGGAACGCATCGCCTTCATTGACGGCGTGGCCATGGCGGCGCTGCAGTCCGCGGGAACCGGGCCTGAACAGGTGCTGGCCGTGTGCGCCGGGGTGGCAGCACCGGTGGACCGGCACGGGGACGTGGTTGCCACGCAAAAGTTCTGGGGACTGTTCGACCTCGGGCTGCGGCCGGCCCTCAAGGAGACCCGCGGGTGGACGGTGCTGCTGGAAAACGACGCCAACCTTGCCACCCTTGGCGACCGCTGGCAGGGGGCGGCTGCCGGCGTCGACGACGTGGTGGTGATCCTGGCCAGCGAACGGCTGGGATCCGGCATCCTGGAAGGCGGCCGGCTGGTGCACGGAAGCCGCGGCAGTGCCGGCGAACTTGCCTACCTGAACCTGGTGGAAGGCGTGGGTGACACCTACGGCATCGCCCATCTGGCCAGGACCTGGGCAGCCGAGGCACTGGCCACGGACACGCCCACCGCCCTCCGCGACCTCCGGCCGGCGCGCGTGGAGGCCGAGCAGGTCTTCGCCGCAGCATCCCAAGGGGACTCCGTGGCCCTGGGCATCCTGGACCGGCTGGCGGACAGGATGGCACGGGTGGTGGGCACTGTGGCCACCATGCTTAACCCCGAACTGGTGGTGATTGGCGGGGGCGTGGCGGATTCGGCGGACGTCCTCCTGGCGCCCATCAGCGAGCGCCTGCACGAGTTCACCGCCACCCCTGCACGGGTGGCGGTGTCCCCGCTGGGTGATTCCATCGTGACGGTAGGCGCCGTGCGCTGCGCCCTGGACTACGTGGAAAGGAACTCGCTGGACCTGGAGCTTCGGACGCCTTAGGAGGCTAGGGGCGCGGTTCCAGGGCCGCGGCCACCGGCAGGGTGCCGTCGCGGAACTCGATGGTGCGGCCGGCGGTCTGCGGCAGGTCCAGCACTGCCGCCGCCACGATCGCCACGTTTGCCCGGGAAGTTTCCCGTTCCCCTTCCGGCGAGGGGTCGACGTCGATCCGTCCCGTTCCGGGGTTGTCCGTCAGTGCGCCGGGGCCAAGAATGGTCCAGGCCAGCTTGGTGCCGCGGAGGTACTCGTCAGCAGCCGCTTTCGCTTCGGCATACGCAAAGAAGCTGCTGTCCTCCGGCACCCCGTGGTCCCTGCCGGCGCCGAAGTAGGACACCATGACATACCGGTCCACCCCGGCCTGGGCGGCGGCGTCCATGGAGCGGATGGCCGCATCCCGATCCACCGCGTAGGTCCGCTCCGGGCTGCCGCCGCCGGCACCCGCGGACCAGACCACGGCGTCGTGCCCGGCGAGCGCGTCGGCGATGGCCGCCGTCGTGGAATTCTCCACGTCCAGGACCGACGGCGTGGCGCCGGTGGCTGTGACGTCGTCGGCATGGTCCGGGTTTCGGATGAACGAGGTCACGGAGTGGCCCTCGCCGGTGAGCAGTTCGGACAGGAGGAGGGCCACTTTCCCGTGGCCGCCAATGATGGCGATGCGTGTCATGCACCCATTCTGCCCGCAAGGCACCGGCATACAGAAGCGACGTGGTGCTGAACAGGGGCTTTGTGCCCTGTCCACGGTTTCCGGAAGCCACCTAGCTTGGGGGCATGGCTGCCGGACCCCATGCGGGGTTAGATGGACCCGCATCAGAAGCGATGTTGAAGCTGGGCCGTTTCTTCACGAGGTGGGAGCAGACGGATGACGGCAGGGCGGTGTTCCGCGAGGGCGGCCGCAAGGGCGACATCTTCTACCGCGACCGCTGGAGCCACGACAAGGTGGTGCGCTCCACGCATGGGGTGAACTGCACGGGTTCGTGCTCCTGGAAGGTGTACGTCAAGGACGGCATCATCACATGGGAGTCGCAGCAGACAGACTACCCCTCCGTAGGGGCCGACAGCCCGGAGTATGAGCCACGGGGCTGCCCGCGCGGGGCAGCCTTTTCCTGGTACACCTACTCCCCCACCCGGGTCCGTTTCCCCTACGCCCGGGGCGTCCTGGTGGAAATGTACCGGGAAGCCAAGTCCCGGCTGGGCGACCCCGTGCTGGCGTTCGCCGAAGTAGCCGCCGACCCGGAGCGGCGGCGCCGCTACCAGCAGGCCCGCGGCAAGGGTGGCCTGGTACGCGTGTCCTGGCAGGAGGCCATCGAGATCGCCGCCGCCGCCCACGTGAACACCATCAAGGCCTATGGGCCGGACCGGTGCGCCGGCTTTTCGCCCATCCCGGCCATGTCCATGGTCTCCCACGCCGTGGGCACCCGCTTCATCCAGCTCATCGGCGGGGTGATGACCTCCTTCTACGACTGGTACGCCGATCTTCCCGTCGCGAGCCCCCAGGTGTTCGGGGACCAGACCGACGTTCCCGAGTCCGGGGACTGGTGGGACGCCCGCTACCTGATGATGTGGGGCTCCAACGTTCCGGTGACGCGCACGCCGGATGCGCACTGGATGACCGAGGTCCGGTACCGCGGCACCAAGGTGGTCACGGTCAGTCCGGACTATGCGGACAACACCAAGTTCGCCGACGAATGGCTTCCCGCCCAGGCGGGGACGGACGCAGCACTGGCGATGGCCATGGGCCACGTGATGCTGAAGGAATTCTTCGTCGACCGGCAGGTGCCGTTCTTCGCCGACTACGTGAAGCAGTACACCGACCTTCCCTTCCTGGTCAGGCTGGAGAAGAACGACGACGGCGCCCTCACGCCGTCGAAATTCCTCACCGCCCTGGACGTCCCCAGTGAGTCGCTGGCCGAGGATGCAGCGTTCCGCACTGTCCTGTACGACAAGGCGGCGGCCCGGGCCGCCGTTCCCAACGGGTCCATGGGGTTCCGCTATTCGCCTAGCGGGGAGGGCAAGTGGAACCTGGACCTCGAAGGGATCGAGCCCGCCCTTTCCCTCAAGGAAGTGTCCACGCAGAGCGCCGAAATCCTGCTCCCCTGTTTCGAGGATGCAGGCGGCGGGGGCAGCATCCTGCGCCGGGGTGTCCCGGTCCTGGAGGTCGACGGCCATCTGGTCACCACGGTGTTCGACCTCATGCTGGCCCAGTACGGCGTGGGCCGTCAGGGCCTTCCCGGCACGTGGGCCGAGGGATACGACGACGCCGCCACCCCTTACACGCCTGCGTGGCAGGAGGAGATCACCAGCGTTCCGGCGCAGGCCTGCATCAGGGTAGCGCGTGAGTTCGCCCGCAATGCCGAGCAGTCGCAGGGCCGGTCCATGATCATTATGGGCGCGGGCATCTGCCAGTGGTTCCACGGCGACACGACCTATCGCGCCGTGCTGGCACTGGTGATGCTTACCGGCTGCATGGGGCGCAACGGCGGCGGCTGGGCGCACTATGTGGGCCAGGAAAAGACCCGCCCCGTCACTGGCTGGGTATCCCTGGCCAACGCGCTGGACTGGTCCCGGCCGCCGCGGACCATGATCGGCACCGGCTACTGGTACATGCACACCGACCAGTGGCGGCAGGACGGCTACTCGGCCGATGCCCTGAAGTCCCCGCTGTCCACGGGAAAGCTGGACGGCATGCATACGGCGGATGCCATCGCCCAGTCCGCCCGGCTTGGCTGGATGCCCTTCTACCCCCAGTTCGACCGTAGCCCGCTGGACGTGGCGGATGAGGCGGAGGCCGCCGTCGCCGCGGGCACCGCAGCTGATGCGCCGTCCTACATTGCCGATTCCCTCAAGAACCGCTCCCTCAACCCGGCCATCGAGGATGTGGACGCGCCGCGGAACTGGCCGCGCACCCTGGTGCTGTGGCGGTCCAATCTCTTCGGCTCATCCGCCAAGGGCAACGAGTACTTCCTCCGGAACCTGCTGGGAACCCACAACAACGTCCTGGGCCCGGACAGCGCGGAGGAGCTCAAGCCCCGGGAGGTGGCCTGGCATGGGACGGCACCGGAGGGAAAGCTGGATCTGTTGGTCTCCGCCGACTTCCGGATGACCTCCACCACGCTGCTGTCCGACGTCGTGTTCCCCGCCGCCACCTGGTACGAAAAGCATGACCTTTCCTCCACGGACATGCACCCGTTCGTGCATGCGTTCAGCCCTGCGATCGACCCGCCCTGGGAAACCAAGACCGACTTTGACACCTTCCACCTGCTGGCCAGGGAATTCTCCCGGCTCGCCAAGGCCCACCTGGGCGTCCGGAAAGACCTGGTCAGCGTGCCGCTGATGCACGACACTCCCGGCCAGCTGGCTCAACCCGGGGGGATCGTGCGGGACTGGCGTGACACGGACATTCCCGCCGTACCGGGCCAGAACATGCCCGCCTTTTCGGTGGTGGAGCGGGACTACACGGCCATCGCGGACAAGCTCGCCGCCGTCGGGCCCCTGGCCGACAAGCTCGGTTTCACCGTCAAGAACGTCACGTACAAACTCGCCGGCCCGTTGGAGCGGCTCAGCCGTTCCAACGGCGTGATGCTCGGCGGCGCAGCGGACGGGCGGCCGGCGATCGACACCGACGCGAAAATGGCCGAGGCCATCCTGGCCTTCTCCGGCACCACCAACGGTGCGCTGTCCGTGCAGGGCTTCAAAGACCTCGAAGTCCGCACCGGAAGGAAGCTGGCGGACCTGTCCGAGGGCTCCGAGGAAAAGTTCATCACCTTCGCCCAGACCCAGGCCGGACCGGTCCCCGTGATCACGTCGCCGGAATGGTCAGGCTCCGAAACGGGCGGCCGGCGCTACGCCCCGTTCACCATCAACATCGAACGGCTCAAGCCCTTCCATACCCTGACGGGGCGGATGCATTTCTTCCTGGACCACGACTGGATCACGGACATCGGCGAGGGGCTGCCCATCTACCGGCCGCCGCTGGACATGCACCGGCTCTTCGGCGAACCCAAACTGGGCCGGAATGGGGAGCTGGAAGTGGTGGTCCGGTACCTGACGCCGCATTCCAAGTGGTCCATCCACTCCGAATACCAGGACAACCTGCTCATGCTCTCGCTCTCCCGCGGCGGCCCCACTGTCTGGATGAGCCCCGCCGACGCCGAGGCGATCCAGGTCAAGGACAACGACTGGGTGGAGTGCCTGAACATCAACGGGGTCCTGGTGGCCCGGGCGATCGTCAGCCACCGGATGCCGGCCGGCGTGGTCTACGTCCACCACGCACAGGAACGCACCATCGACGTACCGAAGTCCGAAGCCACGGGACGGCGCGGCGGCATCCACAACTCGGTGACCCGGCTGCTGGTCAAGCCTTCGCACCTGATCGGCGGCTACGCCCAGCTGGCCTACGCGTTCAACTACCTCGGCCCCACCGGGAACCAGCGCGACATGGTTGCCACCGTCCGCCGTCGTTCCCAGGAGGTGCAGTACTGATGCGTGTCATGGCTCAAATGGGCATGGTGATGAACCTGGACAAATGCATCGGCTGCCACACCTGTTCCGTGACCTGCAAGCAGGCCTGGACCAACCGTGCGGGCACCGAGTACGTCTGGTTCAACAACGTGGAAACCCGGCCCGGGCAGGGGTATCCGCGCCGCTATGAGGACCAGGAGAGGTGGCACGGCGGCTGGGTGCTGAACAAGCGCGGCAAGCTGGTGCTGAAAGCCGGGGGCCGGGTGAAGAAGCTCCTGGGGATCTTCGCCAGCCCCGTCCAGCCCGAGCTCAAGGACTACTACGAGCCGTGGACCTACGACTACAAGACCCTCGTGGACGCGCCGCTGGGTGACGACTTCCCGGTGGCCCGGCCCAAGTCCCTGATCACCGGCAAAGACACGAAAATCACGTGGTCCGCGAACTGGGACGACGACCTGGGCGGCTCCGCCGAAAACGGCCACCTGGACCCGATCGTGGAGAAGGTGCGGCGCGAGTCCGAGGACAAGATCAAGTTCGCCTACGAGCAGACGTTCATGTTCTACCTGCCGCGGATCTGCGAGCACTGCCTGAACCCGTCCTGCATGGCGTCCTGCCCCTCCGGCGCGATCTACAAGCGGGTGGAGGACGGGATTGTGCTGGTGGACCAGGACAAGTGCCGTGGCTGGCGGCAGTGCGTCACCGGCTGCCCGTACAAGAAGATCTACTTCAACCACAAGACGGGCAAGGCCGAGAAGTGCACCTTCTGCTATCCAAGGGTGGAGGTGGGGCTGCCGACGGTCTGTTCGGAGACCTGCGTGGGCCGGCTGCGGTACCTGGGGTTGTTCCTGTACGACGCCGACGCCGTCACCGCGGCGGCCGCGGTCACCGACCCCAAGGAACTCTACGATGCCCAGATGGACGTGCTGCTGGACCCGAACGACCCCGCCGTCCAGGCCGAGGCCCGCGCCCAGGGGATCCCCGAGGACTGGATTGACGCCGCGCGGCGCTCGCCGGTCTACGCCCTGGCCAAGGTCTACAAAGTGGCACTCCCGCTGCACCCCGAGTACCGCACCATGCCGATGGTCTGGTACGTGCCGCCGCTCTCACCCGTTGTGGACCTGCTGCGGGACCAGGGGCACGACGGCGAGGACCACGGCAATCTCTTTGGCGCCATTGATGCGCTGCGCATCCCGGTGGAGTATCTCGCGGAACTGTTCACCGCAGGCGATGCGGACCGGGTCACGGCCGTACTGAAGAAGCTGGCCGCCATGCGTTCCTACATGCGCGGCATCAGCCTCGGCAACGACCCGGACGACTCGATCCCCGAGGCCGTGGGCATGGACGGCCAGACCATGTACGAGATGTACCGGCTGATGGCCATTGCCAAATACGACGAACGGTACGTCATTCCCAAGGCGCACGTGGAGCAGGCCCACGACCTGGAGGAGATGGGCTGCTCGCTGGATTTCGACGGCGGCCCTGGCATGCAGGATTCGGCACCCTTCGGGGAGGCGAGCGGCAGGCCCGTCCCGGTGGCCGTGGACACCTTCCACGCCCTGCGCGACCGGCAGACAAGTGACGAGGTCTCCGCGGGGACGGGCCTGAAGGGCAGGGTGAACCTGCTGAACTGGGACGGCCGCGGGGCGCCGCCCGGCCTGTTCCCGGACAAGGGGCACGAAGCGGATACCCTCGACGCTGCGGAGGACCAGCCGTGAACCGCCACGACCAGGTGGTGTACCTGGCAGCGGCCTGGTGCCTGTCCTATCCCGATGAGGACCTGGTGCAGCGGGTTCCCCTGGTCCGGGCAGCGCTGTCCGAGTTTCCCGGGGCTTTGCCGGCATTTGCGCCGGTACTGGACCTTCTCGAGGCCACCCCGCCCATGGAACTGCAGGCCCAATATGTCCGCGAGTTCGATCTCGGCCGGCGGCACGCGCTGCATTTGAGCTACTGGACCGATGGCGACACCCGGCGCCGCGGTGAGGTGCTGGGCTTCTTCAAGGAGGCCTACCGGCACAGCGGCGCCCTGGTGGACCTGGACGGGGAACTTCCCGACTACCTGCCCATGGTGCTGGAATTCGCTGCCCGGGTGGATTCCGCGGCCGGACGCACCCTGCTGAAGCGTTACCGGGCCAGCTTGGAGATGCTTCGGCTGGGGCTGCTTCGGGACAACCTGCCGCATGCCACGATGCTGGCGGCCATCTGCGCCACCTTGCCCGGGAAGTCACCCCAGGACGAGAAGGAAGTGATGCGCATGGCCGGATACGGTCCACCCTCCGAAAGCGTGGGACTGGATCCCTACGACCCGCGGCTTTTGCCGGTCAGGAGGGCCTGACCATGCCCGCACTCAAGGCGTCCACCGTGGCGGAGCCGGGACCCGCCGTCGTACTCAACGCCTGGGATACCGTCCTGTGGGGCGTCCTGCCCTATGTCATGGTGGTGGTGCTGGTGGGCGGGCTGGTGTGGCGCTACCGGTACGACCAGTTCGGCTGGACCACCCGGTCCTCCCAGCTTTACGAATCCCGGCTCCTGAGGATCGCCTCCCCGCTTTTCCACTTCGGGCTGCTTGCGGTCATCGCCGGGCACTTCTTCGGCCTGGTGATCCCGATGGCCTGGACGGCGGCGGCGGGCATGAGCCAGGAGTTCTACCACTTCAACGCCCTGCTGGTGGGCGGCATCGCCGGGGTGGGAACGCTGGGCGGGATCGCGCTGCTGATCTACCGGCGGCGCACCACCGGCCCGGTCTTCATGGCGACCACCAGGAACGACAAGACCATGTACGTGGTGCTGACCGCGGCCATCGTCTTTGGCCTGTGGACCACCCTGGCCAGTGTGTTCGAGGGAGAACACGGGCACAACTACCGGGAAACGGTGGCGCCGTGGTTCCGGTCGCTGTTCATCTTCCAGCCGGACATCGCGGCGATGGCCGCTGCGCCGTTAACCTTCCACCTGCACACCTTGGTGGGCATGGCGCTGTTCGTCATCTGGCCGTCCACGCGCCTGGTGCACGCATTCACGGCACCCCTGCACTACCTTTTCCGCCCGTACATCGTCTACCGCTCGCGGGACAGGGAAACGAAGGGCCGGGGCTGGTCCGCCGTTGGCACGCCGGACAGGGATACCCGCAACCGCTGACCGGCGGTGCGTCTTGGACAATCTCCTGAGGAGCTAGCAGTGGCCGGAACAACCCCAACGCCAGTTAGCGGAAGGGCGCTGAACCTTGCGCTCGCGACGGCGGCGTCCGTGGCAGGTTTCTGGGCGTGGAACTCCGTGGCCACCCTGGGTGCCTTCTACACCCAGAACCTGGCCCTGGCACCGGCCGCCACGGGGATCCTGGTGGCCATGCCGGTGTTCGTCGGTTCGCTGGGACGGATCGTGGTGGGCACCCTGACGGACAAATACGGTGGCAGGGCCATGTTCAGCTTTGTGCTGCTGGCCGCCATCCCTCCCATCCTCCTGGTGTCCATTGGCGGCCTTCTCAGTTCCTTCGCGCTGGTGCTGGGCGCCGGCCTGCTGCTGGGCGTGGCCGGGACGGTGTTCGCGGTCGGAATTCCGTTCGTCAGTTCCTGGTATGAGCCCGCCCGCCGCGGCTTCGCCACCGGCATCTTTGGTGCGGGCATGGGCGGGACGGCGCTGGCGGCCTTCCTGAATCCGCGGCTGGTGGCGGGAATCGGCTACTTTCCCACGCACCTGCTGATCGCCGGTGTCCTGGCCGTCATGGCCGCGCTGGTCTGGTTCCTCATGAAGGAATCCCCCGAATGGGCTCCGAACCACGCACCGGTGCTGCCCAAGCTGCTGGATGCTGCCAGGATTTCAGTCACCTGGAAGATGTGCTTCCTGTACGCCGTGGTCTTTGGCGGCTTTGTATCCTTCGCCACCTACCTGCCCACCTACCTGCGCGATGTCTACAGCTTCGACCCCGCCGGTGCGGGTGCCCGGACCGCCGGATTTGCCCTCGCCGCCGTCCTGGCCCGTCCGGTCGGTGGCGTCCTCGCGGACAAGCTGGGCCCCAAGCCCGTGGTCCTGGTGGCCCTTGGAGCCGTGGCCGTCCTGGGCTGGGTGGTGAACATGCGGCCCGACGGCGAGGTCCCGGCAGGTGCCACGTTCGTTGCCATGGCTGCGGCGCTGGGGCTGGGGACGGGCGGCGTGTTCGCCTGGGTGGGCGTCCTCTCACCGGCAGGGAAGGTAGGCAGCATCAGTGGCATCGTGAGCGCGGCGGGTGGCCTGGGCGGCTACTTTCCCCCACTCGTCATGGGGGCAACGTACGACGCCGCTACGCGCAGCTACTCGATAGGGCTGCTCCTGCTGGTGGTCACAGCCCTGGTGGCTTTGGTGTTCACCCTCTTCGCAGTCCAGCCCAGGGCCAGCGCCGCGGCGGTTCAGCGGGCCCGGTGATTCACACTGTCCGGTAACGCAGGTACACCACACCGTTGCTGAACCGGCGCTCTTCCAGCAGTTCCAGCTTCAGGTCCAAGCCGTCGGGCAGAAAGCGCAGGCCGCCGCCCACAGTTACAGGGTTGATGAACAACTGGCACTCATCCACCAGTCCCGCGTTGAGGGCATGCGCGGCAAGGGTGGGGCCGCCAATGCTGATGTTCCTGGCGCTGGTGGACTTCAGCTCCTGCACGGCGTCCGGGACGAACTGCCGCTCCAGCCGGGTCATTGGCGTGGAGACGGTGTCCAGCGACGTCGAATACACCACCTTGTCCGCTGCCGCCCACAAGCGGGCGTAGTCCTGGATCACCTCCGGGTCATCCTGCGTGCCCATGGTTTCCCAGACCGACATCACCTCATACATCCGGCGGCCCAGAAGATAGGTGCCCACATCCCGCTCCAGGTCATTGATGAAGGCGTGGATTTCCTCGTCCGGCGCCGACCAGGCGAAGTTCCCGTTTGGGTCTGCCGTGTAGCCGTCCAGGGACATGATTGCGGAGTAGATCAGCTGCGCCATGGGGACATTCTGCCGCTGGACATCAGTTCTGGATAGGCTCCCGGGACACCAGGAACTGTTGCCCCAGGGTCCAGAGGTTGGAGACCGTCCAATAGACCAGGACGCCGATGGGGAAGAAGATTCCGCCCAGGCCGAAGACCAGCGGCAGGACGTAGAGGAGGACCTTCTGCTGGCGCATCAGGGGGTTGTCGCTGTCCTGCCCGGCAAAGCTCCGGGAAGCCACGAGTTTCTGGGTGAGGAACTGGCAGGCAATCATCACCAGGATCATGGCGACGGCGAGCACGGCCACGGCGGCGGGGCCACCGCCGCCGCTGCCGTGCAGCAAAGAGGCGGACAGCGGCACACCAAAGATACTGGCGGATTCGAACTGGAGCACCTGGTCATGGCTTAGCGCCCCAATGCCTTCGCCCTGCCGCGACGCGTTGGAGATCCCGGACAGCACCTGGAACAGGGCAAGGAAGAACGGCGCCTGGATCAGCAGCGGCAGGCAGGCGGAGAACGGGTTGGTGCCGTGTTTCTTGTACAGCGCCATCTGCTCCTGGGCCATGGCCTGCCGGGACGCCTGGTCCGTCCGGCCCTTGTACCGGTCTTGGAGCTCCTTCAGCTCCGGCTGCAGGAGCCGCATCCTGCGCTGGGCACGGACCTGTGCCAGGAACACCGGGATCAGCGCGGCGCGGATGACCAGGACCAGCCCGATGATGGCCAGCGTCCACGTCCAGCCACCGGATGCCGGCATGCCTGCCGCAGCCAGTCCGTCATGGAAAGCCACCAGGATGGCAGACACCAGCCACCGGAACGGATCCATCACTGCCGTGAAAAAGTCCACCGAATCCCCCATCCGCAGCCTGCTGCAAAGCTACTGGGAATCAGGGAAACAAGAAAGCCCCCGGGATCATGCGATCCCGGGGGCTTAGCCTGTAGCGGTGGGGAGGCTCGATCTCCCGACCTCACGATTATGAGTCGTGCGCTCTAACCAACTGAGCTACACCGCCACGAATGAGAAAAACCTGCGTCAAGCCGGTCAAACCGCCTTGACGCAGGCCCTCATTCAGAGCCCCCCACCGGAATCGATCCGGTGACCTCGTTCTTACCAAGAACGCGCTCTACCACTGAGCTAGGGGGGCAACGAGTAAATACTCTACCGGAAGATTTCCGCACCAACAAATCGGCGCGGCCGGCGAACCCGGACCCCCAAAATCCCCGCCAGATCAGGGATGTAGCGGTACCCGAGGCCTCCGCAGCGACGGCGGCGGGACCCCTCCGGACCCGGATGTGACGAAGACTACTTAGCGCAAAGAGTCTGAACAAAAAGGACGGGCCGGCTCGCGATGAGCCGGCCCGTCCGGGTGTTGCTTAGCTAAACGTGGTTACCACTTGTTGCGGGGCTTGAAGCCGCCCTCGGTCCGCGGCTTGCGGTCACCGAAGGAACGCTCGGAACGCTCGCTGTACGAACGTCCGCCGCGGTCAGCGGAGGTGCGCTCGCCGTCGTTCTTCCGGAATTCCTTCTTGAACCCGCCATTGCCCTTGAAGTTGCCTCCACGGTCGCCACCGCGGTTGCCCTGGTAGGCGCCGCGGTCACCGGACGGCTTGCGGCCGTTGTCCAGCTCCAGGTGGATCAGCTCGCCGCCGATCCGGGTGCGGGACAGTGCGCGCAGCTGCTCAGGGCTGAGGTCCGCGGGCAGCTCCACCAGGGAGTGGTCGGAGCGGATGTCGATGCCGCCGATCTGGGCGGAGGAGATGCCACCCTCGTTGGCGATGGCGCCCACGATCGAGCCGGGCATGACCCGCTGACGCCGGCCCACCGCGATACGGTAGGTGGCGTTGCCCTCGGTCAGTGCACGGGTCGGCCCACGGGAGCCGAAGCCGTCCTTGGACCGCTCGCGCTTCTGGAATTCAGGAGCAGCGGGCAGTTCCTTGACCAGGAGCGGCTGGCCGCCCTGGGCCATGACGGCCAGTGCCGCAGCGATTTCTGCTGCCGGCACCTTGTGCTCTTCCTCGTAGGAGGCGATGAGGTCACGGAACGCGGAGACGTCCTCGGAGGCGAGGGTCTCGGTGATGCGCTCGGCGAACTTGCCCAGGCGCAGCGTGTTCACGGTTTCCGCTGTGGGCAGGTGCATCTGCTCCACCGGCTGGCGGGTGGCCTTTTCAATGGAGCGCAGCAGGTACTTCTCCCGCGGCGTCATGAACAGGATGGCGTCACCGGAACGGCCTGCACGGCCGGTGCGGCCAATGCGGTGCACGTAGGACTCGGTGTCGTGCGGGATGTCGTAGTTGATGACGTGGCTGATGCGCTCCACGTCCAGGCCGCGGGCAGCGACGTCGGTAGCAACGAGGATATCGATGCGGCCTTCCTTCAGCGCGTCGACGGTGCGCTCACGCTGCTGCTGGGGGATGTCGCCGTTGATGGCGGCAGCCTGGAAGCCGCGCGACTTCAGCTTGTCAGCCAGGTCCTCGGTGGCCATCTTGGTGCGGACGAAGGCGATGACGCCGTCGAACTCTTCCACCTCAAGGATGCGGGTCATCGCGTCCAGCTTGTGCGGGCCCATGACCTGCAGGTAGCGCTGGCGGGTGTTGGCACCGGTGGTGGTCTTGGACTTGACGGAGATCTCGGCCGGATCATTCAGGTACTGCTTGGACATGCGCCGGATCTGGCTGGGCATGGTGGCGGAGAACAGTGCCACCTGGCGGTCCGACGGCGTCTGCTGGAAGATCTGCTCCACGTCTTCGGCGAAGCCCATGCGCAGCATCTCGTCAGCCTCGTCCAGTACCAGGTACTGCAGCTCGGACAGGTCCAGGGAACCCTTGGAGATGTGGTCAATCACGCGGCCGGGGGTACCCACAACCACCTGGGCGCCGCGGCGCAGGCCGGCCAGCTGGGGACCGTAGGCGGAGCCGCCGTAGACGGGCAGCACGGTGAAGTCATCGATGTGCTTGGCGTAGGAGGTGAACGCCTCGGCAACCTGGAGTGCCAGCTCGCGGGTGGGGGCCAGGACCAGGGCCTGGGTCTTGCGGGACGGGCCGTTGAGGTCGTGGAGTTCGGCCAGGCGGGACAGTGCCGGCACTGCGAATGCTGCAGTCTTGCCGGTACCGGTCTGTGCCAGGCCCACCACGTCGCGGCCTTCGAGCAGCAGCGGGATGGTGGCTGCCTGGATGGGGGACGGCTTCTCGTACCCGACATCCTGGAGGGCGGCAAGGACGCGGGCGTCGATGCCGAGGTCGGCGAACTTGACGCCTTCTTCCTCGTCGGATTCCGGCGCCTTGGCGGCGGGGGCTTCGGCAGGGGCCGCGACGGCCTCAGCGGCAGGAACCTCAGCTGCGGGGGCAGCGGGCTCGGTGAATTCGATGCTGGCAGTTGCTGCTTCAGCGGTGGTTTCGTTCTGGTTTTCGGGCATAGGGATATTCCTCATCCATAGGGGGCCAGGCGGCACTACCCAAGGTGAGCGGAGCCGCAGTACACGTGCCGATGGTGCCGGGCAAACGTTGACCGGCCGGTCACAGAAGTCCGGCGCTTTCGCAATCCCATGGCAGGACTTCGCGCTGCATCTCTTGGCTGCTATCCCAGCAGTCTGTACAGCGTTTCTCTTTAGCCGGCTCTCCCTATGAAAATGCCCGCATCGCTTGTGCGGGCCCCAACACTTGCCAGTCCTGCCTCAAAAATTGGGCAGGAATAAGGGATTTCCGGAGTGGGGGATGTTTCAAGTGTAGGGCACGCAGGCGCCGCGGCGCTAATCGAGCGGGCGACGGCGGCGGTGAGCTTGCGCACACAGCACGCCGTGGGCGGCACTCGGGCAAGACGGGCTACCGCGCCAGCCGCCGCAGCAGTACCTCAAACCTGACGTGGTACTCGTCCTGGAGCCGGATCTCGCCGTCGGCCTCTGCACCGCGCAGGGCCGCAATGACCTCCGCGTCCGGTTCACTGAACCACCTGCCGATGGTGATGCCGTGGCGCGGGACGAAGGTCCGCTCGATGGTGTCGCCGGCCCGGATGCTGCCGGTGCGGATGACGCGCAGGTATGTCCCCACCCTCCCCTCGTCGGTGAACCGCTTCACCCACTGCGGCTCCTTCATCCGGCGCTGGAACGTTGCACAGGGGGTGCGTGGGGAGGTGACTTCAAGTTCGACGCCGGACCCCACCTTCCAGCGCTCCCCGATCACCGCGTGCGTGGCTTCGATGCCGGATACCCGCAGGTTCTCACCGAAGACGCCCGGCGGCAGCTCACGGCCCAGTGCGCCGGCCCAGTAATCGGCGTCGGCCTGGGAGTAGGCGTAGACGGCCTGGTCCTCCCCGCCATGGTGTGCCCTGTTGGCCTGGATGTCCCCGCGGAGGCCCAGCTTGTGGACCTTGACGGGCCCATCGGCCGGGCGCTTGTCGATGGCGGTGACGCCCACGCTGCCCTGGTCTCCCAGGAGCTGGTGGACGCGGCAGACAGCAAGGACAGAACCTGATTCCATGGCATCAGTCTAGGGTCCCCTTGGGATCCACCCCCGCCTGCCGGCCATGGGCAGTTCTCCCCTGCTGCCGCACTGCGTTCCTACTCGCAGGCGGCACCGGCAGGGACTACGCTGAGTCGAGACTTGCATTGGGGGCAGTGCTGCGCCCAAATCGTGCGGATAACTGAGGGGGACGCCGTGGACTCGAACCAGAAGATCCCGCAAGGGGACCCGGAGGAAGGGCCGCCGAGCGGGGCTAACAACATCCCGGGAACCAGCGGCGCGGGCAGCGCCGCCAAGCCGCCGCCGTGGCAGGTGCCCAAGCCTGAGCTGCGTCCTGATCTCCTCAACGAACCCGTCACCCCCGTGGACCCGTTTGCGCGCGAGCGGGAAAAGCAGCTCGACAATGCTGCGGCGCGGAAGAAGCGCTCCCAGCGCCGCGCAGTGGTGGTGGGCCTCGGCGTCACCGCCCTCCTGGCCGGCACCATCACGGCCGTGGTGGCCAGCAACGAGGACGATCCCGAGTACGCCCAGGTGTGCTTCAACGATGAGACCGGCGAGCGCGTGGAGGACAGGAGCTGCGACAGCTCAGCAGGCCGCGGCGGCGGCATCTACGCCTGGTACTTCTACTCGCGCGGAGCCAGCGTTCCGGCCATCGGCCAGAACCGGTCCACAGCGCCCAACTACACGCGGACCGTTCCCAGCGGGGCCAAGGCCTCCACGGGCTACAGCAGCAAGGGCGGCACGGTCAGCCGCGGCGGTTTCGGGTCAAGCGCCAAGAGCGGTTCGAGCGGCGGCGGCAAGGTTTCGGGGGGCTGACGGATGAAGAGAATGTTGTCTGAGCCCCGGCCGGGCTGGAAGCAAAAGATCGAAGAACAGGGCCTGGTCTTCTCCACCACCACCACGGATGACGGGCGCCGCATTGAGTACTGGAACGAATCGGCGTACTACGAATTCACCATGGACGAGGTGGAGGCCCTCGAAGTGGTGGCCGAAGACATGCACCGGATGTGCCTGGAGGCCGCCAAGTTCCTGGCCACCGGCGCCATGGGCAGCATCGGCATCGGTCCGCAGGCCCTGGAACTGGCGGCGGAATCCCTGCAGGCGGGCGACGTGGACGTCTACGGCAGGTTCGACTTCATCTATGACGGCCAGGGCGGGCCGGCAAAGATGCTCGAATACAACGCCGACACCCCCACCGGGCTGATCGAAGCCGCTGTGGCCCAGTGGTTCTGGCTGCAGGACGTCCACCCGGAGAAGGACCAGTGGAACGGTATCCACGAGGCCCTGATCCGGCAGTGGAAGAAATTCCAGTACCGCACGGGAATGAGCACTTTGCACGTTGCCCATTCGGAAGTTAAGGAGTCCGGCGAGGACTGGATGACTGCCGCGTACATGCGCGATGTTGCCAGCCAGGCCGGCTGGACCACCATCGGCATCAATATGTCCGATATCGGGTGGGACCCCAACCTGAACCGCTTCGTGGACCTGGACAACTTCCTGATCAGCACCATCTTTAAGCTCTATCCCTGGGAGCTGATGATGAAGGAGGAGTTCGGCCCGCGGCTGCTGGAGCGTGCCCACAACCCGCGCTGGGTGGAACCTGCCTGGAAGATGCTGCTCTCCAACAAGGCCCTGCTGGCCGCGCTGTGGCACCTTTACCCCAACCACCCCAACCTGCTGCCGGCGTACCTCACCGATCCGGGACCGCTGAAGGAATGGGTGGCCAAGCCGCTGCACGGCCGCGAAGGCGACAACATCCGCATCCACGCGGACGGCATCAACCTGGAGCAGCCCGGCGGGTACGGCCGCGAGGGTTGGTGCTACCAGCAATACCACCCGCTGCCGGATTTCGACGGCAACCGTCCCGTCCTGGGGCTCTGGGTGGTGGACGGCGAGTCCGTGGGCTGCGGCATCCGCGAATCCGACGGACCGGTCACGGACTACTTCTGCCGCTTCGTCCCCAACACGATTGATGCACCGGCGCCGCTTTCAGCGGTGGCCGACTCCACCAAGGCAGGTATCACCCTATGAGTACGGACATGACGACGACGGGCGCCTCCGGAGGCGGACCGGGCACCCCGGTGCCGGCCAAGGGGCTGCGGGCCGGGATCCTGGACTTGGGCGACTCGGTGATGCTGGGACTGGCCTCCACCGCGCCGGTGTACTCACTGGCCGCCACCCTGGGCCTGATCGTTGCGGTCAACGGCAACTACACTCCCCTGATCCTCCTGCTGGGCTTCGTCCCGGTCCTGTTCATCGCCTACGCCTTCCGCGAGCTCAACAGCGCCATCCCGGACTGCGGCACCACGTTCACCTGGTCCCGCCAGGCCTTCGGCCCCTGGGCCGGCTGGCTGGGCGGCTGGGGTGTCGCGCTCGCCGGGATCGTGGTCCTGGCCAACCTGGCCCAGGTGGCCGGGCAATACCTGTGGCTGCTGGTGGGCGACGGGTCCTTGGCGCAGAACAAGGTTCTGGTCACCGGGACGGGGTTGCTCTGTTCATCGTGCTGATGACCGTGGTGAACTACCGCGGGATCCGGCTGGGCGAGCATGTGCAGCGCGTCCTGACCTACGTCCAGTACATTGCCCTGGGCATTTTCGCGCTGGCCATTGTGGTGCGGATCGTTGGGGGTGCCCCAGAAGGCCAGGCCTTCGACTTTGAGTGGTTCAACCCCGTGGGCGCCTTCACCGACCCCGGCGCCGTGGTGCACGGGGCGCTGTTGGCCCTGTTCATCTATTGGGGCTGGGATACCTGCCTGGCCGTGAACGAGGAAACCGAGGACCCCTCCAAGACCCCCGGCCGCGGCGCCGTGATCTCGGCCTTCGTGCTGGTGGCCATCTACGTTTCCGTGGCGCTCCTGGTGATGATGTACGCCACGGTGGGCTCCGAGGGCATCGGGCTGGGCAACGAGGCGAACAAGGACGACGTGTTCCTGGCCATGAAGGACGTGGTGCTGGGGCCGTGGGGCTGGCTGATCGTCGTCGCGGTCCTGGCCTCGGTGCTGTCCTCCACCCAGACCACCATCCTGCCCACCGCCCGCGGCACCCTGTCCATGGGCGTCCACGGAGCCCTTCCGGCCAAGTTCGCAGAGGTGCACCCGCGCAACCAGACCCCCGGGTTCTCCACCCAGGTGATGGGCGGTGCTGCGGCAGCCTACTACGTGGCCATGAGCTTCCTGAGCGAAAACCTGCTGGCGGACTCCATCAGCGCCATCAGCCTGTTCATCGCCTTCTACTACGCCCTTACCGGCTTCGCCTGCTTCTGGTACTTCCGCGGAACCCTGCGGGAATCGGCCCGCAACCTCTGGTTCCGCGGCATCCTCCCCCTGGTGGGCGCGCTGCTGCTGACCGCCGCGTTCTTCATCTCGGCAGTGCAGATGTGGGACCCGGCGTACGGCGATACGCAGATCTTCGGCGTCGGCGGCGCGTTTGTGAGCGGAGTGGTGCTGCTGGCGCTGGGCGTGGTGCTGGCCGCCGCCTGCCGGTTCCTGCCCGCCACCCGCGGCTACTTCCTGGTTGAGAAATGACGGTGACCGAATGACGGGCGAAGAATTGACTGCTGAAGCCGCGGCGGCCGGCCTGTCAGACGTCCTGAACCTCGATTCACTGCTGTCAGCGGAGGAACTGGAACTCCGGCAAAAGGTCCGGGATTTCACCAGCCAGCGCATCAAGCCGGAGATAGCCCGCTGGTATGAGGACGCCGTCTTCCCCCTGGAGCTGGCTACGGAACTGGGTGAGTTGGGCGTGCTGGGGATGCACCTGGAAGGCTACGGCTGCCCCGGCCGCTCCGCCGTCGAATATGGCCTTGCCGCGATGGAGCTGGAAGCCGGCGATTCCGGGATCCGCACGTTCGTGTCCGTCCAGGGTTCGCTGGCCATGACAGCCATCCACACGTGGGGCTCGGAAGAACAGAAGCAGGAGTGGCTGCCCCGGATGGCAGCCGGCGAGGTCATTGGGTGTTTTGCCCTGACCGAGCCCACGGCGGGTTCGGACCCGGCGTCCATGGCCACAGTTGCGCAGCGCGACGGCACCGGAGACGACGCCGGTTGGGTCCTGAACGGGACCAAGCGCTGGATCGGGCTGGCGTCAGTTGCGGGCGTCATGGTGGTCTGGGCCATGACGGACGACGGCGTGCACGGTTTCCTGGTGCCGGCCGGAACCCCCGGCGTGACCGCCAGGGCCATCACGCAGAAGCTGTCCATGCGCGCCTCCATCCAGTGCGACGTGGTGTTCAACGACGTCCGGCTGGGTCCCGAGGCCCTGCTGCCGGGAGCGCGGGGACTGCGCGGCCCGTTCACCTGCCTGAATGAGGCCCGGTACGGCATTGCGTGGGGCGCCATGGGCGCGGCCCGCGATTCCTATGAGGCGGCCTTGGCCTACTCGCAGGACCGGCTCCAGTTCGGCAAGCCGCTGGCCGGCTACCAGCTTACGCAGGAGAAGCTGGTGAACATGCTGGTGGAAATCCAGAAGGGCACGCTGCTGGCCCTGCACCTGGGACGCCTCAAGGACGCGGGTACCATCAGGCCCGAGCAGATCTCGCTGGGCAAGCTCAACAACGTGCGCGAGGCCATTGCCGTGGCACGGGAGGCGCGGTCCATCCTGGGCGGCAACGGCATCACCACCGACTACTCACCCCTGCGGCATGCCGCCAACCTCGAATCAGTACGGACCTATGAGGGCACCGACGAGGTGCACACCCTGATCCTGGGCCGGCACATCACCGGCCTGGGCGCCTTCCACTAACCCCTCCCCCAACTGACTCGCAGTTGTTGCCGTTTTGGCGACGCATAACGACAACAACTGCGAGCTAGTTGGGGACCCGGGACGTGGGCCGACGTCCGGCCCGGCCAGTCAGGCCGAGAAGCCGCCGTCGGCCTTGATCAGCTGGCCCGACACCCAGCGGCCTGCCGGTGAGAGCAGGAACGCAACGGTCCCGGCGACGTCGGCAGGGGTGCCCAGGCGGCCGGTGGGCTGCTGCGCGGTGAGCTCTTCATGGACGTCGGGGGTCATCCACCCGGTATCAACCGGACCCGGGTTCAGCACGTTTGCCGAGATCCCCTGCGGACCCAGTTCACGTGCGGCGGCAATCACGATCCGGTCCAAGGCACCCTTTGAGGCACCGTAGGGAAGGTTGAACGCTGTGTGGTCGCTGGTCAGCGCAACGATCGCGCCGCCGTCGTCCGTTGCCTGGCGTGCGAAGGCGGCAATCAACTGCCAGCTGGCGCGGGTGTTCACGGCGAAGTGCCGGTCAAAGGATTCAATGGTGGTGTCCAGCAGCCCGGAATCCACGGATTCCGCGTGGCTCAGCACCAGGCCCTGCAGTGGCCCGGCCAGCTGTGCAGCTTCCGCCACCAGCCGGTCCGGGACGCCGGGGTCCTGCAGGTCGGCCGACAGGACGTGCACTTTGGCGCCGATGGCCTCAAGCTCGGCGGTAAGCCTGACAACGTCCTCGGGTTCGCTCCCCCAGGGCATGCGGGCGTCGTAGTCGGCCCAGTAGGAGAGGACCAGGTCCCAGCCGTCCGCGGCCAGCTGCCGGGCAATACCGGCGCCGATACTGGCCAGGCGCCCCACGCCGGTGACCAGGGCGACGGGGCGGGCGGGGACGGATGATTGGGATTCCATCCGACCAGCCTAGCGGCGGCTGGCGGCGGGGACTGTCCTGTGCCGCACTGCTCACAGGTCCCACACTGCTCAGGCCGCTGCCGGCTCCGCCGCTGCCGTCCGCACCGAACGTCTCCCGGCAGATGGCAGCCGTGGGCGGAACAGTGGCCACCCAGTCCAGGCCGTAAATTACCACGAACACGATCATGCTGGGCTGCACCTCGGCGTTCAGCAGCAGCGGAAGCACCAGCAGGCCGATGCCGCGGAACTGGTAGTAGACGGCCAACAGGATGCGGGGGTTGAAGCGGTCGGTCAGCCAGCCGGAGGCGATGGTTCCGATGATGTCGAAAATCCCGACGACGGCAAGCAGCCCCGCTGCCGTGGTTTCCGGCATGCCGTGGTCGTGGGCGGAGGGGATGAAGTGGGTGCCGATCAGGCCGTTGGTGGTGGCGCCACAGATGGCGAACCCGGCTGCAAGCGCCCAGAAGGTCCTGACCTTGCTGGCGCGGCGCAGCACCTGCAGGGCGCGGACCGCGGCGTTGGCACGCGGGCGGCCACCCGGAACCGTTGCGGTTTCCGGCGGCTGGGCGGCCACGCCGGCCGGCTTCTCGCCGTAGGGCAGGACCCCCGCCTCGGCCGGTGAGTTCTTGAGGAACTTCAGCACCAGCGGAACCACGGCGAGCGCACCGGCGGCGATCAGCAGGGAGGCCTGCCGCCACCCGGGGTCCTGGGCGAGCATGGCGATGAAGGGCAGGAAGACCAGCTGTCCGGCCGCGCTGCCGGCGGTGAGGATGCCGATCACCAAACCGCGGCTCCTGGTGAACCAGGTGTTGGCGACCGTGGCGGCAAAGACAAGGGCCATGGAACCGGTCCCCAGGCCGATTAGCAGCCCCCACGTCAACAGGATCTGCCAGGACTGGTTCACCAGCACGGTCAAGGCACTGCCCATGCCGATCAGCACCAGGGCTGTTGCGGTGACGGCCCGGACGCCGAACCGTTCCATCAGGGCGGCGGCGAACGGGGCGGTCAGGCCGAAGAGCACCAGGTTGATGCTCACGGCCGCGGACAGCACGGTGGTGGACCAGCCGAACTCCTGCTGGAGCGGGACCATGAGGACACCAGGCGCCGCGCGGAATCCGGCCGCCCCAACGAGTGCCAGGAACGCCACGGCGGCAACGATCCAGGCAGGATGCAGGCGCATGCGCTTACGTGGCGGTGAGGGAAGGGCAGCAGAACCAGCAGGAACTTCGCGGGCTTCCTCCGGCACGGTGCTCATGCCGCAGTTTCTTTTCCGGACGCGGTGGACAACGGGATGGGATGCTCCGACCTGGCCCGGCTGTGCCAACTGGTGTTCGCCGCCGTCAGCCGTTCCCCGCATTCCGTGCAGGTGTCTGCCGAGGTAGTGGGTTTGCCGCAGCCGGTGTGGATGACGTGGAGGTGCGCCTGGTCCGAGGGCGCGGGCAGGTGCTTCTCCGCCCAGATGGTGACCGCGTTGAGGACCGGGAGCGCGTCCTCACCCTTGGTGGTGAGGACGTACTCCTGGCGGGTGCGGCCGCCGTCGTCATATGCCTTCTTCTCCAGCAGTCCGGACTCAACCAGGCCTGCCAGGCGCTTGGTGAGGACGGAATCCGCCACCTCCAGCCGGTCCTTCATGGCGTCGAAGCGCCCGTTGCCAAAGAAGACCTCGCGCAGCACCAGGATGCTCCAGGGGTCGCCCAGGATGTCCAGGCCGCGGGCCATGCTGCAGCTGCGTTGGGACCAGTCAGATCGAAGAGGCATACGGGAACGCTAGCTGACTTTCTTCAAGAAAGCTAGGGTTCCCGCGAAATGCCACTTAACGGCAGTCCGGGTCGCAACCATTGCTATTAAGTGGCATCTCGCGGGGGTGGGCTACGGGATGGAGGTGAGTGGCATCTCGCGGGGGTGGGCTACGGGATGGAGGTGAGTGGCATCCCGCGGGGGGTGGGCTACGGGATGGAGGTGAACGCCTGGTCCAGGTCTGCGATCAGGTCTTCCTTGTCCTCGATGCCGCATGAGAGCCGCAGCAGGTTGACCGGGACGGCCAGCTCGGTGCCCTTGACGGAGGCGTGGGTCATCTCGGAGGGGTAGTTCATGAGCGACTCGATGCCGCCCAGCGACTCCGCCAGAGTGAACACGGACGTGGACTCGGCCACCTTGCGGGCGGCAGCTTCACCGCCCTTGAACTGCACGGACACCATGCCGCCGAACTTGCGCATCTGCCTTTTGGCGAGCTCGTGGCCCGGGTGGTTCGGCAGGCCCGGGTAGAGGACGGCCTCCACCTCGGGGCGTTCCAGCAGCCATTCGGCTACGGCCTGCCCGTTCTCGCTGTGCCGGTCCATCCGGACGCCCAGCGTCTTGAGGCCGCGGGTGGTCAGGAAGGCGTCCATGGGGCCGGACACGGCCCCCACCGCGAACTGGACGAAGCCGATCTTCTCCGCCAATTCCTCGTCCTTGACCACGACGGCGCCACCCACCACGTCGGAGTGGCCGCCAATGTACTTGGTGGTGGAGTGGACCACCACGTCGGCACCCAGGGCGAGCGGGTTCTGCAGGTATGGGGACGCGAAGGTGTTGTCGACGACCAGGAGGGCGCCGGCGTCGTGCGCAATGTCGGCGAGCGCCACGATGTCGGTGATCTTCATCAGCGGGTTGGACGGCGTCTCCACCCACACGAACCGGGTCTTGTGCGCAGCCACCGCACGGCGGACCCTGTCCAGGTTGGCCATGTCCACCGGGGTGTTGCCGATCCCCCAATCGCCCAGCACCCGGCTGATCAGCCGGTAGGTTCCGCCGTACGCGTCGTTGCCCAGCACGATGTGGTCGCCGGGCCGGGTCAGCGCACGGATGAGGGCGTCCTCCGCGGCGAGGCCGGAGCTGAAACTGTAGGCGTGCGTGCCAAGTTCCAGTGCCGCGAGCTGTTCCTGGAGCGCGTCCCGGGTGGGGTTGGCGCCGCGACCGTACTCGTAGCCGCTGCGCAGGCCGCCGATGCCGTCCTGCGCATACGTGGAGCTGAAGTGCAGCGGCGGCACTACGGCCCCGGTGCGGGGCTCGAAGTCCTGGCCGGCGTGAACGGCGCGGGTGTTGAAACCCTGGTTTTCAGAGGCAGGCATGATGCTCCTTATCGGGGTTGGCTGATCGGGTCAGGCAGTTCAGTTGCTGAGGTAGGCCAGCAGGTCGTGCCGGGTGAGGATGCCCACGGGAGCGCCCACGAACGTGACCATGAGGGTGTCCGAGTCCGAGAGCAGTTCCCTGGCGGCGGAGATGGTTTCCAGCGATCCGATGACAGGCAGCTTGGGGCCCATATGCTCGGAAATCTTGTCCGTGAGCTTGGCTTCGCCGCGGAACAGCTTGGCGGTGAGGGTGCGCTCGTCCACGGCGCCCAGGACCTCGCCCATGACCACGGGCGGTTCCTGCGACAGGACCGGGATGTGGCTGACGCCGAACTCGTTCATGATGTTGATGACATCGCGGACGGACTCGTTGGGGTGGATATGCACCAGGTCCGGCAGTTCACCGTTCTTGGACTTGATGACCTCCCCCACGGAAGTTTCCTCGCCGCCGGAGAGGAACCCGTAGGAACGCATCCACTGGTCATTGAAGATCTTGGCCAGGTAGCCGCGGCCCGAGTCAGGCAGGATGACCACGACGACGGCAGTTTCCGGCAGGTCCCTGGCCGCCTGCAGCGCGGCTACTACCGCCATGCCGGAGGAGCCGCCCACCAGCAGCCCCTCTTCCCGGGCCAGGCGGCGGGTCATGGCGAAGGAGTCGGCGTCGGTGACCGCGATGACGTTGTCCGGGATTGTCTTGTCGTAGTTCGCCGGCCACATGTCCTCGCCGACGCCCTCAACAAAGTACGGGCGGCCGGTTCCTCCTGAGTAGACCGACCCCGCGGGGTCCGCGCCGATGATCCGGACCAGTCCGCCGTCGGATTCCGGCCTGTCAGCCGAAACTTCTTTAAGGTACCGGCCGGTGCCGGTGATGGTGCCGCCTGTGCCGGCGCCAATAACGACGTGGGTGACCTTGCCGTCGGTGTCCCGCCAGATCTCCGGGCCCGTGGTCTTGTAGTGGCTGCCCGGTGCGGCGGGGTTGGAGAACTGGTCCGGCTTAAAGGCGCCCGGGGTCTCGCGGGTGATCCGGTCCGAGACGCCGTAGTAGCTTTGCGGGCTGTCCGGCGGTACCGAGGTGGGCGTGACCACCACTTCGGCGCCGTAGGCCTGCAGCACGGCACGCTTGTCCTCGCCCACCTTGTCCGGCACCACGAAGACGCACTTGTAGCCCTTTTGCTGTGCCACCAGGGCCAGGCCTACGCCGGTGTTGCCGGACGTGGGCTCCACGATGGTGCCGCCGGGCTTCAGCTTGCCCTCGCGTTCGGCGTCCTCGATCATCTGGGCTGCGATGCGGTCCTTGATGGAGCCGCCGGGATTCAGGTACTCCAGCTTGACCAGGACGGTGGCTTTGATGCCCTCAGTCACATGGTTGAGTTTGATGAGCGGGGTATTGCCGATGAGGTCCAGGATGGACTGGGCGTACTTCATAGGTACAAAGCTACCGCTTCCTGTGCGCCGTTCCCTGCCCGGGGTGCAAGGATAGGCCGGTGAAGCAGTTCGCATGGCTCAAAGCGGCCCGGAGCTACCTGCTGCCCGGCGCCATCCTGGCAGCAGGCCTGGCCAGCCTGGCACTTGGCGTACTCCCCCTGCCCGCATTCGGGGAGCTGGCTGCCCGAACCATTCCCATCCTGGCCTTCGTACTGGCGATGTCCCTGGTCACCGAACTGGTGGACGAGGCAGGACTGTTCCGGGTAGTGACGGACCGGCTGGCCGCCCTGGGCCGGGGGCGGGTCTTCCTGCTGTGGCTCCTGGTGGTGGGGGTGGCCACGGTGTCCACCGTGTTCCTGTCCCTGGATACCACCGCCGTGCTGGTGACGCCCGTGGTGGTCCTGCTGGCGGTCCATGCGCGCATCCCGCCGCTGCCGTTCGCGCTGACCAGCATCTGGCTGGCCAATACCGCTTCCCTGCTGCTGCCGGTCTCCAACCTGACCAACCTCCTGGCCCAGGACCGGCTGGGGCTAAGCCCGTGGCGCTTCGCGGGACTGGTCTGGGCTCCTTCGCTGGTTGGCCTGCTGGTTCCGCTGGTCCTGCTGTGGCTGGCTTTCCGCCGCGATTTGCGCGGAACCTACGGGCCGCAGCCGGCGCACCCTGTTCGCGACCCCACCCTGCTGAAGGCGGCCGCCATTACGCTCCTGGTCCTGCTGCCCGCGCTGGTGTCCGGGTTGCCGGTCCAGTACCCGGCGCTCGCCGCGGCCGCCGTCCTGCTGGTGGTCTTCCTGCGCCGCAGGCCCTCCGTGCTGCGGTGGTCCATGGTTCCCTGGCGGCCGCTGATGCTGACGGTGGGCCTGTTCATGCTGATGGAGACCCTGCATTCGCACGGCCTCACCACCCTGCTGGCCGGTGTCGCGGGGTCCGGGGACACACTGCCCGCACTGCTGCAGCTGGCCGGAGTGGGGGCCGGCGCGGCCAACGCCGCCAACAACCTTCCCGCCTACCTGGCGCTGGAACCGGTGGCGGGCTCGCCGGCCAGGCTGGCCGCCCTGCTGATTGGCGTGAACCTGGGCCCGCTGGTGACCCCATGGGCCTCGCTGGCAACCCTCCTGTGGCATGAGCGGCTACGCGTCCTGAACGTTCCGATCAGGTGGGGCGGGTTCGCCGCCGCGGGCCTGGTGGCCGTTGCGGCGACCGTGCCGCTGGCCGTGCTGGCGCTGTGGCTGGTCAGCGGTATGGCCTAAGGCCGGCGGGATCAGCTGCCTGTGCCTCGGTCTCCGCCGGGAAGATTTTCCCACAGGCCCATGACGTTGCCCTCGGGGTCCTTGAAGTACGCCGTGTAGCCCATCCCGGGAATCTCGTTCTTGGGCATGACCACCGAGCCGCCCAGCTGCTCCACGCTCTTGAGGGTGGCGTTGATGTCCGGAACGTCGACGGTGATGACCGGGGTGGTGATTTGGCCATCCCTGGCCATCATTCCCCCGTTGATAGCGCCCGCGGCCGCCGGCTGGCCGTCGTCGTCCATGTCCGTGGTGATGACCATGCTGTAGTCCATCCCCGGCACCGCTTCGATCCGCCAGCCCAGTGCCTCCTGGTAGAACTTCCTGGCCCGCTTCTGGTCGTCCGCGGGGATCTCGAAATGCACTACTCCGCCCATCATTGCCCTCCGTGTTTTGTTATTCGCGGTCATCTTCCGGTCGCCCGGGTACCACGCGGTGATCGTAATCCGGGCCCGGAAAGCGCAGAAGGGCCGATGGTCCCGCCGCTGTCCGTGGTCCGTGGGACGATGGAAGGCATGACGACCGCAGACGCACCTCCCCGGCTGGCGGCCGCGGCGGACGTGTCCCTGCGGTGGTGTCCAGAGGCTCCCTACAGTCTTTCCCGCACCCTTGCGCCGCTCCTGCGCGGCAACAGTGATCCTTCGTTCTGCGTCCAGGGGGATGTCATCTGGAACGCATTTACGACGCCGGCCGGCCCGGCCACCATGCGGCTCGCCCCGGCGGGCGGCGGCGAAGCAGGCGGACCGTTGGTGGACATCCAGGCGTGGGGGCCGGGCGCCGCAGCCGCCGTGCAGGCGGCACCCCGGCTTCTGGGGGCGGACGACGACTGGCGGAGTTTCGACGACCCCGACTTCCACGCCACTCTGCCCCACATGGTCCGGGAGGCGCGGCGGCGCAGCCTGTCGGTCCGGCTGCCATCCAGCGGCCGCATGGTGGACCAGCTGGTGCCGATCATCCTGGAACAGAAGGTGACGGTGATCGAGGCGCGGCGCGCCTACCGCTACCTGGTGCACCGCTATGGAACGCCTGCTCCCCCGGCAGGATCATCCACCCCGGCGGGCCTCGTTGTGCCGCCAACCGCGGCGCAGTGGCTGCAGGTTCCCAGCTGGGAGTGGCACAAGGCGGGCGTAGGACCCCAGCGCTCCGCCACGGTCATGCGGGCGTTGCGTTCCGCCGTCGCGCTTGAACGCCTTGCGGTGCTGCCGGCACTTGAGGCAGCGGAGAAGATGCAGGTGATCCCCGGCATCGGGGTGTGGACTGCGGCCGAGGTGGTGCAGCGCACCCATGGTTGCCCTGACTCGATTTCGGTGGGCGATTACCACCTGGCGGCCTACGTGGGGGCGGCACTGACCGGACGCCGGACGGACGACGCCGGGATGCTCCGGCTGCTGGAGCCCTGGCGGGGACACCGCCAGCGCGTGGTCCGGATGATCCAAAGCACCGGCTTCCGCAAACCCACCTTCGGCCCGCGCATGACCATCCAGGACCACCGCGGGCACTGACCCGTGGGCCTGATGTGCGTGCGCACCGCAGGCCCTCTTTCCAGCGGCGTTCCTTTCCGCGGCCCCACTTTTCACCCGGGGCGCTTGATCCACGGGGCAATGGGTACGGCCATGGGTGAAGGCCGCCCGCGAGGCGGAATGCTGAACAGGACGGAAGAGACCCCATGAGCACCAACCCAGTCAGCACGAACCGGGCCAGCAGCAGGCGGCAAGCCGCCCACCCCGCAGCCCTGGACCCCGACGCACAGGATCCCACCGCCGATGACCCGAACGCTGATGATCCCACCGTCGCGGACCCGATGGGGGACGAGAAGGTACGGCTTCAGCTGGCCATTTTCGAGGTCACCCGGGACGCCGATGGCAGGGGCCTCGACGAGATCCAGGAGATGCTGCGTGCTGCCTTCGCACGGCACGGCGTCGAGACGCCGCCGGGCACCTGGCTGGAATCGGTGGCATCCTCCGCGTTCTACGGTGAGCCGTACATCGTGAACCTTCCTGCCGCGGTAGTCGCGGACACGATCGTGCCCGCCCCGAACCAGGAGGTCCGGGACCGGCTGGCCGCCCAGCGGGAGCTCCAGCAGGAGAAGCTACCGGCCGGCATCTTCCCCTCCCAGGACGACTGGAACATCCCCCGCAGCGAGACGACCGGCGGCAGCACCCGCACGCTGTCGCTGCCGCAGTGGGAAAGCGGCGCGGTCCTGGCCCTGACGGCGCTGGCAGCAGTGGCAATTGCGGCCGTCGTGGCCGTCCGCGCGGGAACCAGCCGCCGGCGCCGCGTCAACGCCTAGAGGCCCAGCCGGGCCACGGCTTCCTCGCGCATCTGGACCTTGCGGATCTTCCCCGAGACCGTCATCGGGAAACTCTCGCGGACTTCCACGTACCGGGGGATCTTGTAGTGAGCCAGCCGGCCTCGGCAGAAATCGGCAAGGGACTCAGCGGTCAGCGGGCCGGCGCCGGGCTTGAGGATGACGCAGGCCATCAGTTCCTCGCCGTACCGCGGATCCGGGACCCCGATCACCTGCACGTCCTGGATGTCGGGGTGGGTGTACAGGAACTCCTCGATCTCCCGGGGATAGATGTTCTCGCCGCCCCTGATGACCATGTCCTTGATCCGGCCTTCCACCACCACGTACCCGTCGTCGTCCATGCGGGCCAGGTCGCCGGTGTGCATCCAGCCGTCGGAGTCAATCGCCTCGGCCGTCTTCTCCGGCTGGTTCCAGTAACCCGCCATGACGGCATAGCCGCGGGTGCAGAGTTCGCCGATCTGCCCGCGTTCCAGCTCCTCGCCGGTGGCAGGGTCCACGATCCGGCTTTCCAGCTGCGGCATGGTCCGGCCCACCGTCTCGGTGCGCTGCTGGAGCGTGTCCCCCTTGCGGGTCATGGTGGACACCGGCGAGGTCTCGGTCATGCCGTAGCAAATGGCAACGTCCACCATGTTCATCTCCGAAATCACCCGGTTCATCACCTCAATGGGGCACAGCGAGCCCGCCATCACGCCGGTGCGCAGCGTCGAGAGGTCGTAGGACCCGAAGTCGGGCAGGGCCAGCTCGGCGATGAACATGGTGGGCACGCCATACAGCGACGTGCCCGCAAAATCCTGGACGGCCTCGAGTGCCGCGGCGGGCGAGAAGCCGCGCCCCGGGATGATCGTGGCGGCACCGTGGCTGAGCGCGTTGAGGTTGCCGATCACCATCCCGAAGCAGTGGTAGAACGGCACGGGGATGACCACCCGGTCACGTTCCGTATAGCCCAGCAGCTCGCCGATGGCGAAGCCGTTGTTCAGGATGTTGTGGTGCGTCAGCGTGGCGCCTTTGGGGAATCCGGTGGTGCCGGAGGTGTACTGCAGGTTGATGGGGTCGTGCGGAGAAAGTTCGGCCATGCGGGCCTTTAGTACCGGGTGTGCGACGCCGTCCGCCCGGGTGAGCAGTTCGGCGTACGTGAGTTCGGCATCGCTTTGGGGGCTGCCTGCTTTGAGGGGGTCCAGGCCGTGGTCCGGGAGGAAGACGAGCTCCCGGAGGTCCGGGCAGGTGAGGAGGGCCTGGCGCGCCATGGCCACGTAGTCGCTGTTGTTGTCCGACGGCGCCGTGACCAGCATGCGCATGCCGTTCTGCTTGACCACGAACTCAAGTTCATGGCTGCGGTAGGCCGGGTTGACGTTGACCAGGATGGCGCCGACTTTAGCGGTGGCGTACTGCAGCAGGGTCCACTCGGCGCAGTTGGGGCTCCAGATGCCCACCCTCTCCCCCTTGGCGACGCCCAAGGCGAGGAGCGCGCGTGCCAGCCGGTCGACGTCGTCGTTCATCTTGGTGTAGCTCCAGCGGCGGGCGTCACCGCCCGGCACCGGGGCGGCCTCGATCAGGGCGTCATGGAGCGGAAACCGTGCCACCACCCGCTCGAAGTTGGCGCCGATGGTTTCCTCCAGGAGCGGGACGTCAGTGTCCCCGGCTGTGTAAGCACGCATGAAGGCACGCTACCAACAGGATCACGGCAGGAGAAGGACGACAGGCGGGGAAACGGACTCAACAGAACCGGAGGTATCAGCAGGGCCCGGTATTGTGAAAACCATGAGTGCACCCATTGATCTGATAGCAACGTTCATCCCCAACGAGGGCGAGTTCCACCGCGTCAAACTGGCCCTGGATATCGCGATCGATGAGGTGGTGAAGGAGCCCGGCTGCATCCGCTACGAGCTGACAGAGGCCACGGAGGAAAAGCTGGTCCTGACCGAGCAGTGGGCGTCCGAGGAGGATCTGGACAAGCACTCCAAGGGCACCGCCGTGCAGGACCTGAACGAGTCGCTGAGCGCACTGCTGGCCGAGCCGGTCAAGGTGGAACGCGTCTAGCGCAGCGCCTTAAACACAGAATGCGGGACCTCCAAAGGGAGGTCCCGCATTTGATTTAAGACAAGTCTTAGAAGTCGGGGATCTGCGTGCCGTCCTGGGTGCCGCCCTGGGATCCGGCGGGCTTGCTTGCCGCCGCTTCCGCTTCCTCCCGCTGCTTGGCCACATGGGCGTGGACTTCTTCCATGTCCAGCGCCTTCACGGCGTCCACCACCTGTTCCAGCTGCTGGGCGTTCAGGGCACCGGGCTGCGAGAACACCAGCACCTTTTCGCGGAAGGCCATCAGCGTGGGGATGGAGGTGATGCCCGCCTCCGCGGCGAGCTGCTGCTCAGCTTCGGTGTCCACCTTGGTGAAGAGGACGTCCGGGTGCTTTTCCGAGACCGCGGAATACGTGGGGCCGAACTGCTTGCAGGGACCGCACCATTCTGCCCAGAAATCGACCAGGACAATGTCGTTGCCTTCGATCGTGGATGCGAACTTTTCACCTGTGATGTCAAGGGTAGCCATGTGTCCACGGTACGCGCCCGGCCCCTCGCTGTCGCGCCTGTTCGCTCCCCGCGTCATTGGGAATAGCAGGAAGGACGACGCCGGCACCCGGCTTTAAGCGTCGGCATTCCAGAGATGCGGGGCCGGTGTGCGGCTGCCTGGGAGGGCGCTGGCGGCACGCCATTCGTGGATCCACTCGGGGAGCATGAGGTCCGCCGGCGGGGCGCCGAATTCCGCGAGGATGTCCTCCTGGCTGACCGGGCCGGTCTTGGTGACCAGCCGGGTGGCGATGTAGGCGCGGGCGTAAATCTCGCCGTCGGCCACCATGCGCTGCTCGAAGAAGATCGCTTTGGTGTCCAGCCCGATGATGCGGGTCTCGATGGTGTAGTCCTGCCACAGCTGCAGCGATTTGCGGAAGGAGATGGTCTCGGCCGACACCACCGGGCTCCAGCCCCGGCGGCGCATCCGCTGCCAGATGCCGCTGCGGACCATCAGGTCGAACCGGCCCAGGTCCATGAGGGACAGGTACATGCCGTTGTTCACGTGCATGGCGATGTCGATGTCCGTGGGCAGGACGCGCAGGGGCAGGGAGGACGCCTTCCACACCGTGAGGGGCGGGCGACGCTTCGACCGGAAGAGCAGGAGCAAGGTTCTCAGAAGCAGGTGCATGGACCAATGCTACCCGCGAGTAACATTGTGCAGGCTGCTGACCGGCGTGCCCACCGCCGTAGGATTTCCTGCATGACGCAGCAACGTTACCGGGACTTGGCGGAGTGGCCCCTGATGGCTACCGCGCTTGTCTTCCTGGGCGCCTACGCCTGGCAGGTGATCGGCCGGGTTGAAGGCAGCTGGGCCGACTGGCTCGAGGCCGTCATGTGGGTGACGTGGTGCGTCTTTGTCCTGGACTATGCGGCAAACCTGTGGCTGGCGGAAAAGCGCCGGCGGTGGTTCATCCGAAACCTGCATGAGCTGGTGATCGTGGCCCTGCCGTTCTTCCGGCCCCTGCGGCTGCTGCGGCTGGTGACACTGCTGTCCGTACTGCACCGGACGGTGGGCGAGACCCTGCGCGGCCGGGTAGTGATGTACGTGGCGGCGTCTGCTGCACTGCTGGTCTTCGTGGGAGCGCTGGCCGTGCTGGATGTGGAGCAGTGGGCTCCGGACGCCAAGATCACCACGTTTGGCGATGCCCTCTGGTGGGCCACCGCCACCATCACCACCGTGGGCTACGGGGACATGTATCCGGTGACGCCCATCGGCCGCTTGGTGGCCACGGCGCTGATGATGAGCGGGATCGCCGTGCTGGGTGTAGTTACCGCCTCCATCGCGTCCTGGCTGGTCCAACGCGTTGAGGATACCGCTGAATCGGTGGCCGAGGCGGTGGAGGAACCGGTCCGGGTTGAGGTGGCGGAACTGGTGGCGGAGATCGCACTGTTGCGGCAGGAAATCGCTGAACTGCGGGAACACCGCCCGCTGTAACGGCAAGTACCGGGCCGTCGCTGCTTGAGTAGCGGGCCCCGGGCAGGCGAGTACCGGGCCGGAAAAGTCGGGTAAGTCCTACTGGTGCCCGCCCCTTGGCACGATTCCTAGACTCGGGGTTCCTAGGACCAACACGCACTGGCAGGTCCCCCGGGTGGCTTCCGGGAGACCTTCCTTCACGCGGAGCTCTGCATTTTCTGGGTGTGCGGATGCCTCCAATCTGTACCGCCACCGGTTCCGTCGTTTGCTGGGGCCCGGCGGTGCAATCACATCTCGCTCCGTCCAGTCCCGGCGTGCCTCGCATGCCCGGGCAGGACCGACACCTGATGGGCAACCCATGAACCCGAAGACATCCACCTCCCCCGACGGCACCAGCAGAAGCTTCGCCACAGACGAACCGCGCACGGACCTCAGCACCGGGCGCCCGGTAATCAGCAACAAATTGTGGGCCGGCATGGCCACGGCGGCGGTGGTGGC
The DNA here is from genome assembly GCF_041877125.1 of Arthrobacter sp. E44. Lineage (NCBI taxonomy): Bacteria > Bacillati > Actinomycetota > Actinomycetes > Micrococcales > Micrococcaceae > Arthrobacter > Arthrobacter sp. E44. The sequence continues at coordinate 125,199 of NZ_JBHDJA010000003.1, forward strand.
CGCAGTGGGCGTCGGCGCCCTGGCGGCGCCGCCCGCCTTGCTCATCGGTGGCACGACGCCGGCGGCCCAGGTCGCAGAAACCGCCGCGCCAGCGCCGCCAAGCACCCCCGCCGGCGACGATGCCGTGGCGGCAGTTGCGGCCAAGGGAGCTGCGCCGGCTGCGGAGGCAGCACCTGCGCCGGCATCAGAAGCGCCCGCTCCGGCAGCGCCCGAACCCGCCCCGGCCCCCGCACCCGCACCGGAATCGGCACCTGCGCCAGTCCCCGAACCTTCACCCGCACCCGCACCTGCGGGCGATCCCAATTCGTACACGGTGGTGGCCGGCGACACCGTAGGTGCGATTGCAGCGTCCCGTGGCGTGGACATGAACGCGATGCTCGCAGCCAACGGATTGAGCGCCTACAGCATCATCTACCCGGGCGAAACGCTGCTGCTGACCGGGCCGCCGGTAGCGGTAGCAGCGCCTGCACCGGCACCGGCTGCCGCACCTGAGCCCGCCGCTGCCCCGGCTCCAGCAGCCGCACCCGCTCCTGCTCCCGCGCCCGTAGCTGTCCCGGCAGCACCTGCCGTCCGCACCATCTACGTTGCGGGCTCCGGGGGTCAGTCGATGGTGGACGCCTGCATAGGACCCATCCACTACACCCCGAATGACGGCTACTCGCTGTTCATCACCGAACACGATTTCTGCGGCGGGTGGGCGCGCTTCTCCGGAATCGGCGTGGGTGAGACGGTGAGCATTCCGGGCTACGGCACGTACACGGTGACGGGGCGCGGCACGGTCCCCAACCCGGGAACCACCAATGACGTCATTGCGGTCTTCGGCGGCTTCCCCCGGGCCATCCTGCAGACCTGCATTCCGGGAACCAGCACGATGCTCCTGATCGCGCTGAACTGAACCTGTGCACGAAACCTGTTGAACCGCAAAGTTCCCAAGCCTGTCCGCGGGTCCGAACCTTCAAGGGCTGGACCCGCGGACAAGGCCATGGTCGCCTGGGCTAGATCCCGTGGCGTTCTGAGATGTGTTCCACCAGTTCACCCACGCGCTGTTCGTTGTAGTTGCGCGCAATGTCGCCCTGGCTGATGATGCCCACCAGCTTGTGGTCCGAGATCACCGGGAGCCTGCGGACCTGGTGCTCCTCCATCATGTGGATGGCTTCGTCAACGTTGGCGTCGGCGTCGGCGTCGACGCAGTATGGCTTGCCGGAGGCCAGCTCGCGGGCCATGGTCTGGCCCGGGTCACGGCCGGCGGCGACGCACTTGAGCACGATGTCACGGTCGGTGACCATGCCCTTCAGCTTGCCGTCGTCACCGCAGATGGGAAGAGCTCCGCAATCGAGGTCCCGCATCATACGGGCCGCGTCCAGAAGGGACTCGCCTTCCCCGACACATCGCGCATCAGTGATCATGAATTCGCGTACGGCACTCATTGAATCCTCCTTCATCGATGTGGGATATCGACGCAGGGCATCGGAGCACATGCGCCGATACTTCCAGATTATGCCCGCCCCAACATCGTGTCGACGGCGGCAGGAGCCTTGCCTGGGCGCTCTGGAGCAGGGCACCGGACAACGAAAAAGCCCCCGGAACCTGTTGGTTCCGGAGGCTTTCCTTGGGTGGCAGATGAGGGATTCGAACCCCCGTAGGCGTTGCCAGCTGATTTACAGTCAGCCCCCTTTGGCCGCTCGGGTAATCTGCCGAACTTCAAAAGAAGTACCCGTTGATGCAGTGTTCGGAAGGATCCGTTTCCGGTCCTTTCCGCTTCAGTAACCGCGGGCAAGACAACTTTACAGAACTTCCGCCGAAGAATCGAATCGGGGCCTGCAGCACCTCAAAAGCCCTGGAACCACGCGAAAAACCCGGACTTATGCCTGGCCCAGAATGCGCCCCGCCAGCTTGGCCTCAAAGCTGAGCGCCTGTTCTTCAGTGATCTGGTTCAGCTGCACGGCCCGCTGAAGGTCGGCCCGCACGCCGTCCATCCGGGATGAAGCATCCGCCACCGGGCTGAGGACGATGGACGCCGCCACCGCTGCCGCGGCCACTGACGTTGCGGCCGTGGCCACTGCCCCGGCTGCCGCCGTAGTGCTGCGGGTGACGTAACGGGCGGCTTTGCGGCGCATGATGATGTTCCCTTCAACTGCTGTACCTCTCGTCCAACTCTGGCCACCGCTCCTTCATCCCGCCGGTGCTTCCGCTGAGAGGGAACTGTGAAATGCGCATCCCACCGGCCGCGGCATCCGTATTAGGCTGGAACGCAGGAATCCAGGCCCTGTCCCCCGGCAGGGCTCCCATCAGCAAAAGGAGAGTCATGGCAGGCGAGTCAACGTTCGACGTCGTAAGCAAGGTGGACAAGCAGGAAGTGGCCAACGCACTCAACCAGTCCCAGAAGGAAATTGCCCAGCGCTATGACTTCAAGGGCGTTGGCGCCGAGATCGACTTCAGCGGCGAAAAAATCCTCATGAAGGCCAACTCGGAGGAACGCGTCAAGGCTGTCCTGGATGTCTTCCAGTCCAAGCTGATCAAGCGCGGCATCTCGCTCAAGTCGCTGGACAGCGGCGAGCCCTATGCATCCGGCAAGGAATACCGGCTCGAGGCCTCCATAAAGGAAGGCATCGCCCAGGACCTGGCCAAGAAAATCAACAAGCTGATCCGCGACGAAGGCCCCAAGTCCGTCAAGTCCCAGATCCAGGGCGACGAACTCCGCGTTTCCTCCAAGTCCCGTGACGACCTGCAGGCCACCATGGCCCTGCTGAAGGACTTCGACGAAGCCGACCTGCAGTTCGTGAACTTCCGCAGCTAGCCCGGCCGCGGCGTCGTAATCGACGCCCATAGCCTCCGGCGCTGCACAAAAGGCCGGCGCACCCGACATACGGGGTGCGCCGGCCTTTTTGCGCATCGGAGGCGGCTTACCGCGTCGGAACAATCCAGCCGGCGGCCTGGGGGCAACCGACGTTAAACGCAATCCGGACCAATTACGCCACATTTAGTTTGCGTAATGCCACCCGCCGGGTAATCTCTTTCTTAGGCCTTCCTAAGTAAGGCTTACCTGAGTGAAAGAACTTCCATGACTGCCAACTTCCTGATCGGCCTGCGCGAAGGACTCGAAGCCACCTTGGTGGTAGTCCTGCTGATGGCCTACCTGGCCAAGACGGACCGACGCCACCTCATCCCCCGCATCTGGGCAGGTGTTGCGGCGGCGCTAACTGTGTCTGCCGGCTTCGGCGCGCTCCTCACCTTCGGCCCAAGGGGACTCACCTTCGAGGCACAGGAGGCGATCGGCGGCAGCCTCTCCATTCTCGCCGTCGGCCTGGTCACGTGGATGGTCTTCTGGATGGCCCGCACCGCACGGACGCTCGGAAGCGACCTGAAGTCCCGCGTGGACAAGTCAGCCGGTGGAACCGGGTGGGGCCTGGCCATGGTTGCCGCCATCGCAGTGGGACGCGAAGGCCTGGAAACGGCGCTCTTCCTGTGGGCCGCGGCCAAAGCCACAGGCGAATCCACGCAGCCGCTTGCGGGCGCCCTCCTCGGCCTGGTTGCCGCGGCCGGCTTTGGTTACCTGCTGCAGCGCGGCGTCCTGAAAGTGAACCTCTCCCGCTTCTTCACCTGGACCGGCGCCGCCCTGGTCATCATCGCCGGCGGCGTCCTGTCCTACGGAATCCACGACCTCCAAGAGGCCGGCCTGCTTCCGGGGCTGCACTCCCTGGCGTTCGACATCAGCGGCGCCGTCCCGCCGTCGTCGTGGTACGGCACCCTGCTAAAGGGAACCTTGAACTTCTCCCCCGCCACAACCTGGCTCGAGGCGGCCGCCTGGCTCCTCTACGTCCTGCCGGTGCTGTTCCTCTACCTGCGCACCAACCGCAAGACGCCGCCCAGCACTGCTGCCGCAGGCACGAAACCCACCGCCAAGGCTGTGGCAGCCGCTTAACTCCCCGCCACCCGCACCCAAAGGAATCCCCATGCCTGGCTTCACCCTGCCCAAAAACACCCTGCCCAAAAACTCCCGCACCGCCCGCGGCAGCAAGCTCGCTTCGCTGGCTGCCGCCGTCGTGTCCCTCCCCCTGCTGCTCACTGGCTGCACCGACAACACCAAGGCTGCGGACGCCTCAGGAGGCGCCATCAACGTGGTGAGCTCGAACACCGACTGCAAGGTTTCGACAGCCAGCGTCCCCAGCGGCAACCTCACGTTCTCGGTCAAGAATGAAGGCACAGAAGTCACCGAGTTCTACCTGCTGGCAGCGGACGGGCTGCGCATCCTGGGCGAAGTGGAAAACATCGGACCCGGGCTGAGCCGCAACCTGGTGGTTACCGCCCCCGCCGGCACGTACACCACCGCCTGCAAGCCGGGCATGGAAGGCGACGGGATCAGGGGTGCGCTGGAGGTGACGCAGTCCGGGGACCAGCCGACCGCGGACGCCGATTTCCAGCACCTGCTCGACACCGCCACTGCCCAGTACGCGTCCTATGTGAAGGACCAGGGCGAACAGCTGCTCACCGGCACAGAGCAATTCGCCGCAGCTTTCGCGGCCGGCAATGCCGGTGAGGCGAAGCGGCTGTACGCGGCCACCCGGCAGCACTGGGAACGGATTGAGCCCGTCGCCGAGTCCTTCGGGGACCTGGACCCGCAGCTCGATGCACGCGAGGCCGACCTCGAGCCGGGCCAGGAGTGGACCGGGTGGCACCGCGCGGAAAAGGATCTCTTCCCGCCCGCTGGCTACACCGCCATGACGCCTGCCGAACGCTCAGCCATCGCCGACCGTATGGTGGCCGACACCAAGGACCTGGTGGAACGCACCCGCACGCTTGAGATCTCCGCGGACATGCTGGGCAACGGCGCCAAGGAACTCCTGGACGAAGTGGCCACCGGCAAGGTGACCGGCGAAGAGGAGATCTGGTCGCACACGGACCTCTGGGACTTCCAGGCGAACGTTGACGGCGCGCGCATTGCGTTCGAAAGCCTGAAGCCCGCCCTGCTGCAAAAGGACTCGGCCCTGGCCGCATCACTGGACGAAAAGTTCGCGGCGCTGCAGGCTGAACTGGCCACCCATGCCCAGGGAGCGGATTTCACCTCCTACGACAAACTGACTCCGGAACAGGTCCAGCGGCTGGCCTCGCTGGTTGACGCCCTCGGGGAACCGCTCTCCCGGCTGACTGCGGCGGTGGTCCTGTGACCGGGTGCCCCTTTGGCGTCCGGCCCCCGGAAGCATCCGGACCTTCCGGGCCACCTTCTGATTCAGGTGCCAGTGAACGGCCGACGGCGGGATCCCGGCTGAGCAGGCGGGGCCTGCTGGGCCTGGCCGGCTTGGGCGGGGCCGCCGCCGGGCTTGCCGCAGGTTTCCTGGGGCACGACGCCGTCGCTGCCTCTGCAGCACCCGCCCCTGCCGCCGACAACGCCGTAGTCCCCTTCCACGGGGACCACCAGGCCGGCATCACCACCCCCGCGCAGGACCGCCTGCACATGGCAGCGTTCGATGTCACCACCAGCAAGCGCGAGGAACTCATCCAGCTCCTCAAGGACTGGACCGACGCTGCGGCAGCGCTCACCGAGGGCAAACCAGCCGGGGCAACGGGCGCCGTCGACGGACCATACGGCGCACCTCCGGAAGATACCGGCGAGGCCCTGGACCTCAATGCGGGCAAACTGACCCTCACGTTCGGCTTCGGCGCCAGCTTGTTCGAGAAGGACGGTATGGCCCGTTTCGGCCTGGAGGGCCGGCGGCCCGAGGCCCTGATCGACCTGCCGCATTTCCCCGGCGACGACCTGGACCCTGCTCGCAGCGGCGGCGACCTGGTGGTCCAGGCCTGCGCCGACGACCCCCAGGTGGCGGTCCACGCCATCCGGAACCTGGCAAGGATTGGGTTTGGGAAAGTGCGGGTCCGGTGGTCGCAGCTGGGCTTTGGCCGGACCTCCTCCACCTCCCGCGCCCAGCAGACTCCGCGGAACCTGTTCGGTTTCAAGGACGGGACCAACAACCTCAAGGTCGAGGATGACCAGCTGCTGGACCAGCACGTGTGGGCCCGCCCTGACCGGCCGAAGGACGACTGGTTGGCGGGCGGCAGTTACCTCGTGGCGCGCCGGATCCGGATGCACATCGAGATTTGGGACCGGACATCCCTTGGCGAACAGGAAGGCCTGATCGGCAGGACCAAGGGGACCGGCGCACCCCTGTCCGGCGGCGAAGAATTCACCGAACCGGATTTCTCCCGGCAGGGCAAGGGCGGCAAGCCCCTGATTCCGCTCGATTCACACGTGCGGATGGCACACCCCGCCCAGAACAGCGGGGTGCGGATGCTGCGCCGGGGCTACAACTACACGGACGGATCCGACGGCGTGGGGCACCTCGACGCCGGCCTGTTCTTCATTGCCTTCGTCACCGACGCGCGCACCCATTACGTGCCCATGCAGATGGCCATGGCCAAGGGCGACACGCTGGCCGTGGAATACCTGAAGCACACGGGGTCGGGCCTGTTCGCTGTCCCCCGCGGGGTGAAGCCTGGGGGCTTCATCGGCGAAGGACTCTTCGCCTGACCGCCGTGCCCGCCTTGCACGGCCCGCGCCGCCGTCGTCTTCGACGAGCAAACTCGAAACCGTCGCGCATGTTCGCTGGCGCACCCGTTTTTTGGGGAGCGCCAGCGAATATGCGCGTCGAAAAATAGGTTGCGCATCGAAAATGTCCAGCAAGGGCCGACGGCGGGATGCCGGCTACAGCTGCCGGCCAGCCATCCGCTCCAAGCGGGTGATGCGGTCGCGCATGGGCGGGTGCGTTGCGAACAGCTTGTTCATGGCCCCGCCGCGGAACGGGTTGGCGATCATCAGGTGCGAGGCGTTGACCAGCCGCTGGTCCTGCGGCAGCGGCGCAAGGCTGACGCCGCGCTCAATCTTGGCCAGGGCTGAGGCGAGCGCCAGCGGATCGCCGGTGAGCTGCGAACCGTCCTCGTCGGCGTCGTACTCCCTGGTACGGGAGATGGCCATTTGGATCAGCGACGCCGCGAAGGGTGCCAGCACGGCCATGGCGATCATGGCCAACGGGTTGGCGTTGCGCCGGTCACCGCCGCCGAAGAACAGCAGCATCTGCCCCACCGAGGTGATGACGCCCGCGACGGCGGCCGCCACGGACGAGGTGAGAATGTCCCGGTTGTAGACGTGCATCAGCTCGTGGCCAAGGACACCGCGCAGTTCGCGGGCGTCCAAGAGCTGCAGGATGCCTTCGGTGCAGCAGACGGCGGCGTTTTGCGGGTTGCGTCCGGTGGCGAACGCGTTCGGGTTCATGGTGGGCGAGACATAGATGCGCGGCATGGGCTGGTTGGCCCGCATCGAAAGCTCACGGACGATCTGGTAGAGCTGCGGCGCCTGGGCTTCGGTCACCGGGATGGCCTGCATGGACCGGATGGCGATCTTGTCACTGTTCCAGTACCCGTAGAAGGTGGTGCCGACCCCGATCAGGGCCATGATCCAAATGGGGGTGGAACTGCGGGTCCCCACCCCGATCAGCCCGCCAAGGCCCAGCAGTACCGCCCACAGCACCCCGAACAGTGCCGCGGTCTTCAGGCCGTTGTGATGTTTGTGCACGTTTCCTCCTTACTAAAGGAACGGCTTGCTAGGGAACCGGGTTCCGCGCATCGTACTTCCGGAAGCCCGGCTGCAGCTTCGCCGCCAGCCACGCCCCCGCGATGCACAGCCCGCCTCCCAGCAGCAGGACCCAGCCCTCACTCAAAATCTTAGTCGCGCCACCTGCCAGCAGATCGCCGATCCGCGGACCGCCGGCGACCACCACGATGAACACGCCCTGGAGCCGACCCCGCAGATGGTCGGGGGCTGCGGCCTGGAGGATGGTGTTGCGGAAGACGCTGCTGATAGAGTCCGCGATGCCGGCCAGGGCGCAGCAGACGGCGGCGGGCAGCAGCCACACGGTCACAGCACCGTCGGGCGCGGGCCCGGCGAGCAGCACCACCGCGCCGAACGCTCCAATGGAGGCGCCCCAGCCCATGACGGAAACGACGACGGCGGTCCCCTGGCTGCGCACGCTGCCCAGCGGCCCGGAGAACAGACCGGCCAGGAAGGCCCCGACGGCGGTGCACGCCAGCAGGATGCCCACGGTCGCCTCCCCGCCTCCGATCATCAGCGCCGCGACAGCCGGAAGCAGCGCCCGCGGCTGGGCGAGGATCATGGCCACGAGGTCGATGATGAAGGTCATGCGGAGGTTGGGGCGGGTGCCCAGGAACCGGAAACCCTCGATGACGGAGCGGATTCCCGGCCTGCCGCCGGCTCCGGCGGGCGCCATGGGCGGAAGCCGGTACACCGCCCAGAGGACGAAGGCGAAGCTGGCGAAGTCGATGGTGTAGGTCCAGCCGAATCCCAGCCAGGCCACCAGCACGCCGGCCAGCAGGGGTCCGGCGGTCATGGCCAGGCCCATGGACAGCATGCTCAGGGCGTTGGCCGCGGGCAGGAGTTCCTTGCGGATGAGCATGGGGATGATGGCGCTGCGGGCCGGCTGGTTGATCGCCTGGGCCCCGCTTTGCAGTGCCACCAGCAGGTACAGTACCCAGACGTTTCCCAGATGCAGCCAGGCCTGGAGCGCGATCAGGCCGGTGGTCAGCCACAGCACGGCGGAGGCCAGCAGGGCGATCCGGCGGCGGTCGTGGGCGTCGGCGATGGAGCCGCCCATCAGGCCGCCTATCACCAGGGGAACCAGTGCAAAGATGCCCAGCAGGCCCACGTAAAAGCTGTCCTGGGTCAGCCGGTACACCTCCAGGCTCACGGCCACCAAGGTCAGCTGGCTGCCGACGGCGGACACTGCGGATCCCAGCCAGAGCCGGCGGAATGCGGGGCTTTCCTTGAGCGGCGTGACATCGGCAAGTAATTTCCCCACCCCGTAACACTAGCGGGACGCGGGGAGAGGTTAGCCGAGCCTTATTGTGAGTTGCTCAAAATAAGTGCTTCAATGGAGCCATGACGGAGCACTTTGATGGCCAGGAAGCATGGGCTGCAGCCCTGCGCGCCCATGGCCGCAGGGTGACCAAGCAGCGGCTCGCTGTACTCGCCGCCGTCGAACGCCACCCGCATTCCCCTGCCGAAAGCATCCTTGCCGCCGCCCGCGCCGAGCTCCCCGAACTGACGGCCCAGTCCGTCTATGTGGTCCTCGGCGACCTGACGGACCTGCACATGCTGCGCCGTTTTGAGCCGCCGCACTCCCCCGCCCTGTACGAAACGCGTGTGGGCGACAACCACCACCACGCCATCTGCATCAGCTGCGGGCGCGTGGAGGACGTGGACTGCGCCGTCGGCCACGCCCCGTGCCTCACCCCGCACTGGAACCCGGACGCCAAGCCGATGACTATCCAGATCGCCGACGTCATGTACCAGGGCATCTGCCAGGAGTGCCAGCAGGCCCAGCAACTTCCTCCCCACAGTCCCTCGCAAGAAAAAGAGAAATAGGAGAACAATGACTGCCGTTTCCACAACCCAGTCAGGCGCGCCGGTTACGTCCGACGCACACTCGAAGTCAGTTGGTGCCGATGGTGCCATCATCCTGACTGACCACTACCTGGTGGAGAAGCTTGCCCAGTTCAACCGTGAGCGGGTTCCGGAGCGCGTAGTGCACGCCAAGGGCGGCGGTGCATTCGGCACGTTCAAGACCACCGAGGACATCTCCAAGTACACCAAGGCTGCATTCCTGCAGCCGGGCGTCGAGACCGAGATGCTGATCCGCTTCTCCTCCGTTGCCGGCGAGAACGGCTCCCCGGACACCTGGCGCGACCCCCGCGGCTTCGCCGTGAAGTTCTACACCAGCGAGGGCAACTACGACCTCGTGGGCAACAACACCCCCGTCTTCTTCATCCGCGACGGCATCAAGTTCCCGGACTTCATCCACTCGCAGAAGCGCCTCCCGGGCACCCACCTGCGCGACGCCGACATGCAGTGGGATTTCTGGACCCTGTCCCCCGAGTCCGCACACCAGGTCACCTGGCTGATGGGTGACCGCGGCCTGCCCGCTTCCTGGCGTGAAATGCAGGGCTACGGCTCGCACACCTACCAGTGGATCAACGCGGAGGGCGAGCGTTTCTGGGTCAAGTACCACTTCAAGTCCAACCAGGGCGTGAACTCCATGAGCTCCGAGCAGGCCGAACAGCTTGCCGGCTCCGACGCGGACTTCTACATCCGCGACCTGTCCGAGAACATCGAAGCCGGCAACTTCCCCTCCTGGGACCTGCACGTCCAGGTCATGCCCTACGAGGACGCCAAGAGCTACCGCTTCAACCCGTTCGACCTGACCAAGGTGTGGCCGCACGCGGACTACCCGCTGATCAAGGTGGGCACCATGGAGCTGAACCGGAACCCGGAGAACTACTTCGCGCAGATCGAACAGGCCACCTTCGCGCCGTCGAACTTCGTGCCGGGCATCGCCGCTTCCCCGGACAAGATGCTGCAGGCCCGCATCTTCTCCTACGCGGACGCACACCGCTACCGCGTGGGCACCAACCACGCGCAGATCCCGGTGAACCAGCCCAAGAACCAGGTCAACAACTACAGCCAGGACGGCCAGGGACGCTTCCTGTTCAACGCTCCCTCCGTTCCGGTCTACGCGCCCAACACCTTCGGTGGTCCGGCTGCAGTTGAGCCGCAGAACACCGCCGGCGGCTGGGAGAACGACGGCGAGCTGACCCTCGCCGCGCACTCCCTCCACGCAGAGGACGGCGACTTCGTCCAGGCCGGCGCGCTGTACCGCGAGGTCTACAACGAAGCCGAAAAGGCCCGCTTCCTGGAGACGATCACCGGCGCAGTAGGCGGCGTCAAGCGTTCCGACATCAAGGAACGCGCCATCCAGTACTGGACCAACGTCGACGCCGAACTGGGCGCCAAGCTGCGCGCTAACCTCGGCGCCGGGGCTGCCCCGTCGGCTCCGGCCTCGGATGCAGAGTCCGCCAACAAGATCGGCTGACCAGGCTTCCTGCAGGCTTAACCGAAAGACCACCCCGCCACGGGTTCCGTGGCGGGGTGGTCTTTTTGCACATACGGTCCTGGTCCCCTGGCCTGCCCCGGGCGGCCCTCCTAGGCTCCGTTCATGAACACATTTGCAGGCATTCCTACGGAAGCCTTCCGTTTCTATGCGGAGCTGGAAGAGAACAATAACCGCGATTGGTGGCTTGGCCACAAGGACGTGTACGACGCCGCGGTCAAGGAGCCACTGGAAGCACTTTTGGCGGTCCTGGAGCCGGAGTTTGGTCCGGCCAGGCTGTTCCGCCCCTACCGGGACGTCCGCTTTTCCCAGGACAAGTCACCCTACAAGACTGCCCAGGGCGCCTTCGCCACCCGGCAGGAAGGGGTGGGTTACTACCTGCAGGTCAGCGCCGACGGGCTGCTGGTAGGAGGGGGCTATCGCTCCCACACCCCCGCCCAGCTGGCCAGGTTCCGGGCGGCAGCGGACGCCCCGGGGAGTGGCGCCGCCCTGGAGGAGATCGTGGATGCGGTGGCGGCCGCCGGCTTTCTCATTGAAGGCGAGAAGCTCAAGACGGTGCCCCGCGGTTTCGGCCGGGACCACCCACGGGCGGAGCTTCTCAAGCACAAGACCTTGTATACGGGAGTGGACCTGGGCCAGCCGGAGTGGCTTTCCACGGAAGCCGCCACGGACGAGATTGCCGCCAGGTGGCGGCAGCTGCGGCCGCTGGTCGAGTGGGTGGGGAAGTACGCGGCGCCCTGAACTTGCAAAGTTGCAGGCTGGAAAAGCAACTGCCCGCCCGGCACAGGCCGGGCGGGCAGTTGGACAGCTGGTGATGCGCCGGCCGTCGGGCGGATTCGAGGGCCGTCAGGTGCGGCTCAGCTCGTCCTCGTCATCAGCTTCAGCGGCCGCGAGGGCAGCGGTGCTGGAAATGCCATTGACCGCCGCGTTGGCTTCGGCGAAGCGCTCGTTGAGCCGCGAGTGGCGCTGGCCGTAGGCGAAGTAGATCGCCAGGCCCAGGACCAGCCAGAACGCGAAGAAGATCCAGGTCTCCACGGCCAGGTTGGTCATCAGGTACAGGCAGAGCAGGGCTGAGACCACCGGGAGCACCTTGCCGAACGGGACGCGGAAGGCGGGCTTCAGGTCCGGGCGCTTCTTGCGCAGCACCAGGATGCCCAGGCTGACCACCACGAACGCGGACAGCGTGCCGATGTTGATCATTTCCTCGAGCAGGTCCACGTTGGTGAGGCCTGCCACCAGGGCAACCGCGGTGCCGCAGATGATCTGGAGGCGGACCGGCGTGGCGCGCTTGTCGCTGGTCTTGGACAGTGCCCGCGGCAGGAGGCCATCGCGGCTCATGGCCAGCACCACGCGGGACAGGCCCATGAGGAGCACCATGATCACGGTGGTCAGGCCCACCAGGGAACCGAAGGCGATGACCTTGGCGGCAGAGGTGTCGCCCACGGCTTCGAACGCGGTGGTGAGGGTGGGGCTCTTGGCTTCGGCCAGCTGCGTGTAGGACACCATGCCGGTCAGGGCCAGGGAGACCAGGATGTAGAGCAGCGTCACCAGGGCCAGGCCGCCGAAGATGCCGCGGGGCAGGGTCTTCTGCGGGTTCTTCACTTCCTCGGCGGAGGTGGCCACCACATCGAAGCCGATGAAGGCGAAGAACACCAGGGCGGCGCCGGCAAAGATGCCCGCGGTGCCGTACTGGGCAGGGGCAGCGCCCGTCAGGAAGCCGAAGAACGACTGCTTCAGGACGTCCGCCGCACCGGTGCCCGCAGTGGGCTCGGCAGCGGGAACGAACGGGGCGTAGTTTTCGAACTTCACGTAGGTGAAGCCCACCACGATCACGAACAGCACCACGGCGATCTTGATCAGCGTGAAGATGTTGCCCACCCGAGCGGAGAGCTTAGTGCCCAGCACCAGCAGCACGGTGAAGATGGCAACGATCAGGAAAGCGCCCCAGTAGAGGTCCACGCCGCCCAGCGAGATGGCCGGGGGAATGTCCAGGCCGGTGAGGGCAAACACCTTGCTGAGGTAGATGCCCCAGTATTTGGCGATCACGGCCGCGGCCGTGAACAGCTCCAGGATCAGGTTCCAACCGATGATCCAGGCAAGAAGTTCGCCCATCGTGGCGTAGGTGAAGACATAGGCCGAACCCGCCACGGGGATGGCGGTGGCGAACTCGGCGTAGCACATGATGGCCAGCGCGCAGGTGACGGCCGCGATGGCGAAGGAGAGCGTCACGGCGGGACCGGCAAAGTTTGCGGCGGCCTTGGCGCCGACCGAGAAGATACCGGCGCCAACAGCAACGGCGACGCCCATGATCATGAGGTCCCAGGTGCTGAGGGAACGCTTAAGCTTGCGTCCGGGCTCATCGGCGTCGGCGATCGACTGCTCGATGGATTTTGTCCGCAGAAGGTTCATAAGGGGTCACAATCCTGGTTTGTGATGGAAACAGACCTATCAACGATAGTGTCCATCCACTGGACGGTCCCAATCGTCCCGAATAGTGAGACGCCCTAATGACCGAATAATGTTCCGCCAACGCACTGGGGGCCCTCCCAAAGGAGAGCCCCAGTGGCGGCGGATCGAACTTCTAGGCGGGCCAGTCCATCAGCGTGGACCGGATCAGGAAACGTTTACCCTCAGGGGCTTCAACGGAAAAGCCGCTCCCCCTGCCTGGCACAACATCGACGCTGAGGTGGGTGTGGCTCCAGTAGTTGAACTGTTCGCGCGACATCCAGAACTCAAGCGGTTGGGGCTGCAGCCCGTCGGACAGGTCGAACAGTCCCAGGAGGATGTCGGACTCCCCTGTGATGAAGTCACCTGCCGGGTAGCACATGGGAGCGGACCCGTCGCAGCAGCCGCCGGACTGATGGAACATGAGCGGGCCATGCCGGTCCCACAGCATGCGCAGCAGGTCCACGGCCGCGGGCGTGAGCGCCACCCGGGAAAAGTCTTCCCCGGGCAGCGTCACGGCGGCATCGAGCCTGGTCGAAGCCATGGCCTAGAAGAAGCCCAGCTTGTTTTCGTCGTAGCTGACCAGCAGGTTCTTGGTCTGCTGGTAGTGGTCGAGCATCATCGCGTGGTTCTCGCGCCCGATGCCCGAGGACTTGTAGCCGCCGAACGCCGCGCCTGCCGGGTAGGCGTGGTAGTTGTTCACCCAGACGCGTCCGGCCTGGATCTCGCGGCCTGCGCGGTAGGCCACGTTGCCGTTGCGGGACCACACTCCGGCGCCGAGGCCGTAGAGCGTGTCATTGGCGATGCCCATGGCGTCGTTGTAGTCGCTGAATTTCGTCACGGCCACCACCGGGCCGAAGATCTCCTCCTGGAAGATCCGCATGCGGTTGTGGCCCTCGAACACGGTGGGCTGGACGTAGAAGCCGCCGGCCAGGTCGCCCGGCAGCTCGGCACGGGCACCGCCGGTGAGGATCTTGGCGCCTTCCTGCTTTCCGATGTCGATGTAGGACAGGATCTTCTCCAGCTGGTCGTTGGACGCCTGCGCACCCACCTGGGTTTCGGTGTCCAACGGGTTGCCCTGGATCATCTTTTCCACCCGGGCCACGGCGTCCGCCATGAAGGACTCGTAGATGTCCTCCTGGACCAGCGCACGTGACGGGCAGGTGCACACTTCGCCCTGGTTGAACGCAAACAGGGCGAAGCCTTCCTGGGCCTTGTCGTAGAAGGCGTCGTTTTCCTGGGCTACGTCGTTGAAGAAGATGTTGGGGCTCTTGCCGCCCAGTTCCAGCGTGACGGGGATGAGGTTCTGGCTGGCGTACTGGCTGATGAGACGCCCCGTGGTGGTCTCGCCGGTGAAGGCGATCTTCCGGATCCGGGAACTGGACGCCAGCGGCTTGCCGGCTTCGACGCCGAAGCCGTTGACCACGTTAAGCACACCGGCCGGCAGCAGGTCCGCAATGAGCTCCATCAGCACAAGGATGGACGACGGCGTCTGCTCCGCGGGCTTGAGCACCACGGTGTTGCCGGCGGCGAGCGCGGGCGCAAGCTTCCAGACGGCCATCAGGATGGGGAAGTTCCAGGGGATGATCTGGCCCACCACGCCGAGCGGCTCGTGGAAGTGGTAGGCGGTGGTGTTGTCATCCAGCTGCGAGAGGCTGCCCTCCTGCGCCCGGACGGCGGAGGCGAAGTAGCGGAAGTGGTCCGCGGCCAGCGGCAGGTCCGCGTTGAGCGTTTCCCGGATGGGTTTGCCGTTGTCCCAGGTTTCCGCGACGGCCAGCATCTCGAGGTTTTCGTCGATGCGGTCGGCGATCTTGTTCAGGATGGCGGCCCGTTCCGCCACGGAGGTCTTGCCCCAGGAAGGTGCGGCCTTGTGGGCAGCGTCCAGGGCCAGTTCAATGTCCTCGGCCGTGCCGCGGGCCACCTGGCAATATGCCTTGCCTGTTACCGGGGTGATGTTGTCGAAGTACTGGCCCTTCACCGGGGCCACCCATTCGCCGCCAATCCAGTTCTCGTACCGGTCCTTGAAGGTGACCTTCGAACCGTCGGTTCCCGGCTGTGCGTAAACGGTCATGTGCTTAGCTCCTTTGCTGTGCAGAAGGCTGGCCCACCAGGGCGCCCGCCGATGGACCCAGCGTAGGAGGGGAAAGGTTGCAGCAAGGTTGCACGGGTGGGTTGCGGATCACAACCGCGGGCTGAGCTTGTCGGAACCTGGTGTCCACAAGCTCAACCACCTACTGGCTGTCAGGCACGGAGCTCGGCTTCCAGCCGTTCCAGGTCGGCGACGACGGCGGCGCGCTTGGGTGAGCGCGGCGGCAGGAGGCGAAGCGCAGCCCGGCGGATACCGACGTCGTCCCTTGCTTCGGGCAGCGCGGCGAACTTGAGCAGGGACTCGGCGCTGCCGTCCGTGAGGACAGCTTCCCGGAGCAGGGACGAGACCCTGTTCCTCAAGTCCACAATGCCGGGCGCTTCTGAGCGCGGAAGCACCTCGCCACGGTAGATCGCCAGGGCAATCCGGTGCGCACCGCGCTGCAGGCAGCTGAGCACCTGGCCCGTGTCCGGCACCAGGTCCAGCGGGAGCCGGTACGGGCGTGAGCCGGGAACGGCCTCCGGGCTCAGCTCCTGGAGGATCTTCCGGAGGCGGACCATCTCGGCCCTGAGCGTAATGGTGGAACCCTCCCCTGGATACAGCAGCGAGCCGAGTTCCTCGGCGCTGAGCCCTTCCGGGTGTGTGCTGAGCAGGGCAAGGATCTCGCTGTGCCGGGCGGACAGGGAAACCGTCCGGCCGGCCAGGCTGAGCAGCGCCTGGTCGCGGCCCAGCAGTTGGAGGCTGTTGCGGTAGAGGCTGCCTTCCTTGGCACCTGGGGCCTGCCTGCTTCCGGAAGCCGTCGGCCGCCGTCGTACGGCCTTCCTGGCCAGCTCCGCGGCATGCTGCAGGCGCTCCACCCGCAGCTGCGCCTGGGCGGCGGCCACCGTGGCCTCCACCAGCGAGAGCGTGTGCGGGGCCACCGCGGTGTCCGTGCCGGTGATGTCCACGACGCCGAGCAGGGCGCCGGAGTCGGGGTCATGGAAGGGGACGGCGGTGCAGCTCCAGGGATGCACGGCGCGCTGGTAGTGCTCCGCTCCGGCGATCTGGATCCCCCTGCCCAGGGCAAGGGCGGTGCCGGGCGCGCTGGTGCCGACGCTTGCCTCGGACCAGTCGGCGCCGGGAACGAACATCATGCCTTCGGCGCGGCGCTGGAGGGTGGGGTCGCCGTCCACCCACAGCAGCCTTCCCACCTCGTCGCCCACGGCCACCAGGAGGCCGCTGTCATGGCTCGGCTGGACCAGGAGTTTGTTGATGACCGGCATGATGGCGGCCAAGGGGTGCTGCCGGCGGTAGTCGTCCAGCTCGTCCCAATCGAAGGCCAAGCGGGCGGCCACGTTGTCAGGATTGGCCTTGAAGCGTGCGGACCGCTGCCAGGACTCGCGGATGAGTTTGCGCAGGCCCGGAATTTCGGGCGTGGCGTCGCCCCGGCCCGGATGCTGTGGAGCCAGGTCAGCCAGGCGCTCATGTCCCGCCAGCGCGGCGCGCTGGAGCGGTTCAGGGTGGAGCAGGTTCGTCATCGAACTCCCGGTCCAGAGTTTTGTCCAGCGCTTGAGGCTGGAGGTGGCCAAGCCAGCATAGCCGCACCAGAACTGCGTGTCATGGGTGCCGGTGTACTGGGTGTATCCGGACCAGATCCCTCAGCGCCTCCGCTCCCGCCGCCGCGACCCCCGGTCAGCTGCGGGAGATGCGGATCATGTCCTCACGCGGCACAACCTTGATGCGTTCGCGCACCACGTGGTTCAGTTCCTCCGGGCCGGTCCAGGCTGCGCCCAGGCCTGCCTCGTGCGCATCGAGCTTGTTCCACCCTTCCCAGGTGGTGTATTCGATGCCGCGTTCCTCAAGAAGATCGATGATGGCCTGCGGATCGGGATTTTTCGCCGCGGGCAGGTTCAGACGGTCCTCCAGGAGGAAGCCGATGGTCTCCAGCGCGTCACCCTTGGTGTGCCCGATCAGCCCCACGGGACCGCGCTTGATCCAGCCCGTGGTGTAAACGCCGGGAACGGGGTTGCCGTCGGCGTCCAGGACGCGCCCGCCCTCGTTGGGGATGACGCCGCGCTTGGCGTCATACTCCAGTTCGTCCAGGGCCGAGCCGTGGTAGCCGATGGCACGGTAGACGGCCTGGACGGGGTACTCGACGTACTCCCCCGTCCCCTTGGCGTTCCCTGTCCCGTCCAGCTGCATGCGCTCAAACTTGATGCCGCCCACCTTGCCCGTGCCGTCGTCGAGCACTTCAACGGGGTTGTGCAGGAAGTGCAGGTGCAGCCGGCGGGAGGAGGGGTTCTCGGACTCCGCATGCTCCTCCACCAGCCAGTTGGTGAGGGTGTTCACCATGGTCTTCACCTGGTTGTTGGTGCGGATGGCCTCGTCCGAGGCCTCGTCGAACTCGAAGTCCTCCGGGTACAGGACGATGTCGACGTCGTTCATGTGGCTGAGCTCGCGCAGCTCCAGCGGGGTGAACTTGACCTGCGCGGGGCCGCGCCGGCCGAAGACGTGGACGTCGGTGACGGGCGAGGCCTTCAAACCGGCATAGACGTTGTCCGGGATCTCGGTGCTGAGCAGCTCCTCGGGGTGCTTGACCAGCATGCGGGCAACGTCCAAGGCCACGTTTCCGTTGCCGATGACGGCGATTTCCCTGGCCTCCAGCGGCCACTCGCGGGGGACGTCGGGGTGGCCGTCGTACCAGGAAACAAAGTCCGCACCGCCGAAGGAACCCTGCAGATTAACGCCCGGAATGTCCAGGTCCGCATCCTTGACGGCACCCGTGGAGAAGATGACGGCGTCGTAGAAGGCGCGGAAATCGTGCAGCGTAAGGTCCCGGCCGTAGGTGACGTTCCCCAGGAAGCGGATGTCGCCACGGTCCAGGACCTTGTGCAGTGCGTTCACGATGCCCTTGATGCGGGGGTGGTCCGGGGCCACACCGTACCTGATCAGGCCGTAAGGCGCCGGGTAGGCCTCAAAAAGGTCGATGCTGACCTGGAAGTCGCCGTCCTTCACGCCGCTGGACTTCGTGAGGATGTCCGCAGCGTAGACTCCTGCCGGTCCCGCGCCGATGATGGCAACGCGGAGGGGACGGTTGGACGGGGTTTCGCTGTGGTTGGACACCGGGAGCCCTTCTGACTGGTCCTGCTCATGATCCATGAGGGTGCGCAGCACGGTGCAGCGCACAGTCCCCCATTCTAGTTGGCGGCCAGCGGCACAACCTTGCCTTCGCGGTACAGCAGCGCGCGCAGTTCGGCTTCCGCGGAGTCCGGCCGTTTCGGGTCGATGGTTTCACCGTCGTGGTAGTGGTCCACCACCCGGGGATCCACGTAGCTCTTCCGCGCGATGGACGGGGTGTTGCCCAGCGTCTGCGCGGCGTCATACATGGCCCGGCTGATGGCCCGCTTCCGCTTGGCGGCAGTGCGCTGGACACCGGTGCGGGCCAGGCTTTCCGCTGCTGCCACCGTTCCGCGCAGGGTCCGGAAGTCCTTGGCCGTAAAGTCGGAGCCGGTGCGCTCCTTTACGTAGGCGTTGATGTCGGCGCTTGTGACCGGGCGCCACACCCTGCCCTCCTTGTAGGCCAGGAGCCGGGCGTTGGGACCGCGCCGCTTGAGCAGGCGCAGCAGGACGGCGAGGTCCGGATCGCGGATTTCCGACTCCCAGTCCTTGCCGCTTTTGGCCGGGAAGCGCAGTATGATCCGGTCTTTTCGCACCTGGACATGGGCGCACAGCAGGGTGGCAAGGCCGCGGCTGCCATTCTCGTTCGTGTACCGCTCAGACCCCACCCGCAGTGACCCGCTGTCCAGCATCCGGAAGGCGCCGGCCAGGACGCGTTCGCGGGTGAAGCCGTCGCTGCGCAGGTCCATGGTGACGCGCCGCCGGGCTGCGGGAAGCGATTCGGCCAACTGGAGCGACCGGTCGAACTTCACCCTGTCCTTACGCTCGCGCCACTCCGGATGGTAGATGTACTGGCGGCGGCCCACCCCGTCCACCCCGGTGGCCTGGATGTGGCCGTTCTCAAACGGGGCGATCCAGACGTCGGTCCATGCCGGCGGGATGCCGATGCTTTCCAGCCGGTCGCGGATCGGGCCGGGTGGAAGCGTGGAGCCGTCCAGGTCACGGTAACTGAACCCCTTGCCGGCGGCCACCCTGCGGTAGCCACGGCCCGAGGCATTGCTGCGCCGGAGCCTCATGGGGCGGGCTTCGGCAAAGGCGCACATGTCATGAAAGCAAGCCTACTGACTATTTTCCGGATTGCCGCCTGCCTGCTGGAATACCCGCCCGCCGGATGCTGTTATTGAGAGCGTGCCCATGCCAGAAGGAACCTCGCCAGTCACGCCCGTCGCCGCCCCGGAAGCCGCCGCTCCGCCCGCCGCAAAATCCCCAGCAGGTGCCCCGGCACCTGCGGGCCCCGTGCCCGTTGGCAAGGACACGACGGCGGGGATGCTGTTCGGCATCGGCGCGTACGTTTTGTGGGGGCTGCTCCCCCTGTACTTCTTCATCCTTATGCCGGCGGGGGCCGTCGAAATCGTCGCCAACCGCGTGGTCTGGTCGCTGCTGTTCTGCGCGCTCCTGATCACGGTCACCAGGACGTGGCGGGTGCTTGCCGCGGCCCTGAAGGACCGGGTGGTCTTTGGCTCCCTGGCGCTGGCGGCGTTCCTGATCGCCATCAACTGGCTGACCTATACGTACGGGGTGACTACGGGGCAGGCCGTGGAAACATCCCTGGGGTACTTCATCAACCCGCTCGTCTCGGTGCTGCTGGGCGTGCTGGTCCTGAAGGAAAAGCTGCGGCCGCTCCAGTGGACCGCGGTGGCCGTCGGCTTCGTGGCCGTGGGCGTCCTGACCTACTCCTACGGAAAGCTGCCCTGGATCGCCCTCACCCTGGCGTTCAGCTTTGGCCTGTACGGCTTCGTGAAGAACCGGGTGGGCTCGAAAGTGGACGCCATCACCAGCCTCAGCGTGGAGACCATGGTGCTCGCCCCGCTGGCTGCCGTGGCCATGGTGGTCCTTGCTGCCAGCGGAAGCTCGACGCTGACCACCCAAGGCGCGGGGCACTTCTGGCTGTTGCTGGCGTCCGGCGTGATCACTGCCGTTCCGCTGCTGTTCTTCGGCGCCTCCGCGCGCCGGCTGCCCATGACCACCATCGGGCTGCTCCAGTACTTCGCCCCCGTCCTGCAGTTCCTGGTGGCCTTGCTCGTGTTCCGTGAAACCATGACCGTTGAGCGCTGGATCGGGTTCGGGGTGGTGTGGCTGGCCCTGGTGCTGCTGACCCTGGACATGCTCCGGGCGGCGCGCCGCAACTCGCTGGCCCGCAGGGCGCTTCGCCAGGCCTCCTGATCCTGAATTAACCAAAGAGAAGGTGGGCCCGCGACTGCGGGCCCACCTTCCTTGCGTTGCCGGAGGGAGTCGTTCCGGCTATGCGTTGGCCTTGATGGCGGCGGCGAGGACTTCCAGGCCGTCTGCCAGCAGGTCATCGGTGATGACGAGCGGCGGCAGCAGGCGGATGACGTTGCCGTAGGTGCCGCACGTGAGGATGATGACGCCTTCCTTGAGGCAGGCGGCTGCAACAGCCTTGGTCAGTTCCGGGTTCGGCTCCTTGGAGCCGGCCTGGACCAGTTCGACGGCGAGCATGGCGCCGCGGCCACGGATGTCACCGATCACGTCGGTTCCGGCACCGGCCAGTTCAGCCTGCAGGTCGCGAAGCCGGCCGAGGGCCAGTTCCTCGATGTGGCGGGCACGGCCGTTCAGGTTGTATTCCTCCATGGAGCCGATGGCGGCCAGCGCAGCGGCACACGCCACCGGGTTGCCGCCGTAGGTGCCGCCCAGGCCGCCCGGGTGGACGGCATCCAGCAGGTCGGCGCGGCCGGTGATGGCGGACAAGGGCATGCCGCCGGCGATTCCCTTGGCCATGGTCAGGATGTCCGGGACAACGCCCTCGTGGTTGACGGCGAACCATTCGCCGGTGCGGCAGAAGCCGGACTGGACTTCGTCGGCGATGAAGACGATGCCCTTCTCCTTTGCCCAGGCGGCCAGCGCCGGGAGGAAGCCTTCGGCCGGGACGATGAAGCCGCCCTCGCCCTGGATGGGTTCGATGATGATGGCGGCAACCTGGTCGCCGCCGATCTGCTTCTCGATCATGGTGATGGCGCGCTTGGCGGCCTCGGCACCGGTGATGGCTGGGTTTTCCTCGCGGTACGGGTAGCTCATCGGCATCCGGTAGACCTCGGGGGCGAACGGGCCGAAGTTGGTCTTGTACGGCATGGCCTTGGCGGTCAGCGCCATGGTCAGGTTGGTGCGGCCGTGGTAGGCATGGTCAAAGGCGACGACGGCGTCCCGGCCGGTTGCCAGGCGGGCCACCTTAACGGCGTTTTCCACGGCCTCGGCGCCGGAGTTGAACAGGACGGTGCGCTTCTCGTGGTCGCCCGGCGTGAGGCGGTTCAGCTGCTCGGCGACGGCCACGTAGCCTTCGTACGGGGTGACCATGAAGCAGGTGTGGGTGAAGTGCTCCACGGCTTCCTTGACCGCGCCGACCACGGCGGGGTCGGAGGCGCCCACGCTGGTCACGGCGATGCCTGAGCCGAGGTCGATGAACGAGTTGCCGTCGACGTCCTGGATGATGCCGCCGTCGGCGTCGGCCACGTAGACCGGAACGCTGGAAGCGACGCCGGCGGCAACCACGGACTTACGCCGTTCGGTCAGTGCCACGGACTTGGGGCCGGGAAAGTCGGCCTGGACGCGGCGCTTCTGCTCCAGGCGGTAAGTGATGTCTGCTGCGGTGGTGGTCATGGGGTTACTTTCAGTGCTGGTGGTGGGAAATCAGGCGTCGAGGGCGGACATGACGTGCTTGATGCGCGTGTAGTCCTCCACGCCGTACATGGAGAGGTCCTTGCCGTAGCCGGACTGCTTGAAGCCGCCGTGCGGCATTTCGGCGGTGAGCAGGATGTGGGTGTTGATCCAGACGGCGCCGAAGTCCAGGTCGCGGCTGAGCCTCATGGCGGTGCCGTGGTTGGTGGTCCAGACGCTGGAGGCCAGGGCGTAGTCGACGTCGTTGGCCATGGCCACGGCTTCTTCCTCAGTGCTGAACTTCTGGACGGTGATAACGGGGCCGAATGTTTCCTTCTGCACCACCTCGTCGGTCTGCTTGGCGCCGGTGATGATGGTGGGCTCGAAGAAGAAGCCCTTCTCCCCCGCACGGTGCCCCCCGGTCTCGATCCTGCAGTTGGCGGGCAGGTTCTCCACCACGGAGGTGACGGCGTTGAAGTGGTTGACGTTGTTCAGCGGCCCGAAGTAGTTGTCTTCGTCGTTTTGCGAGCCGGTGTGCAGGGTCCTGGTGTGTTCCACCATGGCTGCCACAACGTCGTCGTGCACGGATTCCTCCACCAGCACGCGGGTAATGGCGGTGCAGTCCTGTCCGGCATTGAAAAAGGCGAACTCGGCGATGGCCGCTGCGCTCTTCTTGATGTCGGCGTCCTTGAAGACAATGGCCGGCGCCTTGCCGCCCAGCTCCAGGTGGGCGCGCTTGAGGCCCTTCGCGGCGCCGGACGCGACAGCGATGCCGGCCCGGACCGAGCCGGTGATGGACACCAGGCCGGGGACCTTGTGTTCCACCATCATGGCCCCGGTTTCGCCGGTGCCGAGCACCACGTTCAGCACGCCGGCGGGCAGGATCTCCCCGGCGAGCCGGGCCAGCACCAGGGTGGATTCGGGGGTGGTGTCGGAAGGCTTGAGGACCACCGTGTTACCGGCCGCGAGCGCGGGACCGATCTTCCAGATGGCCATCAGGAACGGGTAGTTCCACGGGGCGACCTGGGCCACCACGCCGATGGGTTCGCGCCGGACGTAGGAGGTGTGGCCCTCGAAGTACTCGCCGGCGGACTTGCCCTCCAGGATGCGGGCGGCCCCGGCGAAGAAGCGCAGCTGGTCGGCGCCGGCAGCCACTTCCTCGGAGGCAATGAGCGAGCGGACCTGGCCGGTGTTGCGGTGTTGGGCCTCGACCAGTTCGTCGCTGTTGGCCTCGATGGCGTCCGCGAGCTTGAGCAGCATGAGCTGGCGCTGGCCCGGGGTGACGTGCTTCCAGGTCCTGAAGGCGTCCTTGGCGGCCGCCATGGCGGCGTCCACATCCGACTGCACCGACACGGGAGCCTGCGCCACCACTTCGCCGTTGGCGGGGTTGACCACGTCCAGCAGGGTGGTGCCGGCGGGGGTAACGAACTTCCCGTTAATGAAGTTCTGCAAGGTTTGAACCACGGTGTGCAACCTCTTTCGTAAGGGCCATCCGCGGCCGGGCGGAGACCAGGACGGATGGATGGAACTGCATTGAGCCTATGCCAGCGCCCAAGCCGGGTGAATAGCCACCTGCACACCCTTGCCAAAGGTGTTTAGTGCGGTTGCCCAGCTCACGTTTATCCTTGCTTCATGGCCATTTCCCTTGCTGCCCTGGTGGGCGTGACCTCCTTGAAGCTGTCCAAGGCGGGCGTGGCGGAGACTACCTGGAACCAGGACATCAACTGGGTGGCGGTGACCGAACTGGAGGATCCGCAGCGGTTCCTCAACGGCGGGGAGCTGGTCCTCACCACGGGCCTGCGGCTTCGCTCGGCGCCCGAGCAGCGCCGCTTTGTCCGCCAGGTGCAGCGCGCCGGAGCGGTGGGCATCGGCTTCGGCGTAGGGCTGTCGCACGAGGCTGTGCCGCCGGCCCTCCTGGCGGAGGCCAACCGGTGGGGGTTGCCCGTGGTCGAGGTGCCATACGAGACGCCCTTCATCGCCATCACCAAGCTGGTGGCCGATGCCCAGTCCGCCGACCACTACGCCAAGCTGGAACGGCTGATCGCCGGGCACCAGGTTCTGGCCCGCGCGCTGCTGACCGGCGGCGGGCTCGCGGAGCTGCTGAAGAACCTGGGCGGCATGCTGCGCACCGACATCGCGCTCACCCAGTTCACGGCCCAGCTCTACAACAGCAGCAGCAGCACCCACCCGTCGGCGGACACCTGGTCCAGCTACCCCGTGCCCACCGGCCGGCGCGACGCCTGCACCCTGTGGGTGCGACAGCCCTTCGATGACACCGGCATCATCGGCTACGCGCAGAACCTGATCAGCGTGGAGCTGAACAACATGGTCAAGCAGCGGCAGGCACAGCGCGCCCTGTGCGGCCAGGTGCTCGAGGACGTGATCCACGGGGCGCTGGAGACCAGCGAGGCGCAGCGCAGGCTGGCAGGCGTGGGCGTGAACAGCACCCGCAAGAACGTGGTGCTGCTGGCCGTTTCGGCCGCCCACGGCAAGGCTCTAGGGAGCACCTCGGTGCCGCAGGAGCTGGAGAAGGCTGTTGCCGCCGTCGTGGGCAAGGACCTCGTGCTGGTAATCAATGACGACGGCGGGACGGCACCTGCGCTGGCCCGGAAACTCAGCGACCACCTCGCCGAGGCCGGAATCCACGCCACGATCGGCATCGGTGGGGCGTACACCAAGCCAAACGGACTCCGCTGGAGCTACTTCGAGGCGCGCGACGCCGCCAGTCACGGCCTGCCGGTCAACGAGCCCGAGCGGCTGAGCCTGACGTCCCTGCTGCTGGCCAGCGAGGACGTGCCACTGGCGGACATGGCACACGAGTCATTGAACCCCTTGCGTGCCTTCGATGCGGCGCACGGCTCGGAGCTGGTGGCCACGTTGGAGAGCTACCTGAACAACAACGGGTCCGTAGCAGCAGTCGCGGAAGAGCTCACGCTGCACCGCAACACCGTCCGGTACCGGCTGGCCCAGATCACCGAGCTCACCGGCTACGACCCGGCCATCACCGCGGACCGGGTGCAGTTGTGGCTCGCCCTGGCCGTGGCCCGGTTGTCGGCGCGGCAGGGCAAGTAGCCGCCGCTTACAGCCTCAGATGACGCCGTGGCCCAGCAGGTCGCGCGACTTCTTCCACGCCTTCCGGGACCCGGCCTTTGCCGCCCCCATCCGTTCTTCCTGCTGGTTGAGCAGCTCGGCGTAGATGCCCGCCGTTGCCGGATCGCTGTACTCCGCGGCGATGGCGGCGAGCAGGTCGCGGGCCACCACGGCGTCCTGGAATTGGCCCAGGATCTTCTGCTGCCGGTGCGCGGCCTTGGCCACCTTGCCGGCGCGCTTTCCGTGCACCAGGGCCGCCGATTCGGCCACGTGGCGCAGCCGCTTTGCGTCCTTGCGGACGCGGTGGAGGGCAAGCTCTTCCTCCCTGCCGCGCCGGGCCCGCTTGACCGCCTTGTGTGAACGGCGCAGGCGTTTGGCGGCTTTGTCCACCGCCTTCGTGGCGGCACGGCGTCCGGGAGTCACGGCTTCGGCGCGCACGGGCGGGTTGTCCCGGAAATCCTCCAGCTTGTCCAGGAGGCGGAAGTAGCGGGTCGATCCCAAGGCTTCCCGCAGGAGCCGGTAGGCGGCGTCGTAATCACTGCCGGTGCGCTGTTCCACGGTTGCGGCGGCGATGCCCTCCCCCGGCGGCAGGCCGCCCAGTTGTTCGCGGAGCTGTTTCCCCAGCACCTCGGCGTCGCGTGGCTGGCCCAGCAGCTGGCCCAGCCATTTCAGCTCGCTCCGCAGCTTGCGCACCGGCGATGCCCGGTAGAGCCGGCTGTAGGCAGCCAGGACGGAGCGGATGCGGCGCGTCGCCGAACGCATGGCGTGCACGGCGTCCGGTTCCTCGTTCCGGACGTCGGCGTCGCTTGCGAGGATCTGGTCGATCTGCGCAGCTACATAGACGGTGACGACGGCGGCGGCCGGGGCGCGCTTTCCAGCCAAGAGGGCGGGGGCACTTCCAGGGCCGGCAGCACCGGCGGCAGGAACCTCACCGGCGGCAGCGGCCCGCTTTCCTGCCTTGGTGTCACTTCCCAGGGCGCGGGCGAGCTTTGAAGCGTGGCCGGCCGGCTGGGCGCCGGCGGCGGTGAGCAGGTCCTCCACGGGGCCGAAGAGGTCAGGATCCCCATGGACCAGTTCCAGCTCCCATTCGCGCCATTCCTGCCGTGTAGCCTCGTCGGGATGTCCGTCCTCCAGTCGCACGGCGGTGACCTGGTCGTCGGCGAGGTCGGCGAGGTGCACGCCGTCCGGCCCGTAGAGGGGGTACGTGGTGCGTCGGGTTTCCAGGCGGACCACGGGCGCCGGGACAGTCCCCCGGAGGTAGGCGTGAAGGTGCGTGAGGAGGCTGTCCGGGACGACGTCGGGCCGGCCGAGCGGCGCGTGCAGTTCCGTCCGGTGCTGGGGGCCTTCCCCGGCGGCAGCCTGCGGCGGCAGCTTCAGGTGCCACCCCGCGTCTTTGCCCCCGGTACGGCGGCGGAGCGTGATGCGGCGGCCAGCCAGGCCATGTTTGGGAGTGTCGAAGTACACCGCTTCCAGCAGGTCCGTGTGCGGCTTACCCGTGCGGGCCACCCCGGGAGCCTGCTCCAGTGCCGGCACCTCGGTGGCGGTGTCGACGTCGTACTTCTTCTCGATCTCAAGTCCCCGGGAAGCCTCCACAGCCGTCCTTCCGCGCCGCCTGGTCCATGCCAGGCCCTCCGACAGTCCGTTGGCAGTCTATTGCAGGCTTCCGCTCCGGCGAGAGGTTGGCCACAAAAGCGAAAACATCAAACGTCTAACCTTTACCGTTGAGGGTATGCCCGCCACTCCCCCTGCCTCCGCGCCCGCGGACGCCCCCGCAGTCACTCAGGCGACTCCCGCCGCCACGCCCGCCAAGACAGCCGGGACGGCACCTTCGAGGCCGCGCTCCGCCGTCGTGTTCGGGGTCATTGCGCTGGTACTGATCGGGCTGAACCTGCGCGCCGGCATCACGGGGGCGTCCGCTCTGCTGCACGACCTCCAGGCGGTGCTGGGCTACGGGGCGCTGGTGGCGGCGATCATCCCCTCCATCCCCACCCTGTGTTTCGCTGTGGCCGGCGCTGCCACCTCGTGGCTCAGCGGCAAGCTCGGCGTGGAGAAGGCCATCCTGCTGTCCCTGGCCCTGCTGGCGGGCGGGCTGCTGCTGCGCGGCATCCCCGCCACCGGCATGCTGGTGGCCGGCAGTGTGGTGGGCATGTCCGGGCTGGCCATCTGCAATGTGGCCATGCCGTCCTTCATCCGCGAGCACTTCTCCTCCCGGACCTCCCTCATGACTGCCGTCTACACGGTGACCATGACCACCGGCGGTACCCTGACCTCCGTCCTGGTGGTTCCGCTGGCACAGGCCCTGGGATCCCCGTCCGCCGCCGTCGGTGCCGTGGGCATCGCCGCTGTGGCAGCCTTCCTGGGGTTCGTGCCCGTGGCCATGCATGCCCACCGCCACGCCGTCCGGACCACCGCCCGGCACGTCTCGCCGTGGCCCCTCCTGCGGACACGCAAGGGCCAGCTCCTCACCGCCATCTTCACCCTGCAGGCCCTGCTGGCGTATGCCCTGCTGAGCTGGTTCCCCTACATGCTCACCACCATGGGCCTTGGCGCGTCGGAGAGCGGACTGATGTTCGGGCTGATGCAGCTGGTCTCCGTCCCGGCCGGGATGGTCCTGATTGCCATTGGCTCCCGGCCGGGCATGCTGCGCCCCGCGTTCTATCTGGTCAGCATCACCATGATGGTGGGGATCGCGGCGCTCCTGGTCCTCCCCGTGGGTCTGGCAGCCGTCCCCGCCGTCCTGCTGGGTTTTGGCCTGGGCATCTTCCCGCTGGTGATGGTGATGATCAGCCGCAGCGGAACCAGCACCGCCGAAACCACGGCCTTGTCCACCCTTGCCCAGTCCTCGGGTTACCTGCTGGCCACCGTGGGCCCGTTCGGCATGGGGCTGCTGCACAGCGCCACCGGTAGCTGGTCCCTGCCCCTCGTGCTGCTGCTGGGCCTGGCCCTGGTGCAGATCGTGGTGTCCCACCTGCTCACCGGGAAGGCGATGTCCGCAAAGCCAGCGGGCGCTCCCGGCACGGTTGCCCCGGATGGCGCCCGCGCGGAAGGAAAATAACGCCATGTCCTTGAGTCCTTCGGTCCGTCCGCCGCTCGCCGCTGAAGTCACGGCCAAGCTGCGGGAAATGGTGCACTCCGGCGAGTGGCCGCTAAACCAGCGGATCCCACCCGAACCCGAGCTCATGGCCAGGCTGGGTGTTTCCCGCGGCACCCTCCGCGAGGCGGTCAAGGCCCTGGCCCACGGCGGCATGTTGGAGGTGCGCCGCGGGGACGGCACCTACGTGCGTGCCACCAGCGAAATGTCCGGCGCGGCCCGCCGGATGTACCAGGACCACAGCGAACAGCACATCCTCGAGGTCAGGCTGGGCCTGGACACACAGGCTGCCCGACTGGCCGCGCGCAATGCCACGGACGACGACGTCATGGCCCTGCGTGCGCTCCTCGCCACCCGGGACCGGGCCTGGAGGAACGGGGACTTCGAGGCCTGGGCCGACGCCGACTGGCACTTCCATGAAGGCATCGCGCGGGCCTCCGGCAACCCCCTGCTGCACGAGCTCTACGCGAGCTTTGGCACCGTGTTCCATCAGGACCTGCTGACGCAGCAGCGCCGGCCGGGCTTCAACGGGCTTCCCCGGGACGGCCACGAGACCCTGCTCGATGCCATCGAACAGCGGGACGAGGATGCCGCCGTGGCCAGCGTGAACCGGAACCTGAACTCCTGCGCGGAGTGGCTGGCGGAGTAGTTGCTCTGGCTTCCCCGGTTATCCCCGGTTATCGACGCGCATGTTCCTTGGCGCGCGGAATAAATCCGGTGCGCCTTCGAATATGCGCAGCGAAAATAAACCTGCGCGTCGCCGAGGACGGTGCGTCCCGGACACGCCAGCGGCCCGGCACTCTGGTGCCGGACCGCCGTCGTACGCTTTGTGTTACTTATTAGCCTCAGTCGCCGCGCAGGCCCGCGAACACGTTCTTGGGCCGCTGCATCTCGCCGTGCTTGGCGCCCAGGATGATCACCAGCGCTGCGAAGCCCGGGATGGCCCACTGCAGAAGCTTGAGCTGCTGCTGGGCGGCCTTGAGCTCGTCCGACGCAGCGCCATGCGGCTCGGTTGCGCCTTCTGCACCTTCACCGGCCAGCTTGTCCACCTTCTTGCCCAGGATGCCCGAGTACAGGGTCACCGCAGCGCCCACCACCGTAACGGCGGTCTTGATGATGGTGTCGCGGGCCACGCCCTCCTGCTTGGCGATGCGGCCTTTGTTCTCCCAGGCAATGGCAAGGTCCGCCACCAGATGGGAGGCGAAGGCCGCGGTCTGGAACGGAGCCCACTTCATCCAGCCGGCGCTGGAAAGCCGGGTCCGCTCCGAGGGGTCCTTGGCCTGGGCCGCTGCCCCGTTGAGCCCGATGGCGCCCATCAGGGATCCACCAAACCATGCTGCTGCCGTGAGGTCGTGAACCGAACGGGCAATGAGATTTCCTGCCATGATGTGCATTCCTATCGTCGTGAACTGGTTCCGGGGTGCCGCTGCGCGGCAGACTTCACTTGCCGTGTCCCATCGAGGTATGGTGCGCTCATGGTAAGCACACTTACTAATATTACGAAAGCCCGCCCCGACTGGTGCGCACCGCGTAATATCGTCGCCATGGGAAACACAGGGACATTGTTCGGTTGGGCCTTCGGAAACCCCGCCCGCGAAAGTGACAGCGGCTACGTCGACGGACTGGAGCGCGAGGCGCTCCGCAATGCCAAGCAAACGGCAAAAGCCAAGGGCGTGGACGTTGTGGCGGGCTCTGAAGTGTTCACCGTCCTCAGCGCGGACGAATCCCTGGTGGAGCTGGACAACGCCCCCGGCCAACTGGTGGTCCGCTGTACCGTGCACGTCGAGGGACCGGGCGCAGAAAAGCTGCGGGCCGAAGGGCCCATGAACGGCTGACAGATGTCCAACGGCGAATCCACGCTTCGGCAGGCAGCGGACGTTGTCGAAGAGGCCTCCAACCACAGGGTGCTGGATGTGCTGGCCCGCGCCGGGTTTGCCGTCATGGCCCTGCTCCACGTCATCCTCGGTGCCATCGCCATCGCCATCGCTTTCGGGCATCCGGGAGAGGCCGAACCCACCGGCGCCATTGCCCAACTGGCAGACAACCCGTGGGGCCCGATCGTCATGTGGGGGTGCGTGGTGGCCTGCCTCGGCCTTGCCTTATGGCAGGCCAGTGAGGCGACCTTGCGGGCCAGGAGCCTCCCCCGCAAGGAACGGCTGGCCAAGCTGGTCTCCTCAGGGTTCCTGGCCATCGCCTACGGCAGCGTGGGCGTAACCTTCGCAGGCTTCGCGCTGGGCCAGCGCAGCGACTCGGGCGACAACACGCGCGACTTCAGCGCCAGCCTGATGGACAACCCTGTGGGGCCGTGGCTCCTGGTGGCCCTTGGCCTGACCATCCTGGGCATCGGCATCTACTTCATCGTCAAGGGGTTGCGGCGCGGCTTCAAGGAAGAACTGTTCCATTTCGAGGGCACCCGGCGCGGCAGGCTTATCGACAGCCTGGGCGTCACGGGCCACGTGGCCAAAGGCATCGCGCTGGACCTCACCGGACTGCTGTTCGTCATTGCTGCAGCCAAGCACCGGCCCGAGGAATCAACCGGGCTGGACGGCAGCCTCAAGGCGCTGCAGGACCACCCCTTCGGGCCCGCCCTGCTGGTGGCGATCGGTGCCGGGTTCATCGCCTACGGGATTTTCGCCCTGGTCCGGGCCCGGTTCGGGCGCATGTAGTCCCGGGCTTTGTGGGTAGGAAGGAAGTATGACCCAACAGCTGCGCGTAGTTTCCGCCGTCACCGGAAGTGCCGGGCAGGCCTTTGCTGCCCTTTTCCGGCTCCTCAAACTCGCGCGGCCTGACCGGCCCATCCATCCCGAGGGGATTGGCCTGGCAGGGGAACTCACCAGGACGGGGAACCCGGCCGGGCCCAGCGGCATCAGCTGGCTGGACTCCCCCGGGGCTGACCAGGTGGTGGCCCGCTTCTCGCGGTCCGTAGGCCTGCCGCAGGCGCTGCCGGACATCCTGGGCCTGGCCCTCCGGGTTTCGCCCGCGGGCTTGTCCGCCAGCGGCGATGACGCTGCCGGCGGTCCGGCTGACGTGCTGTTTGCCTCCACCAGGTGGGGCCTGCCGGGCCGGTTCCTGCTGATGCCACGGCTGGACGTCGCCGGAGCCACCATGACCACGCTCATGCCGTACCGGGGCCAGCACGGTCCCGTCCTGCTGGGGCTGCGGACGCGGAGCCTCCCTCCGGGTTCGCTGGCGTCCGGGGAGTGGGTGCTGGCGCTGCACTGGGCCACGCCGGGCGGACACTGGCGGGAGTGCGGTGAGTTGCGGCTGCATGCCGCAGCCGATCCTGCTGACATCCCGTTGCGGTTCGATCCCTTGGAGAACCAGCCGCCGGGGGCCGAGGCCTACGGATGGACCCGGCGCCTGCGGAAGCCGTCCTACCGGGCCGCACGGCGGCCCGGATCTCCCCCCGTCGTCCATGCCAAGCAACGGACGCAGCCAACGAACCCTGCCGCAACACTCCAGGAAAGCATTACCGGAACCGGAAGGAACACCATGTCCACCGTCTCGCTGCTGTTCAACGCATCCGCCGCCGACGTCTGGCGCGTCATCTCTGACGGCTGGCTCTACTCGGGCTGGGTGGTGGGCGCGTCCCGGATCAGGGACGTGGACGCCGAATGGCCGCAGCTCGGCGCCCAACTGCACCACTCGGTAGGGACCTGGCCACTGGTCATCGACGACAGCACCCGGGTCACGGCCATGCAGCCCGGCCGCTCACTGGAACTCGTTGCACGCGGCTGGCCCATGGGCGAGGCCAAGGTGGAGATCTCGCTGGAAGACCGCGGGAACCAGTGCCGGGTGACGATTGCAGAGGACGCCATCCGCGGGCCCGGCAAGCTGATGCCGAAATTCCTCCGGGACCCGTTGATTTCTGCCCGGAACCGCGAGACCCTCCGGCGGTTGGAGCTCATGGCGATCGGCGGGGCGGGGAAATAGGCGCTCGAGATAGTCGGCGCGGAATGGCGCAGCCCGGTTAATAGGCTTAAACGCAGGAGCCGCGGGACCATTGGTTCCGCGGCTCCTTGTTTTGAGGTCCTAGACCTGGGCGGCGACGCCGTCGCGGGAGATGTCAACCATGTCCCCGCGCGGGACCACCTTGATGCGCTCACGCTTGACCTCAACACCGTGCGAGCCGCCGGCCTCCGTGGCTGCAGCGCCGAGGGCGAGTTCGTGGGCATCGAGGGCCAGCCAGCCCTCCCAGCTGGTGAACTTCACGCCGCGGGCATCGAGGAGTTCGACGACGGCTTCCTCCTGGGGTGCCTGCGCCACCGGCAGGTTTTCGCGGTCTTCGAGCAGGTAGGTCACGGTCTCCAGGGCGTCGCCCTTGGTGTGGCCGATCAGGCCGACCGGTCCGCGCTTGATCCAGCCCGTGGCGTAGATACCCGGCACGTGCTGGCCGTCGGCGTCCAGGACGCGGCCGCCGTCGTTCGTGACCACGCCCTTCTTGTGGTCGAACTCAACGTCCGGCAGGGCCGAACCGAAGTAGCCGATGGCGCGGTAGACCGCCTGGACCGGGTAGTCCACGTACTCGCCGGTGCCGCGGGCGTTGCCCGTGCCGTCCAGCTCCGTGCGCTCGAACTTGATGCCGGCTACCTTGCCGGGGGTCTCGGCGTCGTCGTAGATCTCCACCGGGCTGTGCAGGAAGTGCAGGTGCAGGCGGCGGGACGCCTTGAGCTCGGAGAGGTCCTCGGGCTGCTCGGCGATCCAGTTGGTGAGGGTGCCCACCATGGTCTTGGTCTGGTTGTTGGTCTGGATCTGGCGGTCCGATTCCTCGTCGAACTCGAAGTCCTCCGGGTACAGGATGATGTCCACGTCCTTGGAGTGGGACAGCTCGCGCAGCTCCAGCGGGGTGAACTTGACCTGGGCCGGGCCGCGGCGGCCGAAGACGTGCACGTCAGTGACGGGGGAAGCCTTCAGGCCGGCGTAGACGTTGTCCGGGATTTCGGTGACCAGCAGGTCGTCGGCGTGCTTGGACAGGACACGGGCCACGTCCAGGGCCACGTTGCCGTTGCCGATGACCGCGATCTCCTTGGCCTCCAGCGGCCACTCGCGCGGCACGTCCGGGTGCCCGTCGTACCAGGACACGAAGTCGGCGCCGCCGAAGGAGCCCTCCAGCTCGACGCCGGGGATGTTCAGGTCCGCGTCCTTGATGGCGCCGGTGGCGAAGATGACGGCGTCGTAGTGCTTGCGGAGGTCCTCGATGGTGAGGTCCGTGCCGTAGTCCACGTTGCCGAAGAAGCGGATGTCGCCGCGGTCCAGCACCTTGTGCAGGGCATTCACGATGCCCTTGATGCGGGGGTGGTCCGGGGCCACGCCGTAGCGGATCAGGCCGTAGGGTGCCGGGTAGCGGTCAAAGAGGTCGATGCTGACGGTCAGCTCGCCGCTCTTGACGGCTTCGCTCTTGGTGAGGATATCGGCGGCGTAGACACCGGCCGGGCCGGAGCCCACGACGGCGACGCGCAGCGGACGCTCAGCAGATCCTACGGTGTTGCTGGATGACACGGCTGTGTTCCTTTTCTTCGTTCCGGCCCAACTGGCTCGCAGTTGTTGTCGTTTTGAGGGCTCATAACGACAACAACTGCCAGTCAGTTGGGCTTGGGGCTAGGTGGTGAGGGCGGTCTTGCGGGGGCTGTTCGGGGTGGTGGTGCTGTAGTCAGCGGTTTTGAAGTGCGACGGCGCGAAGGGGCTCACGCGCACCACGTCACCGATGACAATCACGGCAGGATTTGCGACGCCGGCCGCCTGGGCCTGGTCGGCGATGGAACCGAGCGTGCCGATGGTGACGCGCTGGTCCGGCAAATAGCCGTTTTCCACGATACCAACTGGCGTCTCCAGCGGCAGTCCGGCTTCGCCCAGCGCGGACGCCGATTCGCGCAGCTGGCCCACGCCCATCAGCAGGACGATGGTGTGGTCCGGGCGGGCCGGGATCTCGGAGAGTTCCTCGTGGCCTGTGACCACGCTGAAGCCTTTGGCCAGGCCGCGGTGCGTGACCGGAATTCCCGCCGCGGCGGGTACCGAGATGGCGGAGGTCACGCCGGAGACCACTTCAACCTCGACGCCGTGCTGCCGGCAGTATTCGGCTTCTTCGCCGCCGCGGCCCAGCACGTATGGGTCGCCGCCCTTGAGCCGGACCACGCGGTGGCCCTTCAAGGCTTCCTCCACCAGGATCCTGTTGATCTCCGCCTGCGGCACGGGGTGGTGGCCGGGAGTCTTCCCAACCTCGATGACGCGCACATCCGGGGCAAGCTCGTTCAGGAGCGCGCGGGGGCCCAGGCGGTCGGCAACCACGACGTCGGCCTGGCCCAACAACCGACGGCCCCGGACAGTGATGAGCCCGGTGTCGCCGGGGCCGCCGCCCACCAGGGCCACGCTTCCCTGGTGCGCCCGGCGGCGGCGCAGCGGCAGGTCACCGGTTTCGAGGGCGGTGGCAACAGCGTCCCGGACGGCCATGGCACGGCGCGGGTCTCCCCCGGCGTTGACGGCGATTTTGACGTCGTCCACCACGGCGACGGCGGGGGTCCAGGCGGCAGAAGCTTCATGGTTGGAGGCGTTGACGCACCAAACCCGCTGCGCCTCGGCGTCGGCCGATACTTGGGCGTCCACCTCCGGATCGCCGGTGGCCGTCTGGACGAACCAGACGCCGTCGACGTCCCGCGAAAGGTAGGGGCGCGCTTCCCAGGTGAGCAGGCCAGCGTCGGCCATCTCCTGCAGCGCGGGCGAGGCAACCGGGGCCACGACGGTGACCACGGCACCGGCGTCGAGCAGCCCCTTGGCGCGGCGGGCAGCAACGGGGCCCCCACCCACCACCAGCACCGGGCGGCCGAGCAGCCGCAGCGCGGTGGGGTAAATGTCCTGAATTGCCATGAATCAACGGTAGGGCGGCGTCATATTCGCCAACAAAGGACGAGCAACACCAGTTCACGTAAGGTAACGCTGCGTCACAAAGGATTTTTACCTGTGCTGCGCCAGGAACGTGCCCCTGCGGATAATGAGCCGCTCAAGGTAGCCACGCAGGATGAGCCGCTCGACGGCGCGGCCCAGGACACCCAGCGGGGCGGTGAACTGAACGCGGTCCGTCATGATGCTTCCGGCGGCTGTTGGTTGGAACTCATGCACATGCTTGAAAGCCTTGAAAGGGCCCTTCACCTGCTCATCCGTGAAGCTGCGTGGGAAATCGAAGTGGGTGACCCGGCTGGTCATGGTGAGCGGAATACCGAAGTGCTTCGCCCGCCAGGTCACCTCCTGGTCCTCCCCGATGAGCCCGCTGGTGACGCCGGCCACCGCCCGTTCCCCGGCGTCCTGTTGGGAGTCCAGATGCAGGTCGATGCTGCGTGCCCGGTCGAAGAGTTGTTCCACGGGCAGCGTGGACTCGGTGCGGCACACGAAGCTGACGGTCATGGCGTCAGTCTGCCATTCTTCCGGACCGCCCCGGGCCCCGTGGTGGGGCACTTTGGCGGGCTCCGGCGTCGCAACGGCCTGATGACCCGGCCTGTCCGTGCCAAAGTGCCTCGTCTTGGTTCCGGGCAGCGGCAGGAAACAGCAGAGCCCGACGGCGGGACTCGCCGTCGGGCTCTTGCGGTGCGTTGGGAAGGGGCTGTGTTGGGAAGCGGTTGGGTCAGCGGGTGCTGCCGGCCAGGAGGCCGCGGCGGCGCAGGAGCCGCTTCTCGATGGGGCCGAAGACCAGCAGCTCGATCAGGATGCCGACCGCGAGGATCAGCAGGATGGCAGCCATGACGATGGTCATGTCGGACAGATCCCGGCCCTGGTCCAGCAGGGAACCCAGGCCAAAGCCGATGGTGCCGCCCACGGCAATGATTTCCGCGGCCATGAGGGAGCGCCAGGAGAAGGCCCATCCCTGCTTCAGGCCGCTGAGGTAGCCGGGCAGCGCGGCCGGAAGGATGACCTGCAGGGCCATCTGGAGCCGGGATGCGCCCAGGACGGTGCCGACCCTGCGGTACTGCGGTGGAATCTGGTCCACGCCCGAGATCAGCCCGTTGATGATGGACGGGATGGCGCCCATGAACACCACGAAGTACACGGTAGCGTCAGTAAGTCCGAACCAGATGATCGCGGCCGGAACCCAGGCCACCGAGGGCAGGACCTGCAAACCGGAAATCAGGGGGCCAAACGCGCGGCGCAGCGGTGCAACCTGGGCCAGCAGCAGGCCCACCGGCGTGGCGATGGCCACCGAAATCAGGAAGCCCACCACACCACGCTGCAGGGACGTCCAAATGGATTGCTGGAACTTTCCGTCGCTCCACAGGACGCCCATCTGGGCCACGACGTCCAGGGGGCCGGGAACGAGGTCTCGCCGCTTCACCCCGAGCGAGACATAGAACTGCCAGATGAGCACCAGGACCACCAGCGCGGCCACGGGCAGCAAAATGCGGCTCCAGTCGACCCGGTGCTTGCGGTCGGCGTCGGACTGCAGCGAGTCAAGGCCGGACTCGAGTTCCCGGAGGTCCTCCTTGCCAGTGGACGTCCGGGTCAAAGCGGCATGCACGTGCTCACGGGTTTCGGAAGCATCAGCCGTAGCACCGGATGCCGCCTCCGTGCGTGCTTCCGCGAGGGGTGTCGGGTTACTTGGCATGGCGGCGAATCTCCTCCCGCAGCCGGGCGGTGATAACCCCGGTCAGCTGGCCGGCGAGCCCGGCGTCGGTTCGGTGTTCCTCGGTGACGGCCCATTCCTGGACTACGCGGCCGGGGCGGGAGGACAGCAGCAGGACCCGCTGGCCCAGGCGGACGGCCTCGCGGACGTTGTGGGTGACGAAGACGATGGTCCGCCCGGTTTCCTTCCAGATGCGCTCGAGCTCGTCGTGCAGCAGGTCCCGGGTGATGGCGTCGAGGGCGGCGAACGGCTCATCCATGAGCAGCAGCTGCCGGTCCTGGGCCAGGGAACGGGCCAGTGAGACGCGCTGCCGCATGCCACCGGACAGCTCGTGCGGGCGCTTATCCCCGGCGGAGCCCAGGTGCACCAGTTCCAGGAGCTCCTGGGCTTTGGCGCGCCGTTCGGTTTTGCCCACGCCGCGCAGCTTCAGGGCCAGCTCGATGTTCTCCCGGGCCGTCAGCCACGGGAAGAGGGCGGCGTCCTGGAACATGAAGGCGGCGCCGTCGCTGGGTACTTCCAGGGCGCCCGACGTCGGCGCTTCGAGTCCCGCGATGATGTTCAGGAGGGTGGATTTGCCGCAGCCGGAGGCACCAAGGAGGGCAACGAATTCGCCCTGTTTGATGTTGGCGTTGACGTCGTCCAGTACCGGGGCGCCGTCGCCGAAGCGCTTGCCCAGGTGTTCCAGTACGACTGGCATGGTGGCGTCCTTAGGTAGTGGTGGGTCAGTCCTGGCCGAGGCCGGCAGCTGAGATCTTGTCGCCGCCGGTCACCTGGTTCAGGCCGCGAAGGTCGAAGAGGCCGTTGATGTCGGCCTTTTTGGTGGTGCCTGCGTCCACGCCGTCCTGCAGCAGCTTGGGGTAGCTGCCGGCCAGCGGGTCGAGGGTGAAAGTGATGTTGGACAACGATCGGGCCAGGACGTCAGCGGGCAACGCTGCCCCAGCGGATTCCTGCAGGGCGGAGTTGATGAGGCTGGCCTTCTCATCGGCCGGAGCCGAGTTGAGCCATGCCACCGAGTCCGCATTGCCCTTCAGCAGGGCCCTGACGGTGTCCGGGTGGTCAGCAGCGAATCTCTGGTTCACGATCAGGATGGTCGTGGGAAACTCGCCGGGCTTGCCGGTGCCGGCCCCATCCCACAGGTCTTTTTCATCCACCAGCACCTTGGCGCCGGCCTGGAGCACCAAACGTGAGGCCCAGGGCTCAGGCAACCAGGCGCCGTCGAGCTTTCCGTCCTGGAACAGCTTCAGCGTCTGAGCGTTGTCCGTGGGGTTGATGGCCACGTCACCGCTGCCGTCCACGTTGGTCTTGTAGCCCTGCTTGGTGAGCCAGGCCCGGAGTGCCACGTCCTGGGTGCCGCCGAGCTGCGGGGTTGCCAAGGTCCTGCCTTTGAGGTCGGCCGCGGAGTTGATCCCCGGCTCGACCACCAGCTGCGCACCACCGGCCGCGGCTCCGGCAATCACGCGCACGGACTGGCCCTGGCTCTTGGCGAACGAGTTGATGGCCGGATTGGGGCCGATGTAGGCGGCATCGATGGCGCCGGCGTTCAGGGCCTCGATCGCGGCCGGGCCGGCGTTGAAGGTCTCGGTGCTGAGCTTGGTGCTGCCCAGGGCCTCCGCGAGGAGTCCCTTCTTGACACCCACCAGCGCTGCGGCATGGGTGACGTTCCCGAAGTAACCCAGCTTCAGCTCGGCGGCCGGGGTGGGCTCGGCGGCCTGTGCCTCGGTGTTGCGGGAGATGTTGGAGGCCACGATGGCCCCGACGGCGATCAGCAGGACCAGCCCGATGGCCAGGGCAGCCTCGGCGGCGCGTTTGCGCGTGGGGACCGCGCTTTCGCCTGCCACGATGCGGGTCATCCCGGGCTTGGAACTAGTCATTGTTTCACCATAGGGAGTGGCCCAAACCCGTTCAACGAAGCGGAAACGGGGGGTCACGCACGTTCATCTGGCGTCATATTTTGCCCTGCTGTTGCCCGGGCTGCCCAGATTCAGTTGCCCTTGACGTTGACCAGCTGCCGCAGTTTGTGCCGCACGGTGACCAGGTCCGCGGCGTCCTGCATGACCTGGTCGATCGGCTTGTAGGCGGCCGGGATTTCGTCAATGAAGGCCTCCGACGCGCGGAACTCGATGCCCCGCATGGCGCGTTTCAGTTCCTCCAGGGTGAATGTCTTTCGGGCGGCGTTTCGGGAGTATTCCCGCCCGGCCCCATGCGGGGACGAGTTCAGCGATGCAGGGTTGCCCCGGCCTTCCACAACATATGACGCCGTCCCCATGGATCCAGGGATCAGTCCGGGATCGCCGTGGCCGGCTTTGATGGCTCCCTTGCGGGACACCCAAACCGGCTTGCCGTAGTGCGTCTCCTGCTGGGTGAAGTTGTGGTGGCAGTTGATCCGCTCGCGTTCCTGCACGGGGCCTCCCACCCAGCGGCTGAACTGGGCAGTCACGCGGTCCATCATTTCCTCCCGGTTCAGGAGCGCGAAGTGCTGGGCCCACCGCAGCTCGGCAATGTACCGCTCGAACTGCTGCGTCCCCTCGTCCAGGTAGGCCAGGTCCGGGTGGGGCAGGCGGATCTGATGCTTGCGGCCCACGTGCTGGGCGACGCCGATGTGGTGCTGCGCGATCCTGTTGCCGATGCCCCGCGAGCCCGAATGCAGGAAGAGCCACACGCCGTCGTCCTCATCCGCTGAGACTTCGATGAAGTGGTTGCCCGAGCCCAGGGACCCCAGCTGCAGCTCCCATTGGGCGACGTATTGGGCGGGGTTGAACCCTGCCTTGGCGGCCCGCCGCTTCAGTTCGGCGATTCGTGGCTCAGCAGTGGACAGGACCTTCCGGTTGTTGTGGCCCGCGGACAACGGAATGACCCGCTCGATGTCCTCGCGGAGGCCTTTGCGGTCCTTCGGCAGGTCCTTTACCGAGTACTGGGTGCGGACCGCAATCATGCCGCAGCCGATGTCCACTCCCACCGCGGCCGGGATGATGGCGCGGAGTGTGGGGATCACCGAACCCACGGTGGCGCCCTTGCCCAGGTGCGCGTCCGGCATCAGCGCCAGGTGGGGGTAGATGAACGGCAGGGCCGCCGTCATCACCGCCTGTTCGCGGGTCTTGTCGTCCAGGATCGACGCCCAGTTCAAGAGTTTCGGACTGATGGTTTCCATTGCCGCCTCCTCTGACAACCATACGAGACGGCAGAACCGCGGCTCGTTCGCCTGATCCGGCCTTGGAAGGTCAGGTTTGGCGAACGGACCGCGGTTGCGGAAGCGGACGGTGGGGAAACGGGCATCTACGCCCGGCGGTGGGCGGGCTGTCGCTGATCCTGGAAAGTCAGGTTCAACCGGGGCCGCCGCATGTTGCGCAGGTTGAACCAGCAGAACATCATCAGCCCAAAGTACAGGGTCAACTCCATGACCTCGCCGTATTCGGAAATGACGAAGGTGGGGGTCGGCCAGATTACCAACCGGAAGAGGCGATAAGCCGCCGCCAGCCCGAAGGCGGGCACGAGACAGAGCGGAGGTACAAGCAGATGGCTGTACGTGGAGTGCTTCAACCGTTTCCGGAACGCCGCCCAAAGCGGAACGCATGTTCCATACAGGCTTGCCAGGAGCATGGCATACGGGACCAGCACCTGCACCGCCCGGAGATTGTGCAGATTTGTCTCACCCTGGCGGTTGACCTCTTGCAGCTCTTCAGGGGTGCCCCATCCGAAGATGCGCTGGCCCCAGGAAATTTCCTCACCGGCAAGGAACACAACGCCAAGGGCCACCACGCCGTAAAGCAATGCCATGCCCACTTGCCGTCTCCGCAGCAGGCGGACGCTGAGCAGTGCCAGAATGACGGCGGCGGCCACGAGGCACGCAAACTGGAGCCACTCGATCGGGTGGTCCTCGTCCACAATCCAGAGATAGAACTCCTTGAAGGGAACAGTTGCCGCCACAGCGACGGACAGGATGATGGGCAGCAGTACCAGCAACCGCGCCCGGCGGGGAGCAATGTTCCATTCGCGCGAGTCGATCGTGACGAGCTCGCTCCCCCTTGTGTACCACTCCTGGTTGGTTGGCATCCTGCCTCCTCAAAGTATCCGGCCATGGCCTGCAGTCGCAGGCATTGATGCAATGCCTGAGCTTCCCACGGCTCCAAACAGGCAGGGAACATCCCCCGGCAACCTTTGTGGTAAACGTGCGGAATGCCGCAGTCACGTGAAATCGCCGGAAACGCAGCGGGGCCGCCGTAACGATACGGCGGCCCCGCAGGGTTCAGGCGATTCCGGTGCGAACTAGATGCTGTAGCGCTCGTCCTCGTGGTCGCCCGGGTGGTCCTTGACCAGGCCCGCGGCCAGCGTGTTGCCGTCCAGTGGATCGATGACCAGGAACGCGCCGGTCCGGCGGTGGTGCAGGTAGTTCTCCAGCGGCAGCGGTGCGGCGAGGCGCAGCTGGGCGTGCCCGATGTCGTTGAGCTCCAGGCCGGAGGCGCCCTCGAGCTTGAAGGTGGACAGGTCCAGCTTGCCGGACACGCTGCGGACCATCGCCTGGACGGTGCGGGTTCCGTGCTTGACCAGCACCTTCTGCCCTTCGCGCAGCGGCTTCGGGGAGAGCCAGCAGAGGGCGGCGTACAGGTCGGCGGAGGCTTCGCGGACGGTGCCGGCGGCGGCGATGGTGTCACCGCGCGCGACGTCGAACTCGTCCGCCAAGCGGATGGCCACCGACTGCGGCGCGGCGGCTTCCTCCAGGGAGGCGCCGGCAAAGTCGATGCCCGCCACGGTGGTGGTCCGCGGGGACTGACCGGGCGTCAGGACGGACACCTGGTCCCCCACCTTCACCGACCCTTCGGTGATCTGGCCGGCGTACGCGCGGTAGTCGCGGTAGGCCTCCGCGTCCAGCCCGGCGGCCACGGCGTCCGGTGCCAGGGCACCCTGCGGCCGGATGACCAGCTGCACCGGGAACCGGAAGCTTTCCAGGTGGCTTTCGAGTTCATCGGCGGCCGGAAGGGTCTCCAGAACCTCCAGCAGTGCGGGACCGGTGTACCAGGGGGTGCGCTCCGAGCGCTCCACAACGTTGTCGCCGTCGAGCGCGGAGACAGGGATCACCAGCAGGTCGGAGATCCCGTCCGAGCCGAGGCCCAATTCGCGGCCCACCTGCTGCACATCCGCTTCGATCTCACGGAACACCGACTCGCTGAAGTCCACCAGGTCGATCTTGTTCACGGCCACGATCACGTGCGCCACGCGCAGCAGCTGCAGCACGGACAGGTGGCGGCGGGTTTGCTCCAGCACGCCCTTGCGGGCGTCGATGAGTACGACGACGGCATCCGCGGTGGACGCGCCCGTCACGGTGTTCTTGGTGTACTGCACGTGCCCGGGGCAGTCGGCCAGGATGAAGCTGCGCTGGTCGGTGGCGAAGTAGCGGTAGGCCACGTCGATGGTGATGCCCTGTTCCCGCTCGGCGCGCAGGCCGTCGGTCAGCAGGGCCAGGTCGATCCCGCCCTTTTCCCCGCCGAAGCCGCGGTCAGCCGAGGTGCGGGCGACCGCGTCAAGCTGGTCAGCCAGGATGGCCTTGGAATCGTGGAGAAGGCGGCCCACCAAGGTGGATTTGCCGTCGTCGACCGATCCTGCCGTGGCGAACCGGAAGAGTGTGGTGGGCAGGGCGGTTTCCAGGCCACCGGCAGCGCCGGACAAAACAGTTTCCGTGGTCATTAGAAGTACCCGTCCTTCTTGCGGTCTTCCATGGCGGCCTCGGAGATGCGGTCATCTGCGCGGGTGGCGCCACGTTCGGTCAGGGTGGAGGCAGCGACTTCAACCACCACGTCGGACACGGTGTAGGCATTGGATTCGACGGCGCCGGTGCAGGACATGTCTCCCACCGTGCGGTAGCGGACAGTCTTGGTGATGACTTCCTCGCCCTCGCGGGGCTGGGAAACTTCACCCACCGCGCGCCACATGCCGTCGCGGGCGAAGACCTCGCGCTCGTGGGCGTAGTACAGGCCGGGCAGTTCGATGTTCTCGCGCTCGATGTAGCGCCAGATGTCCAGCTCGGTCCAGTTGCTGATGGGGAACGCGCGGACATGCTGGCCCACCGTGT
This sequence comes from Arthrobacter sp. E44, assembly GCF_041877125.1. Lineage (NCBI taxonomy): Bacteria > Bacillati > Actinomycetota > Actinomycetes > Micrococcales > Micrococcaceae > Arthrobacter > Arthrobacter sp. E44. Next base: position 168,297 of record NZ_JBHDJA010000003.1, read on the forward strand.
GCCGGCCGTTGTACAGGTTCCACAGCTCGGGGCGCTGGTTGCGCGGGTCCCACTGGCCGAACTCGTCGCGCAGGCTCAGGATGCGTTCCTTGGCGCGGGCCTTGTCCTCGTCGCGGCGGCCGCCGCCGAACACGGCGTCAAACTTGTTCTGCTGGATGGCGTCCAGCAGCGGGACGGTCTGCAGCGGGTTGCGGGTGCCGTCGGCACGTTCGGCGAGTTCGCCGCGGTCGATGAACTCCTGCACGGAGCCCACCACGAGCTTCAGGCCCAGCCGTTCAACCGTGCGGTCGCGGAAGTCGATGACCTCGGGAAAGTTATGGCCGGTGTCCACGTGCAGCACGGGGAACGGAACCTTGCCTGGCCAGAACGCCTTGGTGGCCAGGTGCAGCATCACGACGGAGTCCTTGCCGCCGGAGAACAGCAGCGCAGGCTTCTCGAACTCGGCAACAACCTCGCGGATGATGTGGATCGCTTCGGACTCCAGGGTGTCCAGACTGCTGAGGCGGGTTGAGACGGCGGACTCAGTCACCTGGGTCTCCTCGGTTAGTGAAGTGCTCATACGTGAAGTCCGCATTCTGTCTTGTCGGAGCCTGCCCAGCGACCGGCGCGGGGGTCTTCGCCGGGCGCCACCTTGCGGGTGCAGGGCTGGCAGCCAATGGAGGGGTAACCCTGGGAAAGCAGCGGGTTGACGGGCAGGAGGTTGTCGTCCGAGTACTGCACCAGCTGGTCGAACGTCCACGCGGCCATCGGGTTGACCTTGACCAGGCCGTTCTTCTCGTCCCAGCTGACCAGAGGCGTGTTGGTGCGGGTGGGTGCTTCGTCGCGGCGGACGCCGGTAAACCAGAGTTCGTAACCGGCAAGGGTGCGCTGCAGGGGCGCCACTTTGCGGAGGGCGCAGCACTGGGCAGCGTCGCGGGCAAACAGGTCCTTGCCCAGGAGCCGGTCCTGCTGCTCCACGGTGGTCTCCGGAAGCACGTCCACCACGTTGACGCGGAGGTTGGCGGCCACCTCGTCCCGCGTGGCGTAGGTTTCCGGGAAGTGGTAGCCGGTTTCCAGGAACAGGACGTCGACGCCGGGCATCTGGTCCGCGACCAGGGCCGGCAGGACGGCGTCAGCCATGGAGCAGGCGACGGCGACGGCGGGGAGTTCGAAGTTGCGCTCCACCCAGGCGATCACGTCACGCGCGGGGGCGTCCCAGCCGAGTTCGGCGGCGCCGGCCTCGGCCAGTGCCTTAAGCTCCTCCGTGGGGCGCTTGGCAGGTGCGGGTGCGAGATGCTTTGCCATTACTGCAGTGCCTCCTCGTCTGCTGTGTGGGCCCATTCGGCGAAGGTCTGGCCTTCGGCGCGGTCGGCAACGAACCGTCGGACCACGCGCTCCACGTAGTCGGGCAGGTCGTCGACGTATACCTTCAGGCCGCGGACGGTGCGGCCCAGGCCTGCTTCCTCTCGGTCGTTGTTTGCCAGCCCGCCGCCAAGGTGGACCTGGAAGCCCGGGGAGGGGTCGCCGTCGGGCGTTGGAAGCATCATGCCCTTCAGGCCGATGTCCGCCGTCTGGATGCGGGCGCAGGAGTTGGGGCAGCCGTTGATGTGCAGGGAGAGTGCCGCGGGCAGCTGGCCCGAGCCGGCGAGGTCCGCGAGGCGGCGTTCGAGTTCGGCGACGGCGGTAGCGGCCGTGTACTTGGTCTCGACGATGGCCAGCTTGCAGTACTCGATGCCGGTGCAGGCGATGGTGCCGCGGCGGAACACGGACGGGCGGGCGGAGAGGCCCAGGGCGTCGAGCTCGGCCACCAGGGGCTCCACCTGGTCCTTCTCGACGTCCAGGACCACGACCTTCTGGTGCGGGGTGGTGCGCAGCCGGTAGGAGCCGCGGGCCTCCAGGGTGTCCGCGAGCTTGACCAGGCCGGATCCGGAAAGGCGGCCCGCGATCGGGGTGGCACCGATGAAGAACTTGCCGTCCTTCTGCTCGTGCACGCCCACGTGGTCGCCGGGGGTTGAAGGCTTGGGCGCGGCGGGGCCGTCGGCCAGCTTGTAGCCCAGGTATTCGTCCTCCAGGACCTGGCGGAACTTCTCCGTACCCCAGTCGGCCAGCAGGAATTTCAGGCGGGCCTTGGTGCGCATGCGGCGGTAGCCGTAGTCGCGGAAGATGCTGGTGACGCCCAGCCACACGTCGGCGGCCTGGTCCGGCTGGACGAAGGCGCCGAGGCGCTTGCCCAGCATGGGGTTGGTGGACAGCGCGCCGCCCACCCAGAGGTCGTAGCCAACGCCGAGTTCCGGGTGTTCAATGCCCACGAATGCGCAGTCGTTGATCTCGTGGACCACATCCTGGCTGGGGTGGCCGGTGATGGCGGTCTTGTATTTGCGCGGCAGGTTGGACAGCAGCGGGTTGCCAATGAACCGCTCCCCCAGCTCGGCGATGAGCGGGGTGGGGTCGATGATCTCGTCCTTGGCAATGCCGGCCACGGGCGAACCCAGGATGACGCGGGGCACGTCGCCGCAGGCCTCGGTCGTGGACAGGCCAACACTTTCCAGGCGGTTCCAGATTTCCGGAATGTCTTCAACCCGGATCCAATGCAGCTGGATGTTCTGGCGGTCGGTGAGGTCGGCAGAGTCGCGGGCAAAGTCCACGGAGATCTGGCCGATCACGCGCAGCTGCTCTGTGGTGAGCGCGCCGCCGTCGATCCTCACCCGCAGCATGAAGTACTTGTCCTCGAGCTCGTGCGGTTCAAGCGTGGCGGTCTTGCCGCCGTCGATTCCCTGCTTGCGCTGGGTGTACAGGCCCCACCAGCGGAACCGGCCGTGCAGGTCCTGGCTGGGGATGGCGTCGAAGCCTTCCTTGGCGTAAATGGTCTCGATACGCTCGCGGACGTTCAGGCCGTCGTCTTCCTGTTTCCAGGTTTCGTTGGCGTTCAGCGGCGTCTTGCCGTCCACTTTCCACTGGCCGTGCGGCTTCGCGGCGGGGCGTGACGGGCGTGCGGGGCGCTTGGGGGCAGCTGAGTCCGCGGACGCTCCGGCTAGAGCTGTATCAGTCATGCATCGACTGTAGGGCGACGCCGAATAGCGTCACAAAGGCCCGGAAACGCTAAGTCACCTAGGGAAATATTTCGTCACGAAACGCCGGACGGCCTTGAACAAGCCACCCTGCTGTGCATCCTGGGACCCCGCGTCGGGCGCCTCCGCCGGGGCTGGCGCGGGACCTGGCGGAGCAGCTTCCGCGGGGGTTTCGTTCATCTTCGCGACGGCGGCGTCGTACCTGTCCAGCGCAATCTCGGCGAGTGTCGGGGACGGCAGCAGGGGTTCGGTGACGACGTCGGCCCCCGCCTTGGCCAGCTGGTCGTGGAAGAAGCCCGGCGCCAGCAGATACGAGGCAATCACGACGCGGCCGCCGACGTCGACCGCTCCTGCGGACTCCCCCGCCCCTGCACCTCCGGCGAGCTCCTCGCGCAGCATGGCGACGGCGTCGGGCACGGAAGGCTGGGCGGAGGCACCATAGGCGGCCACCATCCGGTTGGACCTCAATGCCCGCAGCTGGCCCAGCAGCTCCTCGACGCTCACTGCGGCGTTGGGGTTGGACGAGCCCGCCGCGGCCAGGACGATGACGTCGTTGTCCGTGGTGCCGGCCTCGCGGAGGCGCTGGTCCAGCAGCTGCGCGAGACGGGGATCGGGGCCGAGCGGGGCGGCCGCGGCGCTGCCGGGACGGCTCTTCACGGCGCGGGCGATGTCCACTTTCACGTGGTACCCAACGCTCAGCAACAGCGGCACCACCACGGCGGGCTCCCCCTCCGGCAGGCCAGCCATCACGTCCACGAGGTCGGGCTGCTGGACGTCCACGTACGCTTCGCGGACATCAAGCCCGAGGCGCAGTTCCGCGATGGCGGCGCGCAGGGCATTGACCTCCGCGGCCCCCTGTGCGTTGGAAGTCCCATGGGCGCAGGCGATCATGATGGGGCTGTTCATAGGGGCTAGCGTAACGTTGGAGCCGCCCTGTCCGCCCTCTTTGAAATGCCAGGACGCCCCATGACCTTCGCCTTTGACAACTCCCCGGTGTGGCTGGATCTGCTGGGCGTGTTCTTCTTCGCCGTCTCGGGCTCGCTGCTGGCTGCGCGGAAGCAGATCGACATTGTCGGGTCGCTGCTGCTGGCCTCTTTGGTGGGGCTTGGGGGCGGCGTGATCCGCGACATCATCCTGGCCATCGTCCCCGCGGCCTTCACCAACCCGGCCTATCTGGCGCCGCCGCTGCTGGCCACCGTGCTGGTGTTCTTCCTGTTCTCCAGCGTGCAGCGGTACACGTCGCTGCTGATCCTGTTCGACGCCGCCGGCCTGGCCCTGTTCTGCATGACCGGCACACTCAAGGCGCTGGCCACTGGGTTGAATCCCGTGGCTTCAGTGCTGTTGGGGGTTACGACGGCGGTGGGCGGCGGTTTGCTCCGGGACATCACGGCCAATGAGGTGCCGGAGCTCTTCAACCCGAAGGACATCTACGCGCTGCCGGCATTCCTCGGTTCCTCGTTGACGGCGGTGCTGTGGGTCCTTGGCGTGTTCAACGTCCTGACCGCAGCCGGGATTGCGGCGCTGGTGTTCACGTTCCGGGTCCTCGCCTGGCGGCGGTCCTGGCAGGCACCCCTTGCCGTGCGCGGGTGGCACCGGCGGGCCACAGATTCGGGGCTGTGAGGGCCGTTGTCGCTGGCATTCTGGGGTGGTCCGGATTGGCTAGGATATGAGCATGACTGACATGTTCCTCGAGAAGTTCAAAGCGCTTGTTCCGAAGTATCTCGAGGATGAATGGCAGGAAGAGGACGGCCTGGCTCCCGGGGAACTCGACTCTCAGCTTGCCGAGCACCAGTTCCAGATTCCCCTGGTCCTGCGCGAGTTCTACCTCGCCCTGGGCGGCTGCGAGGACCTGATGGAGGCGTACCACTACTTCTGGGACCCCGACGAGCTCGAAGTTGATGACGAGGGCTTCCTGATGTTCCTTGAGGACGAGGACGAGGAGTACACCTGGGGCTTCCGCGTAGGCGACCTCAGCGTGCCGGACCCCATTGTCTACCGCCGCAACAACGCCCGCGGCCAGTGGAAGTCCGAGGAAGGGACCTTCTCCGAGTTCGTCTTCGACATGTTCGAGTGGGCCTTCGAGGACGAAGAGGAAGAGTAGGCCCCTCCTTCCCGGGCGCCCTTCGCTCGTGGGGCACATTGACACGGACACGCCGCAACTTAAGCCCGTAGTCCCAGGTGCGGCGTCCCAAGTGCCCCACGACGGCGGCACTCACCTCGCGCTGAAGGCTCCCCGCCTCCTCTGCTCAAGTACCGCAAGCACCTGGGCCATCATCTGCTCTGGGTGATGAACGACGTCGGCATAGCTGAACCTGAGGCAAAGCCGGCCGCCGACCACCGTGGCGTTGTTGCGGGCCCGATCCTTCCTAACTTGCTTCGGCTCCAGATGGGTCTGGCCGTCCGTCTCCACCACAAGGCAGTCCTCAACCAGGAAGTCCACCTCGCCAACACCATCGAGTTCCACATGCCTGCGGACACTGAGCCCAGCCGCGCGGAGGTGGTAGTTGGCCAGTACCTCCAAGACCGAGTCCGCACGCGGAATGACGTAATCCAGGACGGCCCTGGCGCGGGCATTGCGGTTGCCGGGCAGTTTCCAGCGCAGGAAGTCCACCGTTATGTTTCCTCGCTGCGCAGCACACTGCACCATCACCAGGGCTTCCAGCATCGGAAGGCAGCGCAAGGCGTGCATCAGGACGTCTGCCAGACCGGCCGCCGGAAGCCAGGGGTGCACTGGATGAAGGATCCTGCCGTGGGGGAGCGTTCCCGGCACCGCACTCTTGTGGCCCGGGCTGACATGGAGCACGCTGGGCTTCTGCAGAGTCCACAGCTGGTAAAGAGGGGCAGCTGAAAGACCCGTCAGGTGTGCATTGTGCTTCAACGCGAAGCCGAGCGCTCCTCCATCGTCAGCCAGAGCGTAAACACCCCGCCGAATCCGGACTATGCGCCCCGCCTTCAAGGCCTTGTCCAGAAGGGTTCGGCGAATACCAGCCTTGCTGATGCTCGCAGTTCTGGGGACGCCTCCCCTGTCACGCAGAAAATCCTCAATCTCCACAGCTCAACGATGGCGCTGGCCGTGAGCAAGCGTCAGCCCGGGACTTTGTCATGTGGACAACGTGCCGTCGAGGGGCACTTCGACACGAACCCGCCGTACCATCTCGCCCCATTCGCGGTTCAGGCCGTCAATGTGCCCCACGACCGTCAGAGCAAGCAGGAAAAGTCCGTGACAGATCACGTAAAGAGAGACTTGCGCATTATGACAAAGCTGTCATAAGCTATTCACGGATCCGCTAAACGCCTCCGGCGGGTCTGATGCGAACGGAGAGATAGCCCCGGTTCACAGCAGCTTCGGTTGCTGAGGGCCGGGGCTGTCCCGTTAAAGCGAAGAAGCCCGGCCCTCCAGCGAATCACCAGAGGTCCCGGGCTCCTAACGAACGGGAATCAGCTGGCGCGGTCCACCACAGCCAGGGCGAAGTTGGACAAGGACTCCTTGACCACGCCCTCCGGCAGCGGAGACAGGGCGGCGATTGCTTCGCTGGCCCACTGGCGCGCCACCACCCATGACTCAGCGGTCACGGGGTGTTCGCGCAGCCCGGCGACAGCGGCAGCCAGTGCCTCGTCGGAGGACAGGTCGCCGTCGATGAGCTTCAAGAGGTCGACGGCGGACTGGTCGCCATCAGCGGCAGCCTTGCGCAGGAGCAGCACGGGCAGGGTGGGAACCCCTTCGCGCAGGTCCGTTCCCGGGGACTTGCCGGACTTCACTTTGACCCCGGTGACGTCAATGACATCGTCAGCCAGCTGGAAGGCCACGCCCACCTTCTCGCCGTACTCCACCAGGACGTTTTCATAGGCCTCGTCAGCGCCGGAGAAGATCGCCCCGAACTGGCCGGAGGCGGCAACCAGGGAACCGGTCTTGTCCGCGATCACTGAGAGGTAATGCTCGATGGGGTCCTCGTCCGGCCGCGGACCGACGGTTTCGTGCAGTTGGCCGAGGCACAGCCGCTCGAAGGTGCGGGCCTGGATGCCCAGCGCGCGGCCGCCCAGTTCGGACACCAGGATGGATGCCCGGGCAAAGATGAGGTCACCGGTCAGGACGGCCACGGAGTTGCCCCACACCTCGTGGGCCGTGGGGGCACCACGCCGGAACGGGGCGGAGTCCATGACATCGTCGTGGTACAGGGTTGCCAGGTGCGTCAGTTCAACCACGACGGCGGACTGCACCACGGCGGGCAGGGATGCGTCCCCGAGGTGGGCGCAGAGCAGGGTCAGCAGGGGCCGGATCCGCTTGCCGCCGGCCTCCACCAGGTGGCGCGACGTTGCGTCAGCAAGGGGGTCCGAGTTGGCGATGGCTTCGCGGAGTTTTTTCTCCACCTTGGCCAGGTTGGTGGTGATGGCCGGGCCCAGTTCGGGGTCCCCCGCAATAGCCGCAAAGCCTGCCGGCAGCTGGAGTCCGGTGGCGATCGCGGTGGTGTTGAGGCTGGGTTCGGAGTCCGGCAGGCCGTGCCCGGCGTGCGTCCAGCTCTGGTCTGCGGATTTGGTCACGGGTTAACCCTAACTTTTTGTTGCGGATACCGCTGGTTCGAAGCTGGCGGGACAGTGGATGTATTACTTGTGGCCGGAACCAGCGATTCCAGCACGCGGATCACCCGGTCCTCGAAGCCCTTCGCGGAGGGGTCCGTGAGGTTGGCAAGAAGCCGGACCACGAACCGCATCAGCACCGGAATCGGCATGCCGGTGCGCAGCGCAAGCTTCATGACGGCGGGCTTGCCGATCAGCGCGGCGAAGGCCCGCCCAAGCGTGAAGTGCGAGCCCCACTGGTCCCGCACGTAGTCCGCGTACCGCGCAAGGTGCGCATCGGCGTCGTACGTCCCGCCTGAAGCAGCCGAGCGCGAGGAAGCGTCGATGATGAACTCCGCCGCAAACCGCGCGGACTCCATGGCGTAGGAGATGCCCTCGCCGTTGAACGGGGACACCATGCCGCCGGCGTCACCCAGAAGCAACAGGCCGGGCGAGTAGTGCGGGGTGCGGTTGAAGCCCATGGGCAGCGCGGCGCCGCGGATCTCGCCCACCTGGTTCTCCCGGGTGAAGCCCCACTCCTGCGGCATTCCGGCGGTCCATTCGCGCAGGACCTGCTTGTAGTCCAGCTTGCCGAAATCCTTGGAGGAGTTCAGGATGCCCAGGCCCACGTTGGAGGTGCCGTCGCCCACGCCAAACACCCAGCCGTAGCCGGGCAGCAGCTTGCCGTCGCGGCCGGGAAGCTCCAGCCAGCCTTCCATCCAGTCGTCGTCGGTGCGCGGGGAGGTGAAGTAGGTGCGGACGGCGACGCCGAGCGGGCGGTCGTCACGCTTTTGGATCCCCAGGGACACCGATGTGCGGGTGGAGTTTCCGTCGGCGGCTAGGACGACGTCGGCGCTAAACTCGCGCGTCTCCCCCGTCTTGCGCCCGGCCTCGTCAAGGAGCGCTGCGCGGACTCCGGTGACGCGGCCGGCGTCGTTCTTAAGGGCATCGGTGACACTGTGCCGCTCAAGGATGGTGGCACCGGCCGACTCAGCGTGGCGGGCCAGTTCCTCGTCGAAGCCCAGCCGGGTGCGGATGAGGCCGTACTGCGGGAAGTCGGAGACCTCGGGCCAGGGCAGCTCGATGGTGCGGCCGCCGGCGATCAGGCGCAGGCCCTTGTTGCGCCGCCAGCCCTCACCTTCCGGGTGGGGCAGGCCGAGCTTCTGGATCTCGCGGACGGCGCGGGGCGTCAGACCGTCACCGCAGACCTTCTCACGCGGAAACGCAGTCTTTTCCAGGACCGTAACGTCCAGGCCAGCCTTGGCGAGGTAGTACGCGGCAGTGGATCCGGCCGGACCCGCGCCGACAATCAATACCTTCACAGGTCAGCGGACGATGTTGCGGCGCAGCTTGGCCACCGGGCCCTTGTGCGCGGCGATGGCGGCGGCAGCGCCCTCAGGCGAGGAATCGGCAGGCTTGAATGCCCGATGGACGGCAACGATGCCACCCGTGAGGTTGCGGTAGGTGACCTTCTCCCAGCCGCTCTCCTGCAGCCAGGCGGCCAGGTGGTCCTGGTCCGGCCAGGCCCGGATGGACTCGGCGAGGTACACGTATGCATCCGGGTTGGAGGCAACCTTGGTGGCGATGGCCGGCAGGGCCCGCATCAGGTATTCGGTGTACATGGTGCGCCACAGCGGAACCACCGGCTGCGAGAACTCGGCGATCACCAGGCGGCCGCCGGGCTTCGTGACGCGCAGCATCTCCTGCAGCGCCTTCTTGGGCTCGTTCACATTGCGCAGGCCGAAGGAGATGGTGGTGGCGTCAAAGGTGTTGTCGGCGAACGGCAGGTTGGTGGCGTCACCGGCCACGAAGTCGATATCCGGGCGGCGGCGCTTGCCCACCTTGAGCATTCCAAGCGAGAAGTCGCAGGCCACCACGTCTATGCCGGCATCGGCATATGGCTCACTGGAGGTGCCGGTTCCCGCTGCCAGATCCAGGACCCGCTGGCCCTTGGAGACTTCCATGGCATCCACCACGATCTTCCGCCAGCGGCGGGTCTGCCCCATGGAGAGGACATCGTTGACGACGTCGTATTTCGGTGCGACGTCGTCAAACATCGTGGCTACTTCGTCCGGACGCTTATCCAAGGATGCTCGGTTCACCATGACATTGTCTCAAATGTTCCCGACGGTCCTGACCAGCCCTGCTGCACGCCCGGTTCCCGCGGGGCGCCGGGAAGGGGGGACTCTACGCGGGAGTAGTGTTGTCTCATCATGACGAGCACGTTCCGCACCTTGACAGTCCCCCTGGATGGCAAAGCGTTCCCCGGGGGGCTGCCTTCGTTTTTGGTCCGGGACGACGTCCTGTGCTGGACCCGCCGCGAAGCCGGCCTGGCGGGCTTCGGCGAGATAGCGCGCTTCACCGCCACGGGCCCCGACCGCTTCCTGGAGGCGGACATCTGGTGGCGGCACCTGGTCCTTGAGGCAGACGTCACGGATTCCGTGGAGTTGCCGGGAACCGGTCCCGTGGCTTTCGGCTCCTTTGCTTTTTCCAAGACTTCCGCCCACGAGTCCCGGCTGATCGTGCCGGAAATTGTGGTGGGCGTGCGGGACAACCAGGCCTGGCTCACCCAACTGGCGTTCGACGGCGGCCCGCTCACCGAAGAGACGGCCCTCGCCGCGCTGGACCGTTGGCTCAGCAGTGGTTCCCTCGGCTCCCCGGTCGAAGAAGGCACGACGGCGGCAGCGGACTCCCCCGGGGACGCTTCAGTTGGTGACATGCCCGGTACGGCGGGCGGCGCCGTCGTACGCCCCCTCCCCCTGGCCGCCGGCGCAACACTGCACACGGGCTCGCTCAGCGAGGAAGCGTGGATGGATGCCGTCGCCGCCGGGGTTGAGGAAATCCGAACCGGCGCGCTCGAGAAACTGGTGCTTGCACGGGATGTGGTGGCAACTATTCCGTCCGGCGTACATGCCGCGGATGTCCTGCGCGAGCTCGCCGCGAGGTACCGCGAATGCTGGACCTACGGCGTGGACGGACTCGTGGGCGCAACGCCGGAGATGCTGATCCAGGTGGAGGGACGCACCGCCCAGGCCCGGGTGCTGGCCGGCACCCTTGACCGCCGGGACGCGCACGGCGAGGACGGCTCCCCGATGGACTACGCGACGCGGGTGCTCGCGGGTTCCGATAAGCAGCGGCACGAGCACGAGATCGCCATCCAGTCCCTCACCAGGCAGCTGGCACCCTTCTCCGAGGCCATGAATGCCCACGACGAGCCGTTCATCCTGGAGCTGCCCAACGTGTGGCACCTGGCCTCCGACGTCAAGGCGGAACTGACCGAGGTGGAGGGGCACGTCCCCACGTGCCTCGCCCTGATCAACGCCCTGCACCCAACGGCCGCCGTGTGCGGAACGCCCACGGCGGTGGCCGGAGAACTGATCCGCAAGCTCGAGCACCTGGACCGCGGCCCGTATGCGGGGCCGGTGGGCTGGCTTGATGCGGCCGGAAACGGTGAATGGGGCATCGCCCTGCGGGGCGCGGTCATTGAGTCCCCTGAGACGGTACGGCTGTATGCCGGCTGCGGCATTGTTGACGGTTCACAACCAGAGGCCGAACTGGCGGAGACCTGGGCCAAGTTCCGGCCGATGCTGGAGTCGCTGGGCATCAGCAGCTGACGTTTCGCGCCCCCAACTAGGTCGCAGTTAATGTCGTTTTGAGCCCCCTAAACGACATTAACTGCTAGCCAGTTGGGTAAGGAGTCTGGAATGACAGACTGCTCCCGCTCTGGAAGGCTTGATTTTGCCCCCGCTACAGTTATCCAATAGTGAAACTTAGTTGCGTGTGACGTACCTCTCTTGTTGAGCGTTACACTATAAGCCGCGTTAGTACCTCATAGCCCCTGCAACAAAAGGTAAGAAATGCAGACTCCCCGTACCCTCCTGGGCACCTCCAAGCTGACCGCTGCCACTATGATCGCCATCAGCGCCCTGGCCCTCTCAGCATGCACGAACGCCTCGGAAACGGGTCCCTCCAGCGCGGCCACCTCTTCAGGCAACGCCAGCGCCAGCGCCAGCTTTGATCCCACCACGGTCAAGAAGGACGATGCCCTCGCCGCCATGGTCCCGGACTCCATCAAGTCCAAGGGCACCATCACGGTCGGCTCCGACACCAGCTACGCCCCCGCCGAATTCCTGGGTCCGGACGGTCAGACTCCGGTTGGCTACGACGTGGACATCGCCAAGGCCATCGGTGCCACCCTGGGCCTCAAGGTCCAGGTGCAGACCGCGGAGTTCACCGGCATCCTCCCGGCCCTCGGCCCCAAGTACGACCTGGGCATCTCTTCGTTCACCATCAACCCGGAGCGACTGGGCGCAGTGAACATGGTCAGCTACTTCAACGCCGGCACCGCATGGGCCGTGAAGAAGGGCAACCCGAACAAGTTCTCCCTCGATGATGTCTGCGGCAAGTCCATCGGCGTCCAGACCGGCACCGTCCAGGAAGACCCGGATCTGGCCGACCGCAACAAGAAGTGCGTGGCCGACGGCAAGAAGCCCATCGACATCGTCACCCTGAAGAACCAGACGGATGTCACCACCCGCCTGGTCAACGGCAGCATCGACGCCATGGCCGCGGACTCCCCCATCATCGGCTACGCCCTGACCCAGACCAACGGCCAGTTGGAGAAGCTGGGCGACGTCTACGATTCCGCTCCGCAGGGGATCGCGGTGGCCAAGTCCGACACCGCCTGGGCCGAGGTCATCCAGAAGACCGTCACCAAGCTGATGGAAGACGGCTCCTACAAGAAGATCCTCGAAGGCTGGGGCAACGCCGAGGGCGCCATCACCAAGTCCGAGGTCAACCCGGCGGTTAAGTCTTGAGTTTTCGCGTTACCGACGACAAGTCAGGCGTGCACATGGAACACCATCAACACCGGGATGAACCGGTACTGAACAAGTCAGTACCGGTTCGCCACCCCGGAAGATGGATCAGCGCCGCCATCATCCTCCTCCTGGTCGCAGGCCTGCTTCAGAGCCTGTTCACCAACCCCAACTTCCGTTGGGACATTGTGGGCACCTACATCCTGGACGTGAAGGTTGTCCAGGGCGTGGGCTGGACCCTGCTGCTGACCGTGGCATCGATGGTTCTGGCGATTGTCCTGGCCATCCTGCTGGCAGTCATGCGACAGTCCGACAACCCGGTGTTCCGCTGGTCCAGCTGGGTATGGGTGTGGTTCTTCCGCGGCACACCCGTGTACACCCAACTGGTCTTTTGGGGCCTGATCGCAGTTCTTTATCCAAAGATCAGCGCAGGTGTCCCGTTCGGACCCGAGCTCTTCAGCCTTGATACGGCGAGTGTGGTCAACGCGACCGTCGCTGCAATCCTCGGCCTAGGCCTCAACGAGTCCGCTTACCTGGCGGAGATCTTCCGCGCCGGCCTTAAGTCCGTGGACAAGGGCCAGCAGGAAGCCGCCGAGGCGCTGGGCATGTCCAAGGGCAAGATCATGTGGCGGATCATCCTGCCGCAGGCCATGCGGATCATCGTTCCTCCCACGGGCAACGAAACCATCGGCATGCTGAAGACCACGTCGCTGGTACTCGCGGTTCCATTCACGCTGGACCTGACGTTCGCCACCAATGCCCTGGCGAACCGAACCTATCTGCCGGTTCCGCTGCTGATCGTTGCCGCCATCTGGTACTTGGTGATTACCAGCATCCTGATGGTGGGCCAGCACTTCATCGAGGCGTACTACGGCAAGGGTGTGGACAACCTGGCCCCGGCAGCGGTCAATCCGGCCGCAGCCAAAGCCGCCGGCGCGGGTGCTGACGCGCACCACTCAATGAAGACGGACTTCCCCGAGGAGAGTGCACGATGACGATCACAGCAGAAAAGCCGCTGGTCAAGATCGAAGGCCTGCACAAGTACTACGGGCACCACCATGTGCTTCGGGGCATCGACATGACCGTCAACCAGGGCGAAGTGTCAGTGGTGATCGGGCCCTCGGGTTCGGGCAAGTCCACCATGCTGCGCTGCGTGAACCTCCTGGAAAGCATCAGTGCCGGGCGGATCTCCGTTGGTGGCCAGCTGATCGGCTACCGCGAGGTCAACGGCAAGCTCCACGACCTGAAAACCAAGGAAATCGCCGCCCAGCGCCGCGAAATCGGCATGGTGTTCCAGCGGTTCAACCTGTTCCCGCACAAGACCGCGCTCCAGAACGTCATGGAAGCGCCGGTCCACGTGAAGGGCCAGTCGAAGGCTGAAGCGCAGAAGCGTGCCCTTGAGCTGCTGGACCGGGTGGGGCTGGGCGACCGCGCCGGCCACTACCCCTCCCAGCTCTCCGGCGGCCAGCAGCAGCGCGTCGCCATCGCCCGGGCCCTGGCCATGGAGCCGGAGCTCATGCTTTTCGACGAGCCCACCTCGGCGCTAGACCCGGAGCTGGTGGGCGACGTCCTGAACGTGATGAAGGACCTGGCCAAGTCGGGCATGACCATGATCGTGGTCACCCACGAGATCGGCTTCGCCCGCGAGGTGGGTGACACGCTGACGTTCATGGACGGAGGCGTGGTGGTGGAATCGGGCGATCCCCGCGAAATCATCGCCAACCCGCAGCATGCCCGCACCAAGGAGTTCCTCAGCCGCGTGCTCTGAGTTTCACGCTTCCGACGCGCAAATGCCCTGTCGCTACCCGAATTTCGGGAGCGGCAGGGCATTTGCGCGTCATGGGCGGATTTCCGCGTCGAAACCCTACTGCCCGGAGAGCACTCCCTCGACCGCGGCGGCCACGGCTTCCTTGATCCGGGCGTGGAGCTGCCGGAGCGACCGCCGGTCCGTCCGGACCTCCACAATGCTGCGCCCCTGCACAGGCCGGTCGAGCGCTTCGGCGAGTCCCGCCGTCGTACTGACCATTGAATGTCCGACGCCGTACGCTGCGGCGAGTGCCGCGATGTCCACGGAGTGCGGGGTGCCGAAGAGGCGTTCGACGGCGTCCCCGTAGCGGCCGCCTTCCTCCACTCCCCCGTGTTCGAGCAGGCCGAAGATGGCGCCGCCGGAGTCGTTCAGGACCACGATCCGCAGGTCCGGCTGTTCCTCCCCCGCGCCAAGGAGGAGGCCGCCGGCGTCATGCAGGAAGGTCACGTCCCCCAGCAGGACTGTGGTTTCCTGCCGGCCCCCGATCGCGATGCCAGTGGCCGTTGAGATGGTTCCGTCAATGCCCGCCAGGCCCCGGTTCGCATACACGGTGGCGGCGGGGTCCGGGGCAGGCAGCCCGGCAAGGTCCACGTCGCGGATGCCGTTGGATGAACCGAGCAGCAGCTCCCCCCGGGCATTTTTCCACACCAGCGCGGCGACGGAAGGACCGGTAGCAGCGGCCTCGGCGGAGAGCACCTGGTCCAGCGCGTGCTGCGCGGCCGAGCCGGCCAGCAGCCACGTGTCCAGCCAGGCGGACGCCCCGCGGCCGGCGAAATCGGCAAGGTCTGCGAGGTTCTCCAAGGGCAGCTCGGTGCGGCGCCCTGGCTCATACCAGGCGACCGGAACCGGCTGGTACAGGGCTGACTCGACGTCGGGGCGGGCCAGGAGCGCAGCCACCGGGCGGGAAAGAGTGGGCCTGCCGAACAACACCACGCGCTCAATCGGCTGTGCCGAACCCGGCCCGAAGTGCTCCAGCAGCAGCCGGTAGGGGCCCACCGCATTGGGTCCGAACCGGGAGTTTGAAGACGGCTCGGCCAGCAGCGGCAGGTTGTGGGCGCGGGCGAACGCTTCAGCCACCGGGCCGGCGTCATGGCCCGCCAGCACCACCGTGCGACGCTCAGGCATGGATTCCGGTGCCGGCGGAAGGTTCATGACCAGCGGCTCGGTGCCCACCCGGTAGCGCTGCCGCTCCACAGCCTGAGGCAGCCCCTCGCCAGCAGCAGGAACCAGAGGGTCGCGGAAGGCGAGGTTGAGCTGGACCGGTCCCGGGGGCAGGTCCGGGAAGGCGCCGGTAGCCGCGGACAGCCCGGTTTCTATGGCCCGCTGCGGGCTGCTTCCTGCGGGGACGTCGGCGGCGAACCGGACCTGCTCCCCGAACAGGTCCGGCTGCACGGTGGTCTGGTTGGCGCCGGTCCCGCGCAACTCTTCGGGACGGTCGGCGGACAGGACGATCAGCGGGACGGCGGCATGGTTGGCCTCCATCACGGCCGGCATCAGGTTTCCGACGGCGGTTCCGGACGTGGTGAGGACGGCGGCGGGCGAGCCGGTGGACAGGGCCAAGCCCAGCGCCGTGAATCCGGCGGACCGCTCGTCGATCCGGACCAGCAGCTCCACCCGGCCGGCCGCCGATGCCTCGGCCAGGGCGTACGCCATGGGTGCCGACCGCGAACCCGGCGACACCACCGCGTGCCGCACCCCGCCGTCGAGCAAAACCTCGACGGCGATCCGCGCCGCAGACAGCGCGCTCAACTCCTGTGTGTCCAGCTCAGGCGCGTCACTGGAGCGGACGGCACCTGCCGCGTCGGTGGAAGCAGGGAGGTCGGTGCGGGCCTCTGTGGAGGCGGAGTCGGGCGCGGGTTCGTTGAACGAAGTCACCCAACCAGTCTGCCACCCCCAAACGCCCGCCCACTCCTCGGATGCCCTATCACTTATGGTCCCTAAACCGGGGTTTTGGGGACCATAAGTGATAGAGCAACGAAAGGGCCTAGCCGCGGAAAACCTGGACCACCGCGGGACGGGGCGCGCGCACCTTGCCGGGTGCCGGCGTCGTACCTGCCGGGACGTAGTCCGGGAAGTAGGAGTTGGGCGCCTCGAAGGTGCCGTCCTCACCCGGGTGCTGCACGGAGACGAAGACCATCCGCTCGTCGTCGTGGATGACCGGCCCGCAGGTTTCGCCGTCACGCGGCACGGACAGGAACTGCTCCACCTTGCCGCGCTCTGCACCGTCGAGGGTGACCTTGAACAGGCCGTCGTTGTAGCCGATGCCGGAGGGCGCGCCGTCGGTGGAGATCCAGAGGTTGCCCACGGAGTCGAAGGCCACGTTGTCCGGGCAGGAGATGGGCGAGACCTTGTCCACCGGGTAGCCGGAGAAGTAGGTGACGTCGCCCTGCGCGGGATCGCCGCAGACCATCAGGAGGGTCCAGTTGAACCTGGTGGACGTCTGGTCGCCGGTTTCGGTGATTTCGACGATATGGCCGTCGCGGTTCTGGGTGCGCGGGTTGACCTCCGTGGCGCCTTCCTTGGTGCCGGTGCCGCGGTCCGAGTTGTTGGTGCAGACCACGTAGACCTTGCCGGTGTGCAGGCTGGGCTGGACGTCCTCGCAGCGGTCCATCTTGGTGGGGCCAACCTTGTCCGCGGCCAGGCGGGTATACACCAGGACCTCCTCGACGGACATGCCCGGGACGGCGGACTTGCCGCCCACCACCAGGGGCAGCCATTCGCCGGTGCCGTCGAACGCGCCGTCGGAGGGCAGTGCACCGGTGCCGGTGATCTCCGCGGCGGCTGAGTTGCCGGTGAACTTGGCAACGTACAGGTCGCCTTCGGTCAGCAGGTTCATGTTGTGCCGGCGGTCCCCCTCACGGTACTTATCCGCCGAGACGAACTTGTAGAGGTAGTCGAACTTCTCGTCGTCACCCATGTAGGCCACCACGTGGCCGGACTCGGCCACGATCACGTTGGCGCCCTCGTGCTTGAACCGGCCCATGGCGGAGCGCTTCTTGGGGGTGGAGGTGGGGTCGAAGGGGTCGACTTCCACGATCCAGCCGAAGCGGTTGGACTCGTTCTCGTAGCCGGGGTTGCGGGTGTCGAAGCGGGGGTCGTCCAGTTCCCACTGGCGCGCGGTCGGCTTGGCGGTGAGGCCGTAGCGCTTGTCGCCGGCGGAGGTGCCGCCCGCCACGAAGTAGCCGTTGAAGTTTTCCTCGCCGGAAAGGATGGTGCCCCAGGGGGTGGTGCCGCCGGAGCAGTTGCCGAACGTGCCCTTGATGGCGCGGCCGGAGGGATCTGCCACGGTCTTGACCAGTGCCGAGCCGGCAACGGGGCCGGTCAGTTCGTAGGTGGTGTCGGAGAGGTAGCGGCGGTTCAGCGGTGCACCCTTGACGTAGCTCCAAGGCTTGGTGGTGTTCTTGCGCTCCAGCTCCACTACGGCCAGGCCATGGGCGGCACGGCCAATGGCGCGGGTTTCCTTGGGGTCGTAGCCCGCGGGGACCATGATGCTTTCGTTGGTGTATTCGTGGTTGGTGAACAGCACCGCGCGGCGGCCCTTGCTGCCGGGGATTTCCACGATGTCCGTGTAGTCGTTGTTGTAGCCGAACTGGCGGGCCTGGGCTGCCGCGCTTTGGTTGTTCAGGTCGAACTCCGGGGAATCGTTGAACAGCGGATCGCCCCAGCGGATGATGGGCTGCCAGGTGAACCCTTCGGGCACGGTGAACGCGTCGACTGCCTTGTCCACGGGCTTGATGGCGGTGAACTGCAGCTTGGACTTGCCAAAGCCTTCCTTGGCGGCCTGGGACAGGCCGGCAGCGGAGGCAGGCTCAGCGGAGCCCACCACGGAGTTAAGGACGACGGCGAGTGCTCCGGCGGCGCCCATGCCCAGGGCGGCGCGGCGGGACAGGGTGGCGGAAGCGATATCGCGGAAGTAGCTGTTGGAGCTGGTGTTGCAGACGTCCCCGGCGCAGGCGTTGTCGCACTTGAGTGCGCATGTGACCGGGCTGCGCTTGCCCTTGGTGTGGCCGAGCATGGGCAACAGGGTGAACTTGCGGGCAATTTCAGACATGGGGAACCTTCCAAGGAATCTCTCTGGGGTGCCCGATCACCCTTCCAGCCGGTTCCTACCGGAAGCCATCAATTGGATGAACTCATGGTGAACCGCCCGTGACCTGCAGGAACGTTGCCAATCCCGCCATCGATTGCTGAGTAACTGCCGTTTAGGCCGCTCTAAACGGCAGTTACGGAGCAATCGATGGGGCGAGGAGGGCGTGGACCCGGCGGAGCCGATCCAGCCACCAGTCCCGGCGTTCCGCGGAAGCCGCAAACCGCTCAAGCAGCTCCGCGTCGGCGGCCACGTCGCGGAGGCGGATGGCGCCGTCGTCGGCCACCAAGGGATCCAGGGTGACGTCCGATTCGAACAGGGACACCGTCCCCAGGCCGCAGGCGTAGGGCAGCTCCGGCAGGGCGGCGGCGAGCGCCAGCCCCGCGCGGATGCCCACGGAGGTGTCCAGAGCGGAGCTGACGACGGCGGGAAGCCCGGCCTGTGCCACGATGTCCAGGGCGCGGCGTACTCCCCCGAGCGGTGCCACCTTGACCACGATCAGGTCCGCGGCGCCGGCGCGGGCCACGCGGAGGGGGTCGGTTTCCTTCCGCACGCTTTCATCTGCCGCGATGAGCACAGGAGTCCCCGCGTCCCCCAGCCGCGACCGGACCTCGGCCAGGCCCTCGATGGACGGCACCGGCTGCTCGGCGTATTCCAGCCCCACGGGCGCCAGCCGGGTCAGCGCCTCCACGGCGCCGGGCACATCCCACCCTCCGTTGGCGTCCACTCGGACGGCGGCATCCGGCAAGGCGGCGCGGACGGCGTGAAGCCGGGCGACGTCGTCGTCCAATGTCTGCCCCTGCTCCGCCACCTTGACCTTGACTGCGTCCACCCGGCCGAACCGGGCCAGGACGTCCGGCACCCGGTCCGCGGAAACGGCGGGCACGGTGGCGTTGACGGGAATGCTATGCCGCAGCGCAGGGGGGAAGCCCTCCCACCCGGCCTCGATCGCGGCGGCCAGCCAGCGGGACGCCTCGGCGTCGCCGTACTCAGGGAAGGGGCAGAACTCGCCCCAGCCCACGGGACCCCGGAGCAGGAGCGATTCGCGCTGCATAATGCCGCGGAACTTCACCCGCATGGGCAGGCTCACCACATGGGCACCCGCCAGCAGTTCTTCCAGCGGAGGAACTTTTTCGGGGAGGGCGGCGGGGGCTGGCGGGAGACCGGGGAGGGGCATGCGGTTTACTGTACGCGGGCAGGGGCAACTCCCCGTCAGGCTCCGGTAAGGGTGGTCCAGACGCCGATGCCTCCGGCCACGACCATGACGGCGGCGGTGAACCAGCCGAGCGTGGCGGCGAGCCGGCCGTTGGCGTAGTTGCCCATGATGGCTTTGTCCCGGGAGATGAGCATGGTGACCACCAGGAACGGGGCGGCCGCAATGCCGTTGACGGTGGCGCTGAAAACCAGGAGCCCGATGGGGTCGGCGGAGAAAAAGCTGATGAGGACGCCGGCAATGATTCCGACCCCCAGCAGCGTGTAGAACAACGGGGCACGCCGCGGGCTCAGGTCCAGGCCCCAGTCCTTGCCGAGCAGGCCGGCGAGTCCCGCTGCACCGGACGCGGCGAGTACTGGGACCCCCAGGATGCCGGTGCCGATGAATCCGGCGGCAAACAGGAACGTGGCGGCCGGCCCCACCACGGGCTCCAGGGCCTTGGCAACATCGGCCGCGGTGTTCACGTCCGTGCCGTCCTTGCCCAGGGTTGCCGCCGTGGCCGCCATGATTGAGAACATCACCAGGACGGAGAAGACCATGCCAATGAACACGTCGGCGCGGGCCTTCCGGAGGGTGTGGGCGGCGGCAGCCGCGTCCGGACGGTCCTTCAGTCCCACCGCCTCGTCACCGCCGTGCTCCTCGGCGCGCAATTCCTGGACCCTGTGCGCACTCTGCCAGAAGAACAGGTAGGGCGAGATGGTGGTGCCCAGCACGGCGACGATCAGGCCGAGGTATTCGGGGGCGAAGCTGAACTTCATTCCCAGCATGCCTTCCAACACGTCCGGCCAGTCGACATTGGCAACGAACAGGACCGCAACGTACGCCAGCAGCGTAAGACACAACCACTTGAAGACCTTCGCAATGACGGCAAACGATCCGCTCATGAGCGCGACGGCAATGCCTAAGCCCGCAAGCGCGCTCCACAGGTGGTCCGGGCCCGCACCGAGCATCTGCATGCCCTGCCCGATCGCCATCAGGTCCGCGGCGGCGTTGAGGATGTTGCCCACCAGCAGGGCAACGATCAGGATGCCGATCACCACCCGGGGACGGCGGGAGAACTTGCGGCGGGCCAGCCAGCCCAGGCTTTCCCCGGTGGCCAGTGCGGTGCGGTCGCAGATCTCCTGCACGGCCATCATCATGGGCAGCGTGACCGGCGCGGTCCACAGCATGCCGTTGGAAAAGGTGGCACCGGCTTTTGCATACGTGGCAATCCCTGAGGGGTCATCGTCCGCGGCACCTGTGACCAGGCCCGGGCCCAGCAGCGCCCCAAAGCGGCGCAGCAAGGACTTTTGCCGAGCGCCAGCTGCCGTGTCTTCGACCTGGGGCCGTCCGCTCGTTTGAGCCTTGCTCATACAGTTCTCTCCACTCACCATCGACCGCTAAGCCGCCCAACTGCTAAGCAGGCTTAGGATTCAGAGGCAATGGTAGGGCATGAAGCTGGGAGCAGCGGTCGCGTGGAGGCGCTCAGATCCACTTGTTGTGCTTGAACGCGAGGTAGAGGACCAGGCCCATGGCCACCATCAGGCCCAGCGCGTAGGGGTAGCCGTACGTCCACGCCAGCTCGGGCATGTTGGTGAAGTTCATGCCGTAGATAGAGGCCACCAGGGTGGGCGCGAACAGGATGGCGGCCCAGGACGAGATGCGCTTGACCTGCTCGTTCTGTTCCAGGCTGGACTCGGTCATGCGCTGCATTTCATCGTTTTGCCGCTGGGCCACGAGGGCTGCGTTGACGGCGAGGGCGTTCTGAAGCAGGGCCCGGAAGGAGGCCACACGCTCGTTGAGCCGCAGCACGTGGTCCAGGACGTCGCGCAGGTGGTCCTGCAGGACTTCCCCCGGCGGCCGCTCAGGGGTCCCCGCCATGAGTTGGCGAAGGATTCCGGCCAACGGGCTGGTGGCGCGCTGGAAGATGATTACCTGCCGGGAGAGCTCGTAGATCCTCCGCGAAACCTCCGGGTCGGCGCCAAAGAGGTCATCCTCAATTTCGTCGATATCGTTCTCCAAGCCGGCAGCCACAGGCTCATACTCGTCCACCACCTGGTCCAGGATGCCGTACAGCACGGCGTCGGGGCCCAGGGCAAGGAACTCCGGCATGGACTCCATGCGGCGGCGCACCTTTGCCAGGTCCGGGGACTCGGCGTGCCTGACGGTCACCACGTACTCGTCACCGACAAAAACGTGGATCTCGCCGAAGTCCACCTTTTCTACGTCGTCCCGGTACCGCGCCGGCCGGAGCACCAGGAACAGGCAGCCGCCGTAATGCTCCAGCTTGGCCCGCTGGTGGCCGGAGAGCGCGTCCTCGATGGCGAGCTGGTTGAGGTCGAATTCCTCGCCGACGGACTGCAGTTCCTCCGCGTCCGGCCGGTACAGGCCGATCCATGCCATCCCCTGTCGCTGCCGCAGGAGAAAGTAGGTTTCATCAAGGTCTTCGGGGTCCTCGGTGCGGAGTCCGTTTACGTAGACGGCGTTGTCAATGATGGTCACGGGTGGGCCTCCCGCTCGCGCTCCCAGTCATCCAGCAGCGCGGGCATCCGCGAGTTGAGGAACCGGTAGAACCGGGCCATCTCCGCTACCCGCGCCCGCGCGGCAGATCCCTCCGGGAGGGTTTCCGCCGTGGCATCGGTGAGTGCTGCCAGCTTCTCGTAAACGGTGCTGTTCCGCATCGACGCCACGTACCACTCATCGGTATGGAGGGCGTAGAGGTCCCGGCGGCTGCCGGGCTGCGAAATCCGGTGGACGAAGCCCACGGTCTGCAGGTACCGCACCGCCCCCGAGACCGCTGCGGCACTGGCGCCCAGCCGCTCCGAGAGCTCTGCGGCGGTGAGGCTTCCCTGTTCCGAGGAAACCAGCGCCAACAAGGTCCGCGCCGGCATCTTGGGGAACCCGGCCGCGGCGAAGGCGGCCGCGGTCCTTTCGGCAGCCGCGACGGTCAGTTCCGGGGTTTGCGCATCAGCCACGCCCATGTCAGTGGTCACATCGAACCCACCTCCCGCCGCCGCATTACCGAGACCGCCAGCACGGCTGCAACCGCGGCGATCAAGAGCATCCACCATGCGCCGCTCCAGTCCGTGGTGTCGCCGTGAGGAACCGGGGTGTGGGCGAATGGCGACAGGTCACGCAGGGCCTGATCAATCCCCAACATGGCGCCCAGGATGCCGAGCACCACGCCCAGGGCCAGCAGCGCCCAGCTGGCGGCGATGGTCGCTGCCGGCCACAGGACGAACACCAGCGCTGGAACGGAAAGGTAGATCAGGGCCGCCGGCAGCTGGGCCAGGGCGGTTTGCCAGAGGGCATCGGCGGGCATCGAGGTATCGCCGGAGCCGGTCAATGTTGCCCAGGCCCCCACACCTGCCAGGCCCACCACCAATACCACGGCCGCCGCCCCCAGCAGCAGGTAACCGGCCAGCCACCGGACCCGGCCCACGGGAGCGGACAGCAGCAGTTCGGCCGTCCCGGCCGCTTCCTCCTGCCGCAGCCTGATCACGGCCTGGAGCGCACACGCCGCCGCCAGGACCCCGGCCATCGAGAAGAGCACCGAGACCATGAGCTGGGTGAGCGAGGTGCCCTGGGACTGGAGCATGGCCCGCAGCATGGCGGTGATGTTGGTATCAGGGGTATCGACGGCGGCAATCGCCTTTCCGAGCGAGCCCGCCAGCAGGCCCAGGGCCAGGCCGCTGAGTCCCCAGCCGATAATCGATCCGGACTGCAGCCGCAGCGCCAGGGCCACCGGGCTCCGCAGCCCGGGCCGGGCTGCGGCGCGTCCCGGCCGTGTTCCCCACACGCTTGCCCCGCTGTCCCGCGTGCGGAGGATCAGCCAGGCGACTGCAAAGCAGGCGACGGCGAGGCCCACCGGCAGCACCAGCGGCCAGGTGCGGTTTCCCGAGAAAGCGTACGTCTGCTGGCCCCAGCCAATGGGTGAGAACCAGCTGGCGGACCCTTCCGTCATGGTGGTCCCGTCGGCACCGGGGGTCCCCGTGGCATCGCCGATCCCACGCAGGACGTAGGCCAGGACAACCAGTGCGGCGGACACGCCGTTCGCGCCGCGGGACGTCGGCATGAACTGGGCCACCAGCAGGCCCAGGGCAAGGAAGGCGAGCCCGACGGCGCCCGTTGCGGCTCCGGCGGTCAGGGAACCTTGCGCGTCCAGGCCCTGGGAGGCGAACCCTGCGAACACCGCCAGTGCCACGAGGATGTTCGCCGTGATGCCGTGCAGCAGGGTGGCGATGTTGGGCAGCAGGCGGCCGGCAGGCGTGGCGGCGACCAGTTCGGCAGTGCCGGTTTCCTCATCGGCACGCGTGTGGCGCACCGCCAGGAACGTGCTCATCAGCCCGGCCAGCAGGGCCAGGAACGCGTAGATCAGGAAGAACGTGAACGCCCCCTGGTCCGCACCGCGGGGTAGGCCGCGCAGCATCAGGATGGCGGGAGTGGCGATGGCCACCTGCAGGATCTCGGTGCGGCTCACCACACTGCCGTACGTCTGTGTGACGGCGGCCGCTGCAAACAGGGCGAAGGCCCCGATGGCCACCACCCAGCTTAGGAGCTGCCAGCGGTCCCGCCGCAGCCGCTGGCCCAAGAGGACCAGAAAGACTTCCATGTCAGCTCCGTCCCCTCGCACCCAGCAGGTGCCGCCGGGAACCGTAGCCAGCGGAAGCCGGAGCATCCGACTCCGGGGCAGCAGCGGTATCCCCGTAGTGCCGCAGGAACAGCTCCTCCAGCGACGGCGGGACAATCGTCAGGCCCTGCACGCCCAGCGCGCCCAATGCGGGAAGCACCTCCGCAATCCGGTCAGCGTCGGCGCTGAACCGGACCCGGCCGGCGTCCACCGTAAGGTCGTGCACCGCGCCGAGCCGGGACAGGGCTTCCGCGTCCAAACCGTCCGCAGCGAAGGAAACCTCGGACCTGGTGAGGTGCCGCAGGGACTCCAGCGTGCCGCCGTCGACGATTTTTCCGGCGCGGATGATGCTCACCCGGTGGCACAGCACCTCCACCTCGGAGAGGATGTGGCTGGACAGCAGCACCGTTGCGCCGCGGTCGACGGCGGCCAGCAGCTCCCTGCGGAAAACCTCCTCCATGAGCGGGTCCAGGCCGCTGGTGGGCTCGTCCAGCAGGTAGAGCTCGGCTTCAGTGGCGAGGGCCGCGATCAGGGCGACTTTTTGCCGGTTGCCCTTGGAGTAGGCGCGCCCCTTCCGGGCCGGATCAAAGTCGAACACCTGGCACAGGCGGTCCTTCCGGCGGCGGTAGGCCTCGCCGTCCGCCGTGCCGCCGCGCAGCCGGGACAGCAAATCGATGGTCTCGCCGCCGGACAGGTTGGGCCAGAGCCGGACGTCGCCGGGAACGTAGGCGAGGCGCCGGTGCAATTCTGCGGCCTGAGTCCAGGGTTCGAGGCCCAGAACCGTGGCGGCGCCGGAAGTTGCCCGGGCCAGGCCCAGGAGGACGCGCAGGGTAGTGGACTTCCCGGCGCCGTTGGGGCCAAGGAAGCCGTGGATCTCCCCGTGCTGGACTTCGAGGTCCAGGCCGTCCAGGGCCCTGACCCGGCCGAAGTGCTTATGCAGGTTCGCTGTCTGGACAACGGTGTTCATGATTCAAGTCTTCGAAGTTTTCACAAGTTTATGAAGGCACTAAAGTCCCAACTATGAGCCCCGACAAGCCCCTGTCCACCGGGCACGCCACCCGCACGGCAACGGCACCTCTTTACGCCGCCGGGTTCGTCACCGCTTTCGGCGCCCACAGCATCGCGGCAGGACTCGGTTCGCAAAGCGGGAACGTCGGCCTGACGCTGCTGAACCTCGGCATCCTGCTGGCCCTCTATGACGTGGCCGAAGTCTTCCTCAAGCCCGTGTTCGGAGCGCTCAGCGACCGGATCGGGGCCAAGCCTGTCATCGTCGGCGGACTCTTCGCCTTCGCCGCCCTGTCCCTCATCGGTTTGGGAGCCGCGGACCCGTTGATCCTTGCCCTGGCCAGGCTGGGACAGGGCGCTGCGGCATCTGCCTTCTCGCCGGCGTCGTCCGCCATGGTGGCAAGGATGGCCCGCGGCGGCAAGGCGGGCACCTACTTTGGCCGGTACGGGTCCTGGAAGAGCCTGGGCTACATTATCGGGCCGCCGCTGGGCGCGGGCCTGATCCTTGCCGGCGGGTTTCCGCTGCTGTTCGGAACGCTCTCAGCGCTGGCCGCCGTGACCGCCGTGTGGGTGCTGGTGTCCGTGCCGCATTTGGCGCCGCTGCCGCGGAAGCGGTACACGGTGATGGACCTGGCCCGGCAGGTCGGCGAGCGCCGTTTCCTGGTGCCCACACTGGTGCTGGCCGCAGCAACCGGCGCGCTGGGTGCCGCCGTCGGATTCATCCCCGCCCTGGCCACCCGCCATGGCATGGACGCATTCGCGGGCACGGCCGCGGTGAGCGTGTTGGCGCTGGGCTCGGTACTCACCCAACCCTGGATCGGAAGGCTGCGGGACCGCAACGCCATCACGGACAACAGCGGCACGACGACGGGCCTGCTGCTGATTGCCGCGGGCATCGGTCTGGTGGCGGTGGCCCCGGGTGTGGTCACCATCTTCGTGGCCGCGGCCTGCATTGGGACAGGCATCGGCGCGGTGACCCCCTTGGGTTTCGCGCATCTGGCCGACACCACCCCGCCGGAGCGGATGGGCCGGACCATGGGTTCGGCCGAACTGGGACGGGAGCTGGGCGACGCCGGCGGCCCGCTGCTGGTGGGCGGCATCGCCACGGCCACGGCGCTGCCGTTCGGGCTGGGCGCGCTGGCGCTGTTGGTGGCCGCGGCGGGCATCCCCCGGCTGGACCCGGTCAAACCCGCCGCGCCCAACTCCTGAGCGGCCATCCAGCTTTTTGTGTCACCCTTAACCGCGATGACTTCTTCACGGCAACTGCCCACCAGGACTCCGGCCCGGCCTGCCCCGGGTTCGGCGTTCCTGTTCGTGCTGTCCACTGCCGCGTGCATTGCCGGGCTGATGGCCACCTACTACTTCTTTGTCCAGACCACCACGGGCCAGTTCATTGATGAGTCCGCGCTGGTGGAAGCGGTGGAAATCCACGGGCCTGCGGGCAAGGCGGCCACCAAGTTCCTGGACTGGCTGCCCACCATCTCGCTGGTGATGGCCGCCGTCGTGGTCCTGTTTGTCACGGTGATCCGGCGGCACTGGGCCGAGGCCGGCATCGCCGTCGCTGCGTGCATTGGCGCGAACGTGGCCACCCAAGTGTTGAAGGACCTGCTGCCGGCGCGCCCGGACAAGGGTGTGCTGACCCTCGAACTGAATTCGCTGCCATCCGGCCACACCACCCTGGCGGCTTCAGCGGCGGCGGCAGTGTTCCTGATGGCGTCCCCGCGCTGGCGGCCCATGGCAGGCTTCGTCGGCGGCACCTTCGCCATTGCCTCCGGCGTGTCCACGCTGATCAACCAGTGGCACCGGCCCGCCGACGTGGTGGCGGCGTTCCTGCTGGTAGGGGCGTTCATGATTCCGGCCGGTTGGTTGATCCTCCGGCGCGGTTCGTGGAACGAGTGGGACGGGTTCGGTGAACATCTCGGCTCGGCCCGGATCTGGCTCACTCTGCCGGTGCTGATCGGCCTGGCGTCCGCGGGCGTTGCCGTCTATTCACTGATTCGGATTGCCCCCAGCCCTTGGCAGGAGGCCAGCACCACCAATTACTTTTGGGCCGGCATCTCGCTGATCGTGATCGCGGGGTACCTGGCCACTGTGGCCACTACGTCCCTGTTTGCGTTTGCCTCCCGACGGCGGCACGCGTCCCGCCGCTGACACGGAACGGCGGGTGCAACGCGCAGGTCAGTCCGCGGCGCCAAGGCGGGCCAGGAGGAAGCCCCGGCCAGGATGGCGTTCTCGATACCGCCTTGCTCCCCCCATGGCGGCGATAAGCTTCACGGCCCGCCTGGCCCTAGCACGAAACGGGCTTTTGCGGGGAGATCTTGATCAAACCTTGAGGATATTGAGGCCCTTAGCTTGAGGGGTGCGGCGGATAGTTAAAGGTGCCCGGGCGGCGTCTAGAAGCAGGCACCGCCGGGCAACTCCCTCTACGCGTCCCGCACGGATGTGCCTCTGTTCTTACTCGAGCGGGTCGAGCCGCTTGCGCAGAAGGCAGAACTCGTTGCCTTCGGGATCCTGCAGGACGTGCCACTGCGCCTCGCCGGTCTGGCCTACGTCCGCCGGCCGTGCACCGAGCGCCAGCAGGCGTTCCAGCTCGGCGTCCTGGTCCCGGTCCACCGGGTTGATGTCGATGTGCAGCGGAAGCCTCCCCACCCGCGGGTTGCTGCTTGGACTCAGGAAGATCGTTGGCTGCGCTCCCCCGAACCCGGCGTCCGGCGGCCCGATCTCGATCGCCCCGTCCTCCCGGTCAATCTCCACGTAGCCAAGCACGTCGCTCCAGAACTTCGCGAGCAGTTCGGGGTCAGCGCAAGTAAGGACCAGTTCACTTATACGGCATGACATGGTGCCAGTCTACGGAGGGGCTGCACCTGCCAGCTCGCTGACACATTCTTCGACGGCCTTTTCCATCCTCGAGGCGCATCTTCACCAGCGCGGCCCAGGTATCAGGAGCGCAATTGAAGCTGCGCGTCGGGGTCGAATATGCGCGTCGCGGGAACCACATTTATGACAGAACCAGCTCGGCGGGAGGCGGCGCCGCTGCCTTGGGGGTGTTGCAGCGGCACCTTCTTCCGCCGAGCGTGGCCTAACTGAGGACTACTATGAACGCTCAACCTCAGGAAGTGAGGGAGTAAATCGTCAACAAAAGCTCAAGTTATTTGAAAGCTCAACCGCCTCTGACCTGCGCTTCTATTCCGATTGCCCTACTTATCCACCGCCCTCCAAAGCGGCGGGACAGCCTGCTCTAGGCAGCGAGCGCAGCGTCAAGAATGTCCAAGGCGTTGGCACGCATGACCCCAAATGCCTGGTTCGGCCGGAGGCCTGCAACGTCCCGCAGCCAGACATAGGCTTCAATGCCGGCAACCGCGCGAAGCCTGACAGCCAGGGCGGCAGTGTCGATGCCGGATCCTCCGGTTTCCAGCGGGGACAGGGCGTCGCGGTACCAGCCCACAGCCCGGCCGCCGCGAAGCGTGGGCCGGGCCGCGCCCGGGGTTAAAGACAGCCGGAGCGATGCCCGCAGCTGTGGTTCCCAGGTGCGGATGAAGTCGAAGTGCGCGTCCAGGGTGCGCTCCAGGCGGTCACGCACGTCCGACGGCGGGTCCTCACCCAGCAGCGATCCCAGACCGGTCTCCGGGAGGGCCGCGTGCAGCAGCGCTTCCTTGTCCGGAAAGTACCGGTAGGCAGTGGTGCGGGATATGCCCGCTGTGGCAGCAACTTCTGCAACCGAAGGGTCCCGCCCGTCTTTCAGCAGATCCCGGAGGACGGACACCAGCTCGTCCCGCGTGCGCGACTTCTGCCGGGCCCTGCCGGTCTCCAGATACTTTTCATTGTGGCGTACGGACACAGGACTTATGATACATACGTACCGTAATGGTACGGACGTCCCATAAAAAATGAGGGGTTTCCCATGGCCGATCCCATTGCAGTGAATCCACAGCACTACCGGCTGGTCTTCGAGAACGACCGGGTCCGCGTCCTTGAGTACAGTGACGGCCCCGGCGACAGCACCGGCACCCATTCCCACCCGGACAGCGTGATGGTCACACTCACTTCGTTCGCCCGCCGACTCCGGTCGGGAGGCCGCGAAGTGGATGTGGAACTCGGGGCAGGGCAGGCCCGCTGGCTCGACGCGCAGGAACATTCGGGGACGAATACCGGCTCTTCCCCCACGCACTGCCTCTTCATTGAGCTGAAGGAACCGCGTCCGAAATCCCCCGGCGACCAGGAGCGTTCGCCGGCCACCCACACCGGGCGCCTTGGCCCTAGCGCTTCTTAGCCTGGTCCACGGTCAGCAGCAGCCGGCACCACGCATCAGTCAGCCAGCCCGCAAACTGCTCCGGGGTCCACCCGCGCTGGTCCACCAGCAACACCCAGTACTCGGGCCCGTTCATGCTCCAGACGGCGTCGGCCAGCTCTGCGGCCGGCCGGTCGGTCCGCAGCTCCCCGGTAGCGGCGAGGTCCTCTACAAACTTCAGCATGTTGGCCGCGCGCCGGTCGGAGATCTCCCGCCAGAGCGCAGCGCAATCGGCGTCGGTCCCCGCGGCATCCCGCAGGGCCACATACACCGGCGCGAGCCGGGGCTGGATGGCGGCCAGGGCGTGGGCGTAGATCGAGATCTTGTCGGCCGCGCGCTCCGCTTCCCTCAGGCGAATGACATAGTCGCGGCTCTCGGCGGGAACCGCATGGCCGGTCCCGGAGATGGCAGTTTCCACTACTTCCCGCAGCAGGTCAGGCTTGCGCCCGATGGCGGCGTAGACAGTGTCGACGGCGACACCCGCCCTCCGCGCAATGCCCGCCACAGTGGTGGAACGGTACCCCTCCCCCACAAACAATTCACGAGCGGCGGCGAGTACGGCATCCCGGGTTGCGGCCGCCTGTTGCTTCCGCCGGGGCGAGTGGTAGCGGCGTGCAGGGGCATTGACTTCACTCATCGCCGGGCCTAGCCTTAATCCATCCGAGTACACTTCGGATGAATTCTAGCAGGAAGCCCCAGGCCGCCAAGAGACCATCGCAAAGAAGCGGCAAAGGGGTGGAAGGGCAGGCCATCATGTCAGAGCACTACGACACCGTCGTGGTCGGCGGCGGCCAGGCCGGATTGGCCATGGGCTACCACCTGTCCCGCCTCAAGCGTCACTTCGTCATCCTCGACGAGAACGCCAGGACCGGTGACAGCTGGCGTGCCCGCTGGGACTCGCTCCGGCTGTTCACCCCCGCCCGGTACGACGCCCTTCCCGGCAGCCGCTACCCCGCCCCGCACTGGTCCTACCCGTCGCGGGAAGAGTTCGCCGACTACCTCAGCGGCTACGCGGACCGCTTCGCACTGCCGGTCCGCAACAACATCCGGGTCACCGGCGTCAGCCACACCGGACAGTGCTTCGTCATCGAAACGGACAACCAACGCATCGAAGCCGACAACGTAGTGGTCGCCCCGGGCTGGGACCGGAGGCCCAAAGTGCCGGCATTCGCACAGCAACTCAGCCCGCACATCAAACAGCTCACGGCGGGCAGCTACAAGAACCCAGCGGACCTCGCGCCAGGCCCGGTCCTGGTGGTCGGCGCCGGCAACTCCGGCGCGGACATCACCCTGGAGCTGGCCCGGACCCGCAGGACATACCTCTCCGGCAGGCACCCCGGCGAAATCCCCTGGCCCATCGACGCCCTGGCCACCCGCCCCCTCACCCTCGCCGTCTTCTTCGCGTTCTCGCACGTCCTGAACCTCAACACGCCTGCCGGCCGGAAGGCCCGCCCGCAGGTCCTGGCACACAGCGGGCCCCTGGTCAGGGTGAAGAACCGCGACCTGGTGCGTGCCGGCGTCGAACGCGTTCCCAGGACGGAAGGAACCAGGGATGGGTTTCCCATACTCGCGGATGGCCGGGCACTCGAGGTGGCCAGCATCATCTGGTGCACCGGTTTCACGCCGGACCTGGGGTGGATCCACCTGCCGGTGTTCGGCCCGGACGGCGAACCGGAACAGGACCGCGGGGTGGCCAAAGCGCAGTCGGGACTCTACTTCCTGGGCGCCATCTTCCAGCAGTCGCTGGCGTCCTCCATGGTCCACGGGGTAGGCCGGGACGCGGCCTTCATCGCCCGGCATATCGCCGCACGCACGCCACAAGCACCGGCAGCACGCCCCCGGCAAAAGGACGTCAGGCCGGAAGGTTCAGCTGCTCCACAATGATGCGGGCGGTTCCGGGGTCGCCCAGGATCTTGAAGTGCCCGGCCACCGGCAGTTCGATGTTGGTGGCGCCGGGCAGGACGCTTCCCTCCGGAATGTGCGGGTCAAAGGGTCCGTAAATGGATGTAATCCGGCTGTTGATGGTGAGCTCGCGGGACATCTGGAGCGTCAGGGCGTTCCGGGGCGAGAAGATCCGCAGGCTTGGCAGCAGCATGTACCGGGCGTAACGCGAGCCGGAAAACGGTGCGCATACGGAGATCATCCGGTCGATCCGGTGTTCGGGATCCAGGGAAAGCATGGTGTATTTGCCAATCAGGCCACCCTTGCTGTGCGCCACCAGGATTGCGCCGCGCAGCCCCGCCTCCTCCAGGTGCTGGGCCACGAGCTTGGCGGCCTCCGGCACCTTCAGCTTGTTGCGCTGGAGTACGGTGACCACGTGGACGGGATGCCCGGCGTCGTGGATGGCCTGGATGACCGGCATCATGAACTGCCAGTTTTCGTACACGCCGGGGATGATCACCACGGGCGCGCGGGTCCCGTTCCGGAAGGACGCCGGCTGCACGCGCGACAGGAAGCCGCGCACCTGCCAGCCCGCGGCGTACACATAGTCCTGCGCCCACCACACGGCCTTCTGCAGTGGACTGATGCGGGCAGCGGCGCCGGGATGACTCATGTGTCGAGAATAACCTCGACGGCCGCGCTACCCACCAAACCGGCCCGCAAACACGGTCAGTAGTTGCGGCGGTGCTTCAGGCGGGGAATCACGACGGCGAACACGGCTGCCGCCGCGAACCCCAGGATTCCGGTGGCTGAGATCCCCGGGCCCAGGGAGGCGAGCGCGGTCACCCCCGACAGGAGGACGGGACCGCCGGTGGACCCGGCGTCGGCCATGAACCGCCAGAGGCCCAGGAACTGCCCCCGGCCGCGGTCCGGCGAGAAGTCGGCGCCGAGCGTCATCACCAGCCCGGAGCTGATGCCGTTGCCGAAACCGATCAACAGCGCCGCCAGCAGCAGCCCAACAAAGGAGCCGGTGAGCGGGATCAGGAGCAGCGCCGTCCCCATGAGCAGCGTGGACGGGATTGCCACCCACTGCCGGCCCTTGCGGTCCATCAGTTTCCCGGCGGGATAGAACACCAGCATGTCGATCGCGCCGGACAACCCATAGATAAGGGAGGCCGAGGTGGCGTCCATCCCCAGGTGGTCGGACCAGAGCGGAATCACCACCTGGCGGGACGACCGCAGCGCGCTGAGCAGCAGGATGCCAACGCCCAGCGAAAGGAACACGCCCGCGTGCGAGACCGCGACGCTGCGGAGCGTGGGCTGGGGGCCGGCATCCCCACCCGGCCGGACCTCCGGCGTCGCCAGGTCCGGAATGGTGAGCGACAGCAGCGCGGCGGCCGCCATGGCCACCACGCCCACCCAGTAGGCGCCTGCAAGGCCGAAGAACTGCATCACCGCGGCCCCCGCAAACGGACCGATGAATACGCCGATCCGGTTCACACCGCCCAGGGTGGACAGCGCCCGGGCACGGAACGCCACGGGCACGGCCTCGGTGAGGTACTTCTGCCGGGCCAGGCCAAACACCGCCCCGGACATTCCGACGACGGCCATCGCCACCGCGAGCAGCCACAGTCCGTTCGAGGCAAGGGTGGAGGAGACGGCGGCTGCTGCCAGCGCCAGGCCGGCAGCGACGGCGGCGCCCACAATGGACCAGCGCTCACCGAAGCGGAGGGTCACCAGGGACGCGGGCAGGTTGAAGAACCAGGACCCCAGGCCGATCAGGGTGACGACCAGGGCCGCCACTGCCACCGACGCTCCCAGTTCGCGGGCGGACAACGCCACCACCGGCAGGATGGCGCCTTGCCCGATCCCGAAAAGCAGTGTGGGGCCGAAAGCGGCAACGGCAATGCTGCGCAGGCTGAAAGGCTCAGGATCATCAGGGGAAGTCATCGGATTTATCCTATGGCCGCCCATTGTGGTCCCCCTGCATTGGAAAGGGGGCCTGGTACAGGGGTTCCTCGCCCGCCCTTCCTCCTAGAATCTCCGTACGCAGCACATTGGGGTGATGCCACATGGCGGGAAAGCACGAAACTCCGCGTGAGGAAGGGATCGTGGAGCGTCTACAGGACCTTGTCCTGAGGACTCCGGACATGGCGGAGCTGCTCCACGAACTCGTGACCCTCTCTGCCGCGGCGCTTTCCGTCCACACCAGGCTGCTCTGCGGCGTCACTATGGTGCGGAAGAAGAAACCGGCAACGGTGGCCACCAGCCATTCGCGGGTCAAAGCCATGGATGAGCTGCAGTATGCCTATGGCGACGGGCCTTGCCTGACCGCCCTCCGGGACCTGGTCACCGTCTACATCCCCACATTGCATGAGGAGAGCCGCTGGCCCCATTACTGTGCCACGGCCTGGGACGAAGGCATCCGCTCCATCCTCTCCGTTCCGCTGCCGCTGGAAGGGGAGGCAAGTGCGGCACTCAATCTGTACGCCGCCCAAACGCACGCCTTCAGCGATGAAGCAATTCACAAGGCGGAAGTGCATGCGGGCCAGGCGTCCAAGGCGCTGCGCCTGGCCGTGCGCCTGGCACAGCTGACGGAGGACCGCGACAATCTGGCAGCAGCACTGGAGTCGAGGACCATCATCGACCTGGCAACGGGAATCATCATGGCCCAGAACAACTGCAACCAGGACACCGCCATCAAGGTCCTGCGGAGCGCCTCCAACACCCGCAACCGCAAGCTTCACACGTGGCAGCCTTGCTGGTGGCCTCGGTGAGCAAGGATCCCAACGTCATTACGCACTTCGACTGAGGCTTAGGTTCAACAGGGGCAAGGTTCACCGGACGCGCGGCTCGAACCCGGCCAGGGCCCGGAAGAAATTCACCAGCTCAACAATGGCGCCAATGATCGAACCCACGATCCCGAGCACCAGGAACACCCGCACCACTACGGGCCAGCCCGACCAGCTGGTGCCGAAATCGAAGGGGAAGACCTGCCACATTCGCAGCATGGCCGCCACCCCTATGCCCATGACCACAATGTTTCCCAGCGAAAGGAGGGCCCGCGAATGGATCACCGCGCAGACCAGGTTCACAATGATGCCGGCGATGAGGGATGCGTTGATGAGGTCAAGGACGCGGGTCATGTCCGCGGTGAGGAACGGAACTATCTGCCAGCCCGGCCAGACGTTGATCCCCCACAGCAACAGGGCGTTGATCACGGCGGAGCCAACGTTGCCGCTCCGGCTGGTGGTAGTCCTGGCCGCCATGCCAACAGCGTCCCGCATGGACACCCGCGGCAAAAAGTGCCGAAGGTCCCCCGACGCAGGAAGCGCCCGGGGACACCGCCCGCAGGGGACGGCAGGCCGTTCGGCACTGTTCCAGCGGTCCCGGCAGCACGGAGCCTATTTGGAAACGGAGCCTTTTTGAAGGAGGTGGTTGGCAGTGTTCACTCTTCGCACCCTTGGCGGGATCGCCCTCCTGATGGCTGGGAGCAGCTGGCTGTGGCTGACGCCCACGTTCGCCAGTAAAGGGGTCAACACCTCCGGCGTCTGGTGGGCCATCACCATGGTGCTGTCGCTGCTGACCGTGCTGGGATTCCTGGTGGCCACGTGGGGACTGTTCGCCCGGTGGAGCTGGTGGGAGTACGCAGCCCTGGCCTCTGCGGCGCTGGGGCTGGTCACCCTGGTGCCGTTCTGGGTGGCGGCAACGGGCGGAGGCGAGACGGTGGGGACCACCGCATGGAACGTCTTCGTGCACGTCCTGATGGTGGCCGGCGTCGCGGTGTTGCTGCTGGTACCGCCCCTGGAACGCTGGGTCAACCAGCAGGTGATGGGCTAGCTGGAGGTCAGTAACCGGCCAGGAGCTCAGCGGCCTTGCCGTTCGCTGCCGCGTTCACCAGTTCTTCGGCCACGATATGCAGTTTGGTGTTGGCGTGCTGGCTCCTGCTGGCCAGGAGCTGGAATGCGGCAGGGCCGTCCGCCCCCTGCAGTGCCATGACAATGCCCTTGGCCTGTTCAATCAGGGCCTTATGCCCGAGGGCTCCCTCGATGGCTTCCTCGGCGGCGTGCTGGGACTCGATGCGCAGGCTTTGGGTCACGTCCACCATGAAGCCGCGGACGTAGTCCACCTGTCCGGATGGTTCCACAACAGCCTGGATGGCAGAAAAAACGCGCCGTTCCCTGCCCCGGACGTCAACGACCCGGTGCAGCAGCGCTCCTTGGCCGCCGCCTTCCAGGAGGTCCGCCCAGATCTCCTGGATGCGCTCCCGATCCAATTGGTGCTTGTGGGCCATGAACAGTTCGAAGGTGGGCACCACCTCACCCTGCTTGAGTCCGTGTATACCGTACATGCCCTCGGACCACACCATTTTCCCGGAGGGGACATGCAGTTCGAACGTCCCTGAGGGGCAATGGGCAGAGGGCTGCAGCGGATATAGATACGTATCAAGCTTTGACCACATACATTCCTCCCAAAGTCAGGTACACCCCCGGCGGGCTAACGGCACCCACCCTAACCGACCAGTATGAAGAGGACACGTCATATTCCGCCCAGCAGATGCCGGAAAAGTACAGGGGTCACAAAGATGCGGGAACGGAGTACTGTTCGCCCTAGGGGGCGCTGGTGGTCTGCGCCCACAGCCAAGGGGAGGTCATTTCATGGGTGAAGTGTGGATCCGCACGCTGGGCAACGGGCTGGTCCGGGCCGATCGAGTCACCGAGATTACATCCACCCGCGGGTCACGGCAGGAGGACCGCGGGTATTCACTGAAGGTCATTGTGGACGGCAAGAGCCACGCGCTGATTGACGACGGCGGGCTGCAGGGTTCCCTGCCTGAGCGGCTGGAATATGCCAGGCACATGGAGGACGCCCTGCTGCTGGCAATCGACGAGGCGCGGGGAAGCGACGTGTCCATGGTGGTCTCCTACGAACCGGAACGCGAGCGCTGGTCGACCGCTCCCGTATCAGTATTAACGGGAAAGCTCCCCGAAGTCGTCTAACAGGCAAAGCCCCAACTGGGTCGCAGTTGTTGTCGTTTTCGGGGCTGATAACGACATTAACTGCGACTCAGTTGGGGCCTCGGACGGACATCAGCTGTGTGTCGGTTCCTCGACGAGCGCAGTGGCGATGCTGGCAGCGTCCTCCAGCGCGGCGAGGAACCGCTCGGCGTCCAGGGCTGCGGCGCAGCCGGTTCCGGCGGCGGTGATTGCCTGGCGGTACCGGTGATCCACGGCGTCGCCGCAGGCAAAGACCCCGGGCAGGTTGGTGCACGTGGTGGGCGCGTCAACCTTGATGTAGCCTTCCTCGTCCAGGTCCACCTGGCCGGCCACGAGGTCGGTGCGCGGCAAATGGCCGATGGCCACGAAGATGCCGGTGGCGTCCTGGTGCCGGGTTTCCCCTGTGCGGGTGTCCGTGAGGGTGACGCCGGTGACTTTGCCGTCGCCGTGGATGGCCGTGACGGCGGAGTTCCAGGCGAAGCTGATCTTGGGGTTGTCCTTGGCACGCTGGGCCATGATGCGGGAGGCCCGGAGCTCGCCCTTGCGCACGACGACGGTGACGGACTTTCCGAAGCGGGTCAGGAAGGTTGCTTCCTCCATGGCGGAGTCACCGCCGCCCACCACGATGATGTCCTGTTCGCGGAAGAAGAAGCCGTCGCAGGTGGCGCACCAGGAAACGCCGTGGCCGCTGAACTTTTTCTCCTCCGGCAGGCCGAGTTCCTTGTAGGCGGAGCCGGTGGCCAGGATGACAGCCGTTGCCTCGTAAGTCTCCCCGCCGCCGGTGACCACGCGCTTGACGGGACCTTTCAGGTCAACGGACGTGGCGTCGTCGTACTCAATACGCGCACCGAACTTTTCCGCCTGCTGCTGCAACCCGTCCATCAGCTCCGGGCCCTGGACTCCGCCCGGGAAGCCCGGGAAGTTTTCCACTTCGGTAGTGTTCATCAGCGCTCCACCGGCGGTGACGGACCCGGCCAGGACCAGGGGGTTCAGGCCGGCGCGGGCGGCGTAAATGGCGGCGGTGTAGCCGGAGGGGCCGGAGCCGATGATGATCAGCTGTTCTTTGCTCATTGGTTGTCCTTCGGTGGCGGTACTACTGGGCGTCCGCGTGCTGCGCGGGCAGGAGTTCGGTGATCAGTTTTTCGATGCGTGCCTTGATCTCATCACGGATCGGACGAACCGAGTCAACGCCCTTGCCGGCCGGATCCTCCAGTTCCCAGTCCTCGTAACGCTTGCCCGGAAAAACCGGGCACTCGTCACCGCATCCCATAGTGATCACCACGTCCGATTCTTTCACTGCCTCGGTGGTAAGCATCTTCGGGACCTCCGCGGAGAGGTCGATACCCACCTCCGCCATGGCCTCCACGGCGGCGGGGTTCACCTTCTCCGCGGGCTGGGATCCGGCGGAACGCACCTCCACGGCTCCCCGGGACAGGGAGGCCAGGAAAGCGGCCGCCATCTGGGACCGGCCTGCGTTGTGGACGCAAACAAAGAGGACGGAAGGCTTGCCGGCGGGATCGGCGCTCAGGGGTGCTCCTCAAACTGATAGGAAACTACTTGCGGTGTAACAAACGTCACTGTGTTGCGCTCATCACATTCGTTGCCTAACCTAGTGGAGGCTTAAGCAAACAGGCCATGCAAGAAGCTGCAGCGCCGCAGCCAATGCCGGGGAAGGCTTTACAACTTGAACTCTAAGCTGAACATTGTGGTCCGGGTGGATCTGGACCACAGCAAGGCCCAGGTGATTGCAAAGGGGCATATCACCATCCACAGCGTCAACGCCCTCTATGTAGTGGCAAAGCGTGCCAACTCCCTCAGGGGAGGCCTGGACCTGGAGCTGGACGTTTCCAGCGCCCTGGTTGATGAGGAGGCGCTGGACATGCTCCATACCGCCTCCGAAACACGGCACCTGCCCGCGAAGATCGATCCGGACCAGGCACCCTGCACCATCAGCGTGCTGGCCGAGCGCCGTCATCCGCGGCCCAGGGCAGTCCGCCTGGCCGCATAAAACCTTCCGGCCGCTCGCCGCGCCCACTTTTCGGGCCAGAGCCGGCCGGCCACCACTTTGCTTTACCGCTCCCAACGACCCGAAGTGCAGCCGCATCTGAACAGACGGATGGCTGCACTTCGGGGCCCGGGGAGCCTATTACATGCCCCGCCTGCCAGGCGTTAGAACAGCTGAACGCTGCGGGCCAGGATCTCCTGGAGTTCCTCGGCGGTGAGGCCGGCAGCTTTGCCAAGAGCTTCGGGGGCCGCGCCCAGCCGGGAAGCGGCCCGCACGGCATTCTCGAAGCGTTCCTGTGCTGCGTCCATTTCCCACTGGAGGCTTTCCAGCATGGCGGATTCCAGCCGCACGGCCTCCATGGAATCAGCGGTGATGCCAACGTCCATCTTGAAGCCGCAGGCGCAGGCCCACTCCCTGGAGTCAAGTTCCGTCGAAGCCCAGCTCAGCGACGGCACAGGCACTGGAATCGAACTCATTGCGGTGCCGCAGTGGAAGGGGGCGGCAGGGTCAGCCAGGGCACGATCCGAGGCATTCACGGCAACGGAAGAACCAGGCAATCCCGACGGGTGGTCCAGGGCAATGGGCACGGCCTTCTGCACACATTCGACGCGACGGCCCGTAAAGGTCGATTGTCCCGGTGCCTGAGGTTCAAGTACTGCAGTCATTCGATCCGCCATCCGATTGATAAACAAGTATGTAGCTATTCTAACTAGGATTCTCTACGTGTCTAGCGTACGGAAACGCCGGGTTTGGCATTGACGGCGTCCACCGCTTCACGCATCCGTTCCAGGAAGTGCATCACGGCTTTGATCTCCTCGGGAGACAGCGATTCGGCAGCCTCCAGCATGCGCTTGTGCATCTGGTTCAGGTTGTGCCGGACCTCTTCGTCAGCACCGGGAGTGGGCCTCAGAATCACAGCGCGCCGGTCCGTGGGATGGGGTTCCCGAAACACATACCCACCCGCAACCAGCCGGTCGACCAGGCTTGTCATTGAAGCGGAGGTGATGGCCAGGCGGGCGGCAAGTTCTGTTGGCCGGATGCCGATTCCGGCCGATTCCGCGTCTATGAGGTACCGCAGGGCCAGGAGGTCCGTCTCCCCCATTGCCACGGAGGAACGGGTGCGCCTTCTCATGGCGCTTTCGGATGTCCGGAACTCCCGGAGGGCGTTGATGACGTCGACTGCGCGGGGCTCGGCACCCGCCAAGGATGGGTACCGTGAGCCTTCGCTTGCACCATGCGGGTTCATGCGAATTCCTTCGATATCCTACTTGCTTGGCTGTCTAACAAACCCATCGTAGCCCACTCGCCGTCCCTCCACCTCCATAACGATGCAAAGCATGCTCAGGTACCTCGCGCAGCCCGACGGGAAAAGTAGGGTACTGGCTACTCGTGCCCCGGCATCGGCAGCCCAATAGGTTTCTATGCAACCCGCCGCGCCTGTAGCTGGTGGGCGTAAAGGAATGGGGGTGCGTCAGTGGCAGTTGGCCCGGCAAACAACAAGGCGCTTGAGCGGCAGGGGTTCCTGCTGGACCTCGTAACGGGGGCCGACGGCGAGGCGGGGTCCCTGCAGATACTCGCCGACGCTGCAGCCCACTGGGTCAGTACCACGGCAGGTGCGGCGATGGAATGTGCCGTGGTCCTGCACCGCCAGCGGTCCTGCCTTGCCACGGCCGGAAGCACATCCGGCGCGGCTGGCCTGGCAGCGTCCGAGGACGAGCACGGAGACGGTCCCACAGCACTCGGTTCCGTGCTGGCTGCTCCAACAGTCATCAATCAGGCCGGCGGGCGCTGGCAGGCCTACCGGAGGCGGTTGGTGGACAACGGCTTCGGCGCAGCCCTTGCCGTCCCCCTGGATCTAAAGCCCGGCTTGGCCGGCGCACTGGTCTTCCTGGCCCCGGCCAATGTCGGATTCAGCGCCAAGGTTGTCAATGACGCCGCCTGGTTCGTCGAGGTGGCATCGCACAGCCTGAAGCTGGCACTGGACGTCCACGGCGTCATCCGTGCCGGCGACAACCTTAAGCAGGTACTGGAGAGCAGGACCAGCATCGACGTTGCCTGCGGAGTGCTCATGGCGCAGAACCGCTGCTCCTATGCTGAAGCCTTCAGCAAGTTGGCCGGCACCTCCAGGAACCGCAACCTCAAAGTGCGCAGCGTCGCGGACAGCATCCTCCGGGCGATGCCCAGCGGCCCGCCGGGAACCCGCTTCGAGCCTCCGGCAATCGCCTAATCCCGCCGCGCAACTCCCCGCGGCCAATGGCGGGAGGCAAGGCAAGGGTGACCGCGCGGCTAATGACGCGCCCGGGCCCGGATAAGTGCTGCCGCCAGAAGTCCTGCACACCCGAGTGAAGCCAGCATGCCACCAAGAGCCACGAAGAAATCGGTAATGGTCATTGTCCTGCGCTCCTTCCCTGCTACCGCCTGATGGGCACAAGCTACCCGGCGAAACTCAGGCTTCCCTGAAGGATCGCCGGCAGGTTTGATCAAGATCCGGTTAAGGAGACCTGCGGGCATCCGCATACTTTGACCCGCGATCTTCCCTGCATCACGGCATTCCGTATTATTCAGGCATGTGGACTAAACAAAGCCAGAGCTTCTGCCCCCGGTGCGGCAGGAACACCAATCACGTCACCCATTTCCAAAAGGACGACGCCGGCAGCCTGGTTGCGGACGTCCGCTGTGCAGAATGCCGGGAGGCTGCGGGGGCGGTCGCCTAGGCAGTTAGGTCCCCGGAGCGGCCAGGACGGACGACGGCGAAAATCGCCAATGCTGCTGCCTGCACCACCGTGACGGTGACGGCCAGGGCAAAGACCGATTGCTGATAGAGGAGGCCGATGAGGAAACTGCCCGCCAGCCAGGCCAGGCCGTAGCAGGCGGTGAACATTCCATAGGCGCTCCCCCGTTTGTTGGCCGGTGCCAGGCCCGCCACGCCGGCACGCATAGTGCTCTCCTGCATCCCCATCGCCGCTCCCCACACCAGCACACCTGCCACTGCAAGCCCGGTGTTGTTACTGAAGCCAAGCCACGGAACCGCGGCGGCCAGCACCGGCAGGACCAGCAGGACCCGCAGCCCCACCCGGTCAAAAAGCCAGCCCGAGCCCAGGGCTGCCACCGCGTCCACACCCATTGCCGCGGCGTAAAGCACCGGAACCAGCGCCGGCGGGAGCAGCCCTGTGGCCACCAAGTGAAACGAAAGCAGTCCAAACGTGGCGTAGCCGAACATTGTCAGGCTGCTGAACGCAGCGTAAAGCCAGTACTGGCGCGGCATTCCGGCAGCGCCGCCGGGAACAGGAATGGCCGCGTTGCGCTCCGCTCCAGGGGGCTCCGCATCGGCCTGCTCCACGCCGCCTGCAGGCTGCGGGTTGCCCGGCTGGGCGGCGGCGAGCTCGTAGACGCCAGGATCGGGAACCCTGCGCTTCAGCCAAAACAAGACCAGCATGGCCGCAAGTCCGGGCACAGCCAGCAGCAGGAAACCGGGCCCGTAGCTGCCGGAAAGCGCCAGGGCCACCCCAACCAGCAGTGGCCCCACCAACGCCCCCACCTGGTCCAGCGCCTCATGAAGCGCGAATGCCTTTCCCTGGCCCAGCGCGGAACCGGCCTCCGCCAGCATGGTGTCCTTCGCGGGGCTCCTCACGGCCTTGCCCAGGCGCTCGGCCAGGACCAGCAGGCAGGCGACCCACAGTGCGTCTGTGACTCCGAGCAGGGGCACTGAGACCGCGGTCAGGGCATAACCGCTGATGGCCAGCGCCCACCGCAGCCCGGGCCTGTCAGCAAGCCGCCCAAACACGAGGCGGAGGACCAGGGCCACGGCTTCACCGGCACCGGTGACCACACTGATCAGGAGCGCCGATGCGCCCAGCGCACCGAGGAACGGCCCGGTAACGCTCCGCGCACCCTCGTACACCATGTCCATCAGCGCGCTGATGATGCCGAAAGCCAGGATGAAGCGGACGGCAGTCATGGGCGCGGCGGGAAGCGCCCCTCCGGCGTTACCGCTGGTGCGCATGCTCCCGGGCCTGCTTCACAGCACTATCAGGCACAGCGCCATTTGATCCACCACGATTCGACCCGGCACCGCGCCGGAGTGCGCGGCCCACGCGGGTGCCACGACGGGATGGTGGAACAGTACCTTCCGGACGCGTCACCGCCAGGATCACCCCGATTCCTGCCAGCGACGAAACCATCGCCGAGCCGCCGTAGGAGATGAACGGCAGGGGCACGCCAATAACGGGCAGCAGCCCGCTGACCATGGAAATGTTGATCACCGCCTGCCCCAGGATCCAGGTGATGACACTGCAGGCCACGATCCGCGAGAACGTATCTGTGGTCCGGGCGATGGTCTTGAACACGGCGATGGCCAGGGTGGCGAACAGGCCCAGCACCAGCAGCGAGCCGGCCAGGCCAAGTTCCTCGCCCAGGATGGAGAAGATGAAGTCGTTGTGGGCTTCCGGAATCCAGTTCCACTTCTGCCGGCTCTGCCCCAGGCCCACGCCGAACCAGCTGCCGGAAGCCAGTGCGTACGTGCCGTGCTGCGCCTGGTAGCCCATGC
Source organism: Arthrobacter sp. E44 (assembly GCF_041877125.1). Lineage (NCBI taxonomy): Bacteria > Bacillati > Actinomycetota > Actinomycetes > Micrococcales > Micrococcaceae > Arthrobacter > Arthrobacter sp. E44. The sequence continues at coordinate 211,153 of NZ_JBHDJA010000003.1, forward strand.
CCTGTGCGTCCTCGTCAGACCCCATGCCCAGCCAGGAGGAAATGCGCCCCATCCTGTTGCCGCTGGTGGCTGCCAGCACCAGGGCTGCCGCCGCGCAGATCAGCCCGGCCACGGAGAACACCTTCATCCGCACGCCGCCGTAGAACATGGTGGCGGCCAGGATCATCATGATGATCAAGGTGGTGCCCAGGTCGTGCCCCAGCGCCACAATGCCCATAATCAGTGCACCGGCCGGTGCCAGCGGCATGACTGCATGCTTCCACTGCCCAAGCAGGGCCTGCTTCCGGTCCAGGATCCAGGCTCCCCACACAATCAGCGAGAGCTTGGCGAATTCGGACGGCTGGGCCGTGAAACCACCCACACTGAGCCAGTTCCGGTTGCCGTTCACGGTCATGCCCAGCGGCGTGAACACCAGCACCAGGGCAAACAGTGAACCGATCAGCATCGGCCAGCCCAGCCACCGGATCCGCCGCACGGGCATCCGCGCCAGCACCAGCATGATCACCACGCCGGCCACGGTCCACATGGCCTGTTTCAGGGGAAGATCGTACGGATTGTTTCCTGCCGCCACGGATTCCACGGACGACGCCGACGCCACCTCCACGAGTCCGATCCCTGAGAGCGTGAGCACCACTGCCAGGATCAGCGGCCGCAGGCGGCCCGGCGATTCGTCCTCCAGCCATACCGCCAGTTTGCCCAGCCTGCGCCGGGCAGGAGGACGCGTAACGCGCTGCTTTTGTCCTGTACTCATCTGTCCGTTCCTCAGCCTGAACATCCGGGGTTTCCCGCAGGGCCGGGCCAGCGGCCCGGGCGGGTACCGCCGAAAAGAAAGAGTACGCCCACCCCGCTACTGGAGGGCGACGGGACACCCGCCAAGTCAAGGGTTTTAGGCGAATTGCCAGCTTCGGCCTGTAGGGTAGCGGAAACCTGTCCCCTCCCGAAGGTCCTTTTGTCGTGTTCGGTTCCAGAAAATCTCCCGGCCCGGAACAGGAAAGCTCCAGCCCCCTCGCCTACCCCGGCCAAGGTGAGCTGTACGCCACCAGTTCGCGCCACCTCCGGCCCCTCCGCCGTCGTGCCCCACGCTGGGTCAAGGTCCTCACTGCTGTGGTGTCCGTGCTGCTCCTGGCCGTCCTGGCGTTTGGCGGCTACTGGGCCTGGCGCCTGCAGTCCAACATCAGCACTTCGCAGCTGTCCGCGGGCGGACAGCGCACGGAGGGGGCCGCGAATGACAACACGGACCGGCTGCAGATCCTGGTGCTGGGCTCGGACACGCGGAGCGGCAACAACAGCCAATACGGCACCGCGGACCAATCCTCCGGCTACGGGCAGTCCGACGTGATGATGCTGCTGGACATTTCCGCGGACAACAACCACGTGAACGTCATCAGCTTCCCCCGCGACCTTTTGGTGGATGTGCCTTCGTGCACGGATTCCAAGACCAACCAAACGTATCCCGGGCAAAAGAGCGCGATGATCAACAGCGCCATGGCCCAGGCAGGCATCGGCTGTGCCGTGGATACGGTGAACAAGCTGACGGGCCTTGAGGTGGACCACTTCATGATGGCGGACTTCAACGCCGTCAAGGAGCTGTCCAACGCGGTAGGCGGCGTGGAGGTCTGCGTGACCGAGGCCGTCAATGATCCCGATTCGCACCTGAACCTGCCGGCGGGCACCTCTCAGGTGCAGGGCGACCAGGCGCTGGCCTTCCTGCGGACCCGGCACGGGTTTGCCAACGGCGGGGACCTGGGCCGCATCCAGGCGCAGCAGGGCTTCCTTGCCTCGCTCAGCCGCAAGCTCAAGTCCGAGGGCACCCTCGGCAACCCGCAAAAGGTCCTGAGCATCGCCGACACCATCACCAAGAACCTGACGGTGGATTCCGGCCTGGCCTCGGCCCCGTCCCTGCTGACCATCGCCAACCGGCTGAAGAACATCGATCCGGCCAACATCAACTTCATCACCGTACCCACCGTCCCCGCGCCGCAGGACCCCAACCGGCTGGCTCTCGATGAGCCGGCTGCATCCAACTTCTTCAAGGCCCTGCGCAACAGCCCGGACCTGAGCCAGCCTGCGCCGGCAGCACCTGAGACGCCGGCAACGCCCGCTGCACCGGCCTATGACAAGTCGCTGCAGCCGGTCTCCATCGCCAACGGCACCGGTGTGACCGGCCGCAGCAAGGCGATCGCAGGGCTGCTGTCCGACGCCGGGTTCACCAAGCTCACCCAGTTGCCGGCCCAGGCGCAGGGCCAGACCATGGTGTACTACTCCGCCGGGTTCGAGGACGTGGCAGCCGATGTTGCCGCGCTGTTCGGCCTTCCGGCAAGCAGCGTCCAGCAGGTTGCCAACATCCAGGGCGTGCAACTGTACGCCGGCACGGACTTTGCGTCAGGCACCAAACCCGCCGCACCGCCGTCGTCCGCTGACTCCTCCGGAAGCGTGGTGGCTCAGACCGGCAGCGACCAGAAGTGCCAGGCGGCCAACCCGCTGGGATAGCAGAACCTCCAGCACGATCCAGCTTTGCCTGAATACAGCCCCGGCTGTACCTTTAGGACATGCAGACCCTCACCCACGCTCCGGTGCTGGCCCGGTTCGGTTATGCGGTATCGGATCCCACCCGCGCCCGCGTGCTGCTGGCCCTTGCGGAGGGTCCGTCATATCCGTCGGACCTGGCGGACAGCCTTGCCGTATCCCGGCAAAGCATGTCCAACCACCTGACCTGCCTGCGCGGCTGCGGCCTGGTGGTTGCGGTTCCGGACGGGCGGCGGAGCCGGTATGAGCTGGCGGATGCGCGGATCGGACATGCCATCAAGGACCTGCTGAGCGTAGTCCTGGCGGTCGATCCTGCCTGCTGCGCACCCGACGGGGAGTGCCTGGCATGACCGCCCCCAACGTGGCCGGCACCCAGCGGCGGCGGGTCCTGAGCCGTCGGATCAGGCTCTTCGCGGCGGCCACCATCACGTACAACATCATCGAGGCCATCGTGGCGCTGTGGGCCGGCGGCACAGCTGATTCAGCTGCGCTGATCGGCTTTGGCCTGGACTCCGTGATCGAAGTAGCCTCCGCGCTGGCGCTGTCCTGGCAGTTCTCGGCCAAGGACCCAGAGCGGCGCGAGCACCTGACGCTGCGGATCATTGCCGTGTCGTTCTTCGCCCTGGCCGCGTTCGTGGCCGTGGACTCCATCCGCTCCCTGGCCGGCGCCGGGGAAGCGCAGCACTCCCTGCCGGGCATTGTGATCGCCGCGCTTAGCCTGTTCATCATGCCCGTCCTGTCCTGGGCCCAGCGCCGGGCCGGGCGGGAGCTCGGGTCCAGGACGGCCGTGGCGGACTCCAAGCAGACGCTGTTGTGCACCTATCTTTCCGCCGTGCTCCTGGTGGGCCTGGTCCTGAACAGCACACTGGGCTGGTGGTGGGCCGACGCCGGCGCAGCACTGGTCATCGCGGGCATTGCCGTCCGTGAAGGCATCAACGCCTGGCGTGGGGACGCGTGCTGCACTGTTCCGCACGCGGCGGAAGCCGCCGACGAACAGGACGGCTGCTGCCCGGGCTGCGCCAGCCCTGATTCAACATCAGCCGGCCCGCAGCCGCTTGGCCTGCCGACCATCGGGAAGGGCTGACCCGTGGGCCACGACCACAGCCACGACGTGGCCGATCCCCAAAGCCAGCGCGGCAAGCTGTTGCTGGTTTTCGCCATCACGTTCACGGTGATGGTTGCCGAGATCGTGGGCACGGTCCTCACCGGCAGCCTGGCCTTGCTGGCCGACGCCGGGCACATGTTCACCGACTCCGCCGGGCTGCTCATTGCCGTGATTGCGGCGTCGCTGGCCCTGAAGCCGCCAACCTTCAAGCGCACCTGGGGCTACAAGCGCGCCGAGATCCTCGCCGCGGCCGGGCAGGCTGCCCTGCTGCTGGGGGTGGGCGGCTTCGTGATCGTGGAGGGCATCCGCCGCCTGTTCGAACCGCCGGAGGTGGGTGGTTCGCTGATGCTGTGGTTCGGTGTGACCGGCCTGGCCGGCAACGCCGTGGGGCTGCTGGTGCTCGCCTCCGGCCGCCACCACAGCTTCAACATGAAGGCTGCGTTCCTCGAGGTGCTCAATGATGCCCTCGGTTCCGTTGCCGTGATCGTCGCCGCGCTGGTCATTGCCCTGACGGGCTGGACCCGGGCTGACGCCGTCGTATCCCTTCTCATCGGCGTGCTGATCATCCCGCGGACGCTGAAGCTGCTGCGGGACACGGTGAATGTGCTGATGGAAAGCACTCCCCCGGGCCTGGACCTGGCCGAGGTCCGCCGGCACATCCTGGCGCTGCCCCATGTCATCGACGTCCACGACCTGCACGCCTCCCTGGTGGCCTCCGGTGTGCCGGTCCTGTCCGCACATGTCACCGTGCAGGACGGGTGCATGCATGACGGTCATTCGGCCACCATCCTGGCGGATCTGCAGCGCTGCGTGGCCCAGGACTTCGACGTCAGCGTGGAGCACTCCACCTTCCAGATCGAACCCGCCGCGCACCGCGACCAGGAAAGCATCCCGCACTGATTTCCAGAACCGGCGTTTGGTCGGCCGAACGGTTCAGCCTGCCGACGCGGAAACGGGCGTCTTGGACGGCTCCGTCGTGGAAGGCACGACGGCGGGTTCGAGCCTTTTGTTCGCCCAGCGGCGCAGCGGGCGCTCAACCCAGCGGAAGGACGCGAAGGCCAGCAGCACGGTGAGTGCCGCGGTCAGGACGATCCGGAGCGGCAGTTCCGGGATCAGCGGCATCAGCAGCAGGTAGACCGGAAGGTGCCAGAGGTACATGCCGTAGGACAGGTCGCGGCCGGGGCGGGCAAGCCAGGGGTGGCTGAGGATGCGTGACAGGAAGCCGGCCGGCTGGAGGACCAGGGAACCGATCAGCACCGCGGACAGTAGTGCGAGCGCGGCGGGCCCGGCCGTCCAGAACACGTTGAACCAGGTGCCGGGGGTGTCCGGTTCCTTCAGCAGGAACAGTGCGGCCACAAGGGCGACGCCGGCCAGGGGCGCGGCCCAGCGGGATGCCGACAGCAGCCCTGCATGCAGCCGCGAGCCGTGGCGCACGGCGGTGAACAGCAGGGCCAGGGCGCAGCCAATCAGCAGTTCGTCAGCCCGGGTATCCGGACCGTTGTAGATGCGGTCCAGCGGTTCGCCGGCGTTGACCAGCAGGAACCGGTTCAGTACGAAGGCGGCCGCCAGGGCCACGGTGGCGACGGCTGCGCTGCGGACCTTCAAGAACCGGAGCATCACCAGCAGGAGCAGCGGCCACACCAGGTAGAACTGTTCCTCAACGGCCAGGGTCCAGGTGGGGCCAAGCGTTTCACCGGCGATGGAGTCACCGAACATGCCGAAGTGGGCCAGGTTCATCACGTAGGCGGCGGCCGGAAGGACAAAGCCCGCCTGCCCGCCCCAGCCTGAGGCAGGGAACAGGAAGCCGCCGGCGAGGATCACCGCGCAGAGCACCAGCAGTGCCGGCCAGAGCCGGGCCAGGCGCTTGCCGTAGAAGATGCCGAGATGGAGACGACCGGTGGCGAGCCGTTCCTTCATGATCAGCAGCGTGATGACGAAGCCGCTGAGCGTGAAGAACACGTCCACCCCGATGGACCCGCCGGGCATCGCCTCCGTCGCGGTATGGAAGAAGAAAACGCCGGCGACGGCCACGGTCCGGAGGCCGTCCAAGGCATGCTTGCGTCCGGCGATGAGGCCCGTTTCGGGCGCCGCCGGGCGATCTGGCGCTGACATCAATCCGCTGCTCAACCTCAAAACCACTAAGCAAGCATATATAACGTTTCCATAACTGGACTGACAGGAGGCTGGGAGAACGCTGACTTCCGGTCTGGAAATATCGCCCCTTGTGGCTGCCAGCCCACGCTTCTAGGGTGAACTCATGGTTGAGCAGGACATGGTGGATGACCTCGAGGGGCTTGTGGATCTTGTCGCAGGGATGGAGGACATCAAATCCGTGCTGGACGGCCTCACCGGACTTGCTGCGGCCAGCATGAGCGGCACCCTTGGAGTGCCCGTTGAGTGCGCCGTGACACTGCACCGGCGAAAACGAACGGCCACCATCGGCGGAAGCAGCGGCCGGGCGACGGTAATTGACCGCATTGAACAAAGCCTCGGCGACGGCCCCTGCATCGAGGCCCTGGAAAGCGGCGTTCCCGTTCTGCTGGGTGACGTGGCGTCGGACCCACGTTGGCCGGAGTACCGCAGCGCATTGTCCGCCGCAGGCATCGGCGGATCGCTGGGCATCCCGATGGATTTGGAGGACGACGCCGGCGCCGTCCTTGATTTCTTTGCTCCCGTCAGTGGAATCTTCAATGAGCAGGCGGTGGCCGAGGGCGTGCGGTTCGCCGATATGGCAGGCAAAGCGCTGAGGCTGGCTGTCAGAATCGCTTCGTCAGACCAGCGGGCTGAGAACCTCAGGGCGGCGATGGACACGAGGACCGTGATCGACTTGGCCTGCGGGATCATCATGGCGGAGAACAAGTGCAGCAAGGACAGGGCTTTCGAGATCCTTCGCAGCGCCTCCAATACCCGGAACCAAAAGCTCAATGATCTGGCCGAGTCCCTCGTGAACCGCTATGCACCGCCGGAGGAAGCCAAAGCGCACTTCGAGGATTAAGGCCCAAAAACCAGACCGGGAGCCAGCGACGCTGCTGGCTCCCGGAGAGTACGACGCGAATGTGGCCCACCCCCGAAATTGGATTTCCCTGGGCCACACCCGCGCCAGCTTGCGGTTGATTGCGTCACAGGGAGCGGCGGCCTGCCAAGGGGCCCGGCATGACCAGGCGGGAGGCAGGCATCGTTAGTTCCCGAGACGGCAACAAGAAGGCCGTCTGCCTGACCTGGTCCCAGCCTAGCGCTCCCCAGTGCCCGGACATAGGGACTAAATCCCCAATTATTTCCCCCAATTAATGATTCTGTCGCGTGCGGCCCCTTGACTACCTGACACAACAAGAATTCGCCCTCTCAGTGCCCTTCACCAGCAGCTGCACCGCCGGCTCGGGCATCACAGGAGACACTGAAGAGCCCGGCGCCCCAGGAGGGGCGCCGGGCTCGGCAGGTACGCTGTTTACTGCGGACCGCGGCCCTTGCCGGACGTGTCGTTGCCCTTACTGGAATGGGTAATGGACGCGACGGCGCCGGTCTGCTCATCGAGCATCACCTTGTCGTTCCGCGAGTGGTGGAAGTTGAACATGCCGCTAAACGATCCCGCCACGGCGTCGGCTGAAGAGTCGCCGATCTGCCCGGTGTTCCAGTTGTCTTCGATGAAGCGCAGGACCGAGGCCTGGTCGGTCTGGGTGTGGTCCACGAAGTTCTTCTTCGCGTACGGGGAAATGACCACCAGCGGCTGCCGCGGGCCCGGGCCGCAGCGGTCGGTGTAGCCGCCGGCCATGGGCACTCCTGCGGCCGCGGCGCTTTGGCACCAGCCGGCGTCGTCTGTGGTGTTGGAGGAATTCTTCACCTGTGCGGCCACGTGGTCGTACCAGCCGTCGGAGTCGTCATAGGCGATCACGACGGCGGTGTCCTCCCAGTTCCTGGACTGCTGGATCTGGTTGACGGTTTTGGTGATGAAGTTCTGCTCGTCCACTGGGTCCGAGTAGGCGGCATGGCCGTCCTGGTACATCCCCGCCTTGAGGAAGGACACAGCGGGCATGTTGTCTGTGTTGACCACCTTGTCGAAATCGGTCAGGTCGTACTGGTGGTTGGCCTGGCCGTTGTGGCCGATCTCCTCATCTGAGGCGGGGGCCAGGTGATGGGGGTTGGCCGTGGAGGAGTAGTACTGGAACGGCTGGTGGTGCGGGGAGTAGTCCACCACGGAGGCGCCGGCGGCATTGGTGTGGCTGGACAGGCAGGAGGCCGGCGTGGTCGCTGTCGCCGGGGTGGTGGGTGTGAACCCGCCCTGGAACCAGCCCCATGAGGTGCCCTTGGCGTTGAGCAGGTCACCGATATTGGTGCCGCTCATGCCAGCGAGGTTGTTGCTCTTGACATGGCTGTTGTTGGAGCAGTCGTCGTAGACAGGGTCGGGGTCGTTGATGACGGTGCCCACTCCGTTCGCATCGGGCTGGCGGACGGTGCTGCTGCCGGCTGCCGGCGTGGCCACGGGCGCTCCAGCGGCGGTGTACTCCTTGGCGCCATGGGTTTGGCCGGAAACCAGGTTGAGGGCGCCGGGGGTGGACGGACCGAAGACCGTGCTGAAGTGGTTGTCGCTCATGGCGTAGTTCTGGGCGTAGTTCCAGATGCCGGTGACGGTGTTGCCGTCGTAGTAGTCCATAGTCAGGCCGGGGCGGCTGTACTGGTTGGTGCCGCAGGCGTCGCGGCTGGTGAACTGGACAAACTGGTCCATTGCCCCGCCGTTGTAGGCCTTTTGCTCGGCGGTGTAGCCGTGGTCCTGGTCGCACGTGACGGCCTGCATCGGCGAGAGCCGGGCAGGCTGGACCGAGTTTGGGTTGTTGGGTGCCAGCAGGCCCGCCTTGGCCAAGGTGTTGATGTCCTTGGGCGTGTCCCCCGCCGCGGTGAATGCGGACGCCGGGGTACCTGTGCCCTGCTGGGTTTCACCTGCTATGTTCGCCGCCTTGGGGTAGGTGGCGAAGTAGTGGTCGAAGGAGACGTTCTCCTGGAAGATCACCACAACGTGCTTGATAGGAGTAGCTGTGCTGCCGTCACCATCGGCGGCGGCGGGGCCGGCGAAGCCTGCGGTCAGGGTGCACGCTGCAAGTGCCGCCGCGCCCGTGGCGGCGGCCATCCGCTTTCTGCTGATTCGTTGTCCATGGGACGAACTCATTGGGGGAGCCTCTCAAATTGGTAATAGCCGGGGCCCCCCAAGCTACTTTCGCGCAATTAACCCCTCCCGCCTTGCGGATGAACGGGTGTTCACCTTCCGGTCACGCGCCATCTGCCTGGCGCTGCCGGCCCGGGCTCTCGGTCATCCCCCACCCTGCGGACGGGACCCCTTCTCGGCATTCCCCGGCGCTGTTAGCATGGCCGTGCTGACAACGATGTCCGTCTATGAAGGAGCCCAAATGCCAACGCGCCTCAACCCCTACCTGAGCTTCCGCAGCAACGCACGGGAAGCCATGGAATTCTACAAAGACGTCTTCGGCGGCGAGCTGAACGTGAGCACGTTCGCAGATTTTCATGCAAGCCAGGATCCCGCTGAGGACAACCTGGTGATGCATGCACAGCTTGACGGCCCATCGGGGCTGACCTTGATGGCATCGGACACTCCGGCCCGCATGGACTACAACCCCGGGAACACCTTCAGTGTGTCCCTCAGCGGTGACGATGAAGCCGAGCTGCGGGGCTACTGGGACAAGCTGTCCGAGGGCGGCACCGTGACAATGCCGCTGGAGAAGGCCATCTGGGGCGACGCCTTCGGCATGTGCACCGACAAGTTCGGCATCCAATGGCTGGTCAACATCGCGGGCCCCAAGGAGTAGCTGCCGGATCCAGTAACTGCAGCACCCTTGGCGGCCCAAACAACCTCTCAGCAGCCAACGCCACTGCGACCAAACCAGGTGGCAAGCGCCTCAGGGAGCCCCTCCACTGAGCCTTCACCCACCCAGGCGACGTAACCGTCGGGCCGGACCAGGACCGCCGTGGGTGCATCCACCGCGCCCAGCACGGGAAGCTGCCACGCGCCGTCGCAAATTGCCCGGACATGCTGCACCCGGCCCGCCCATGCGCCCGGCTCCAGCGCCGGGCCGCTGAATTCAAGAAGCACCGGCCGGCCCTGGTGCAGGAACTGGTACACCCGGCCTGGACCTTCGGCAGTTGTGATGTCCAGGTCGGGCATGCGGCGCCCAAGCAGCGGATGGCCGGGCCCCAGGTCGTAGGCGACGTCGAGTCCGCTGACCAGGGCGGCGATCGGTGCGCCGGCATCATCGACGCGGAGCACCTCGTCCAGCAGGTCGCGCAGGGCCTCCTGCCGGGGATCGGCCTTCTGGAAGAGGGACTGGGCCATGGTGTATTTGAGCGACCGGGCCCCGGCAGGATGGCGCTCCGCATGGTAGGTCTCCAGCAGCTCCTCGCCCGAGATCCCCAGCACCACCTGCCCCAGCTTCCAGCCAAGGTTGACCGCGTCCTGCAGCCCCAGCCCGATGCCCAGGCCACCTGTAGGTGAGTGGATATGCGCCGCGTCTCCGGCGAGCAGCACCCTGCCCTTCCGGTAGGCCTCTGCCTGCCGGGTGGCGTCGGTGAAGCGCGAAAGCCAGATGGGGCTGTGCACGCCGAAGTCCGTGCCAAACACATCGATGAGAGCCTTCTTCAAGTCGGCCAGGGTCGGCTCGGTGGCCGGGCCCAGCGCGGCCTCGGTGACCACCACCCGGACCACGCCGTCCCCCATCGGGTACAGTCCATGAATGCCCCGGGCGTCCACTTTCCCCTGCTGGCCGGGCTCCCCCGCCACCTTCACCTCAGCGATCAGGCTGCTCCGGGTCGCATCCGGACCCACCAACGGGATGCCGGCCGAACGCCGCACCACGCTGCGCCCCCCCGTCGGTGCCCACGACATACCTGCCGCGCACCGGCCCCTCGCCTGCGAGCTCTACGTCTGCGCCGACGTCGTCCGCTGAAACACCGGTCACCTCCATGCCGCGACGGATCTGCACACCCAGCTCCTCCACCCACTCAAGCAGCAGCCGCTCAATGTGGTTTTGAAACAGAGCCAGCGTGTAGGGGTGGCGCGTGGGCAAGCCGGTCAGATCCAGCTGGGTGCTGCCGAAGGCGGCGGTCTGAAGCGTCTTGCCCTCGGCGAGGAACCGGCCGGCGATGCCGCGCTGGTCCAGCAGCTCGATGGTGCGTGAATGGATGCCGCCGCCACGCGAGCCGGCCAACTCCTGGGACGGTCGCCGCTCCAGGACAAGGGCGTCCACCCCCGCCAGCCGCAGCTCGCCCGCAAGCATCAGCCCCGTGGGGCCGCTCCCCACTATTACTACGTCGTGCATACCCAACCGTCCCCTTCCTTTTCGACCGCCAGTATGCGGCGCGACGGGGGCCTTGCGGCAAGGCCCCCGTCGCGCGGTACTTTGGAAATGGAAGGAACGGTCTGCGGCGGAACGCCGGCTGTCAGCCGGGCAGGAAGTACCCCGAGACGTCCGCTACCAGGTGCGTACTCCCCGAAGACCAGTTGAAGAGGCTGACTTTGCCATACCAACCAATGGGCACTGTGACGGAGTTGGCAATGATCTGCCCGGTCGAAAAGTTGACACTGGAGACGTCCGGCCGGAACTTCCCGGTGGGATACGCGGTGATGTAGCCGAAGGAGTTTGCCTGGGCCACCGTCAGGTTGAACACCACGGCGGTTGCCCCTGCAGGAATCCCGTGCTCCCCTGTCACCTGGAACGCCGCATCCTTGTCCGGTTCGGCCGGGTAACCCTGGCGGGTGTCCAGGAAACGCGTGGGGACCATGGGCTGGAAGGTGCCGCCTGCCGTCGGCTTCCCAGCCAGGTAATAGCCGGAGACGTCGGCCACCAAGTGGGTGGCACCGCTGGAGCGGTTGTAGAACACCACTTTGCCGTCGGCGCCCACAGGGACAGTGACGGAGTTGGGGATGATCTGGCCCCCCTTGAAGTTGATGTTGGAGGCATCCGGCCGGGCCGCTCCCGAGGGATAGGCGGTGATGTAGCCAAAGGATTTCGCCTCGGCCACCGTCAGGTTCATCACCACAGCGGATACGTTGGCGGGGAGGCCGTTCCTGCCAGCCACCTGGACCGAGGTGGTGCTGTCGGGCGCCACCGCAGAGCTGGTCCGGGTGTCCAGGAACCGGGCGGGTGCAATCGGCTGGAAGGCACCGCCCGCCGTCGGCGTTCCGTCGAGGTAGTACCCGGAAACGTCAGCCAGCAGGTGCGTGGTGCCCGATGACCTGTTGAACAGCGTCACCTTCCCATCAGCGCCCACCGGAACCGTCACCGAGTTGGCCACGATCTGGCCGGTATCGAAGTTGAGGTTGGATGCATCTGGGCGGGCTGAGCCCGATGCATAGGCAGTGACGAAGCCGAAGGACCGGGCTTCGGCCACTGTCAGGTTGAACACCACTGCCGAGACTTTGGCCGGAATTCCGGACTGGCCGGCCACTTGGAAGGAGACTGTGCCGTCCGCCGGAACCGGAGACCATTGGCGCGTGTCCAACGCACGGAAGGGGGTGACGGTAATAAGCGAACCGGGAACGGGTGCAGTGGTGGTGGCGAACGTGTAAACCCACTGTGAGGTGGCTCCGGCCGCCATGGTGTAGCCGGGCAGTGCCCGGGCCGAGACTGTCACGGTGCCGGAACCTGCGCGCACGCCTGGCGGGACCACGTTTCCATCCCGAAGGTACTCCACGCCCTGCTGCGTGGGGATGGTGAAGGTGTCCTGGGCGGTGCCGTCCTTGTCCGTGAACGTCACCGCTGCGGGGATGACAGTGTTGGCGGGCAGGTCGGCGGAGGTGAAAGCAAGGGCCTTTGCAGCATCTGCCAATCCGGCGCCGCAGCCTTCGGGGCAGGCAATGGGCAGTGGGCGTGCAGTGGCTTTGAGCCGCTTCTCCACCATCTCCGGGGTGAAGGTGCTGCCAATTTCGGACATCATCATCGCGGCGATGGCGGACACGTGTGGAGCCGCCATGGAAGTTCCCTGCAGGAATTCGTACGCCTCACCCTCCGGTGCCGTGGACCCGAAGTTGGAGGTAGACAGGATTCCCGAGGTGTTGTCGACGTCAAGGTCACCGCCGGGAGCGGTGATGTCGACGGCGGCTCCGTAGTTTGAGTAGTTGGCGCGGGCACCGTTGCGTCCCGCTGCGGCCACGCTGATGACGTTTTGGCAGTTTGCCGGGCTCATATCTGCTGCGGGGCGGTTCGCGTTTCCTGCCGCCACCACCACTGCGGTGCCGGCGTTGTAGGCGAAGTTGATGGCATCCTGCTCGATGGCGGAGCACGTGCCTATGCCGCCGAGGCTGAGGTTGACCACTTGCGCCCGGTTAGGGTTCGCGGGAACACCGGGGACGGTTCCGCCGGCGGCCCAAATGATGGAGTCCGCTACATCGGAGGAGTAGCCGCCACAGGAGCCAAGGGCCCGCACGGGGAGGATCTTTGCCTCAGGAGCAGCGCCCGTGATGCCGTCATTGTTGTTGCCGGCCGCTGCAATGGTCCCTGCCACATGGGTCCCGTGCCATGAGGAGATGGACGCCGGGGTTCCGGCGCCGCACTCATCCGCGCCCATCCAGTCGCCCTCATCCTGCGGGTTGGGATCGCGCCCGTCACCGTCGCGCGCCCAGTCCGCGTTGGACATCATGTCGTAACCAGGCAGGACTTTGGCATTCAGTTCCGAGTGGCTGGTGATGCCACTGTCCACCACGGCCACCACGGCACCTGTACCGCGGTTCACGTCCCAGGCGCCAGGAGCCCGGATGCCGGAGGCGTCTTCCCACAGGCCCCATTGCGCAGTGTAGCCGGGGTCATTGGGGGCTACCGCTGTCGCCTGCACAACGACGTCGGGTTCGGCGGACTGGATAGTGGGATCTGCCCTGAGCGCAGCCAGGAAAGCCGTGGCGTCCGCGGCAGGGAGGGCCTTGCTGGTCTTGATGACCTGCGCTCCCGTGGCGGCGGACCTGACGTTTCGGGCGGAGATGCCGACTTTTCCGGCCGCTAACCTGGCGGCTTCTGCCGTGGCTGTCGCCTCGGAGGCGATCCCCCGTCCCCCCTTGATCCGCACGATGAACTGATCCGTGGGGACAGCGGCAGGGGTTGACCGCGGCGGTGCGTCCCGAATGGGCAGTTCGTCTGCGTGTGCGGGGAGGGCCATCAGCGCGGCATTAGCCACGACGGCGGCCAGCACGGTTGCGGCGGCAGCCAAGGGCCGGAAATGGAACATGGGCGGGCATCCTCAGGGACGAGCGCCAACCCCAGGACGGCTCAGCGCGGACAGCCGGGAATCACCAGCTGACCCCCGCCCCGATTCTAGCCACAAGAAGCCAGCAGCAGGACCCCCAAAAGCGCTATAAAGCCAAATCCTTGGAAAAACCTTTGCTGCTATTGGATCAGGTAATGGCGCTCGTCAGCATTTGCGGCAGGTTTGGGAAAGACTGCACGGGACAGCGCCCTGACCCCGATTGCCGGAAGCAGAACTGCAGCGGCAGTGATGGACAGGGCAGTCCAGCCCAGGTTTTCGAGCGGACCGAGCTTGGGAGCCTGCAAAGCTGAAGTTGGCAAAGTTCTGACCCTTTTGTGAGACCGGGGAGGCATGTTCCTGCGGGGCGTGTTTCCGGAAGGAACGCCGGGCAGGCCCTCCCAGGTGTCCGCCCAAGCAACAGGAATTATCCTCACAAGGTTACGGCATGGGCCCCATTGGAAGGTTAAAACCGCCAACCGGAGCAAAACCCCCTAATCTCCCGTAATCAACATTTTCAGGACCTTTGCTGTGGCGGCAGGACCTGAGCAAGGGGCAATATCGACAGTGTCGGACAGTCGACTCTGCCCGGCACTGATTGTCGTTATCTGCGTGCCCCTAAAGCTTGACGCGGGGGCGGCCCAGGCTGTCCCTTAAAGTTCCTGCCTGGGCGACCGGGAGGATGGATCGCATGGACCGAAAGCGGCAGTGGAGGTGCCTCCGCAACAGACCGTCCGCGCGTGACCTGCCTGGCCGACGGACGCCAGTGCCGCGGCGGCTGCTCGCTGTTGTGCTCGCAGCATGCCTTCTCCTGGCAGGATGCATACCGTCGCCACCCCCGGATAGAGCGGCTCCCTCCACAACTTCGGGACCTCCCGGTAAACAGTCGAAGCAGATCCACGGGGGTTTTCTTTTCGGTGTGGGATCACAGGCCTATGGCGCCCTGGACAAGCCAATCGTCAAGGAAGTGCCAGTCAACATGATTACCAGTTGGTACAACTACCGGACCGACATGGCGTTCTTCGACAAATTCCGCACCTCCGTGACACCGCAGATCTACGCCGCAGGGAAAGCCATGCATCTGGTCATCTGGGATGGATACACAACCGATACTTGGGGACCGAAAGGGTGGCCGGACGCCGGCATGGTGCAGACAAAGTACGGGAAGGTCTGCGGCGCCAGCTACCCCTTGTCACGGGAATTCCAGGCCGACATGGTGCGGTTGGCAAAGAACACGGGCGGCCCAGCAGACGGCCCGCCGCTGTACGTTTCCATGTTCACCGAATTTCAGACCTACCCGTGCCACGAGGACGGGAATTACTGGGACACGGGCCAGAACTACTACAGAGCCTTGAAGGATGCCTACCGCGAGGCCAAAGACACCTTCCATAAATACGCCCCCAATTCAAAGGTTGCGCTGACCTGGGGCGGCTGGGCTGCCAACTTCGATGACCCGGCAAGGGGCGGTGGAAGGTCAATGCTTCCGTTCTTCAAGGACGTCATGGATGGATCGGACTTCCAGTCGTTCCAGGCAATGGGCAACAGCGGGAACGTGGAGCAGTCCACGTGGATGGTGAAAGCACTCCACGG
This sequence comes from Arthrobacter sp. E44, assembly GCF_041877125.1. Lineage (NCBI taxonomy): Bacteria > Bacillati > Actinomycetota > Actinomycetes > Micrococcales > Micrococcaceae > Arthrobacter > Arthrobacter sp. E44. The sequence goes on from NZ_JBHDJA010000003.1 coordinate 226,607, forward strand.
CTACGGCAACGGCTTTTCACTGCTGGCACACTACAAACCCGACAATAACTCCCTGGCTGTCTATGATGCCGACATGGCCGGTTTCTTCAACGACGTCAAAATGGCGGAACTGAAGGTAAACGGGCTGTTTGGGTTCAGCTTCATGGAGCAGGACATGCTCATGTCCAGCGGATCCCGGTATGAGCAGGCGAAGGCCGCGATCAGCAAGTACCAGGTGCCTGCCCCGCCCTGGCCGTTGACGTGAGTTCATCCAGGCACTCCGAGGTCGAGGCTAAAGTTCTGCTAATAAATCAAGATGATGAACTAGCCAGCCTGACGATACCGGTGATGCGATGGTGTCCTTTGAGCGTGAACACTGTACTGCTCCTTTCATGCGATGCCACCCCGCGGGGGACGGCTGGGTTTCCTGACCGTTTTCCGTTCAGGCTTTCGCCGGTTCGGCGAGGAATTTGTCGAATGACCGGTGGTGTGATCGGTCCTGCGAAAGAGCTCCGGGTTCCGGTGCTTTGATGTCTCAAGAATCCCCCAGGAGGCTTAATCGATCCTTAAGCTCTTCCGGGCCCGCCAACGCCACTCAAGACCTATAAAAGTGACTTTCAAACCCGGAATGCTGCCAGGCCGGTGGCCGTCAACGCAGCCCTGGTAATTCCGCCCTATAACGCAAACTTCCAGGGCGAAGCGGGGAAGCTGCGCCGCCGGGCGTTATCCCACGCCATCAACCGGGAAGAGATCACCCGGGTGATCTTCAACGGCACACGCACGCCCGCCACAGAATTCACTTCGCCGGTACTGGACGGCTACTCGGATTCGATTCCCGGTAATGATGTCTTGAAGTTCGACGCGGACAAGGCCAAGAAACTGTGGGAGCAGGCAGAAGCCCTAAAGCCGTACGACGCCGGCAAGCCCCTCATTTTCACAACGAACACTGACGGCGGCAACAAGGAGTGGGTCGATGCCGTCGCTAAAGGCATGGAAAACAATCTGGGCATCAAGACTGCGGTCCAGGCGCTTCCCAGATTCGCGGATCTTCTGAACCTGCGCGTGTCGCAGTCCCTCCCCGGCCTGACCAGCACCGCCTGGCAAGGCGACTATCCCTCGTTGTACAACTTCTTGGGCCTTGAATGGAGTACAGGGGCATCTGCGAATCTTGAAAACTTCTCCTACCCCGAGTTCGATGGGTTGCTCGAAGAAGGCCTGCGGTCAATTGACCCGGCACAGGCCAATGCAAAGTTCAACCAGGCGCAGGAAGTGCTTTTCAGGGAACTGCCCGCGTTGCCGCTTTGGTACAACAACCAGCCTCTGGTGTGGAGCAACAGCGTCCTGGCAGCCGAGACCGGCTGGAACGGCGTCATCCTCTACTACAACGTCAGGGCCAAGTAACGGCGACCGCCTGAAGAAGTACGACGGCGGCACGCGCCACCGTCGTACTTCTTACCCATATTTATACGCGTCGAGCGGGGCCAGCGGCGCGGCTCAGATGTCCGCCAGCAGCGAGGTGGGGTTTTCGATCGCGTCTGCCACGAAGCGGAGGAAGCCGCCGGCCGTGCCGCCGTCGCAGACCCGGTGGTCGAACGTCAGCGTGAGTTCGGTGACTTTGCGGACGGCCAGCTCGCCGTTGACCACCCACGGCTTGTCGATGATCCGGCCCACGCCCAGGATGCCCACCTCGGGGTGGTTAATGATGGCCGCGGAACCGTCAACGCCGAACACCCCATAGTTGTTCAGGGTGAACGTGCCGCTGCCCAGCTCGGCCGGCGTCGCCTTGCCGTCTCGGGCCACCTGGGTGAGCCGGCGGATCTCTGCGTCGAGTTCGCGGGCGCTGAGCTTCTCGGCGCCGCGCACGGAGGGCACCACCAGGCCGCGGTCGGTCTGCGCCGCGAAGCCCAGGTTGATGCCGTCGAAGGACACGATCTCCTGCGACCCGTCCTCAGCCGTCTCGATCCGCGTGTTCAGTTCCGGGTACTTCTTCAGCCCCGCGGTGACGAACCGGGCGATGAACGCCAGCAGGCCGGGAACCTCGGTGCCGTTGGCCTTCAGCCCCTCCCGCAGTTCCATCAGCGCGGTGGCGTCAACGTCCACCCAAACGGTCGCCTCCGGGATCTCCGAGCGGCTGCGGACCATGTTGGTGGCCACAGCCTTCCGGACACCGCGGACCGGCGTGCGTGCAGAAATGGGAAGTCCGGTGCGGGAGTCGGTGGCCGAGCTCGCCGAGGATTCGGCCGGCTGAGCAGACGGACGCTCCGGCGCTTCCACAGGCTTGGCCTCAGGTTCAGCCACAGGCGCTGCGGTCCGCATCGCAGCCTCCACGTCGCGGCGCATGATCAGCCCGCTCTCGCCGGAACCCGAAAGCTCTCCCAAGTCCACGCCGTGCTCGCGCGCCATCCGGCGGACCAGCGGCGAGATGACGGCGCCAAGCTTGCCCGGCACCCGGGTCCGCAGGAGGGTGAGCTCGTCCTCCTTGGACAACTCCGCGGCAGGGGCCTCGGTCCGTTCAGCCACCGCCACAGAAGACTTCCGCGCACGGGTCCGCCGGGCAGCACCATGACCGCCTGGAGTGCCGTATCCGATCAGCACATTCCCGGACCCGGCCTTCTCCTCTTCCCGGTAGGTCTCGGCTGCCGCCTCCGACGCAGCCGACGCGGATGATGCCGCCCCGGGAGTGGCATCGGGCCTTCCTGAGCCGGACGACATGCTGCTTGCAGCATGGTCGTCCGGCGAAGGGGCGGGGGCGGCATCATCCGCGTCGTTCCCAACACCGACGGAGAGCGGCATAACAGAGATGAGCGGCTTCCCCACGTCCAGCGTCTCCCCCGGCTGCCCGTGGAGTTCGGTGACGATCCCGGCGTAGGGGGACGGCACCTCCACTGCGGACTTGGCGGTCTCCACCTCGGCGATGGGCTGGTCAACGGCAATCTCGTCGCCCACGGCCACGTGCCAGGACACGAGCTCGGCTTCAGTGAGGCCCTCGCCCAGGTCGGGCAACAAAAACACGCGTGGTTCGCTCATGGTCAGTTCTCCCACTGAAGGTCGTCAACGGCGTCGAGGATGCGGTCCACGCCGGGCAGGTAGTACTTTTCGAGTTTGGGCGCCGGGTACGGGATGTCGAATCCGGCCACGCGGCGGATGGGCGCGGCCAGGTAATGGAAGCAGCGCTCCTGCACCCGGGCCACGATCTCGGAGGACACGGATGCGAAGCCGTGCGCCTCGGCGATCACCACGGCCCGGCCGGTCTTCCGGACAGACTCGCACACCGTCTCGTCGTCGAACGGCACGATGGTCCGCACGTCGATGACCTCCAGCGAGCGCCCCTCCAGCGCAGCGGCCTCGGCAGCGGCCAAAGCGGTGGGTACGGACGGACCGTAGGCAATCAGCGTCGCGTCCGTGCCGGGACGCGCGACGGCGGCACGCCCCTCAGAGCCAAGTCCCGCCGTCGTACCTTCCCCGCGGGAGTCGTGGAGGCGGCGCAGCTCGCCCAAGTCCACCGAGTCCTTGGTCCAGTACATCTTCTTGGGCTCCATGAAGACCACCGGATCGTCGGTGTCGATGGCTTCGCGGAGCATGCGGTAGCCGTCCGCCACCGTCGCCGGGGTGTAGACCTTCAGGCCGGCGGTGTGGGCGTAGTAGGACTCGGAGGAGTCACAGTGGTGCTCCACTCCCCCGATGCCGCCGCCGTACGGGATGCGGATGACCATGGGCAGTTTCACCATTCCGCGCGTACGGTTGTGCATCTTGGCCACGTGGCTGACGATCTGTTCGAACGCCGGGTAGGCGAACGCGTCGAACTGCATTTCGATGACCGGCCGCATGCCGTTGATCGCCATGCCCACGGCCATGCCCACGATGCCGGACTCGGCCAGCGGGGTGTCGAAGCATCGCTGCTCGCCGAACGTGGCGGTGAGCCCGTCGGTGATGCGGAATACGCCGCCCAGGAGCCCTACGTCCTCGCCGAAGACCAGCACGGAGGAGTCTGCCTGCATGGCGTCGGCCAGGGCGGTGTTCAGTGCCTTGGCCATGGTGACCGGCTGCGGGCCGGCGGCTTCGGCGGACGCAGCAGCGGAAGCGGCGGCCCGGGCGGTGGCGGCGGAAACGTTGCCGTTGGCCTCGGACGAGGTGGTGATGGTGGGGCTCACTTGCCGGCCTCCTTCGAATCAGTTGCTGCTGCATCCCTGGCCAGCTCGTCGGCAAGCATGGCGGACTGTTCCTTCAGCTGCGGGGTCTGCCGGTCAAAGACGTGGCGGAAGAGTTCCTGCGGGTCCACGGGAACGTCCTCGCTGAGGCCTTCGCGCAGCTGTGCGGCAACCGCCTCGGCGTGCTCGCGGATCCGGGCCTCGCCGTCGTCATCCAGCAGCCCCCGGTCCGTCAGGTAGGTGCGCATCCGGTTGACGGGGTCCTTGGCCCGCCACTCCGCAACTTCGCTGTTTTCCCGGTAGCGGGTGTCGTCGTCGGCGTTCGTGTGGGCCTGCATGCGGTAGGTGTTGGCCTCCACCAGCAGCGGTCCGGAGCCTTCGCGGGCGAGCTTCACGGCTCGGTCCAAGACGGCGAGAAGGGCGACGACGTCGTTCCCGTCCACGCGTTCGCCAGCCATGCCATAGCCCACAGCCTTGTGCGCGAGCGAGGGCGCCACGGACTGGTGCGCCAGCGGCACTGAGATGGCGTACTTGTTGTTCTGCACGAAGAAGATGACGGGCAGGTGGAAGACGGCGGCGAAGTTCAGGGCTTCGTGGAAGTCGCCTTCGCTGGTGGCACCGTCGCCGCACATGGCCAGTACCACCGTGTCCTCGCCGCGGAGCTTAGCCGCGTGGGCCACCCCGACGGCGTGCAGCAGCTGGGTGGTCAGCGGCGTGCACTGGATGCCCACCTTGTACTTGAGGGGGTCGTACCCGCCGTGCCAGTCGCCGCGGAAGATGGTCATCACCTGCACGGGGTCCACACCGCGGGTCATCACGGCAACGGCGTCACGGTAGGTGGGGAACATCCAGTCACCGTCGGAGAGGCACAGGGCGGCGGCCACCTGGCAGGCTTCCTGCCCATGGCTGGAGGGGTAGACGGCCATGCGGCCCTGCCGGACCAGGGCCGAGTTCTGGTCGTTGACGCGGCGCCCGACGACGAGGCGTTCGTACGCTTCGAGCAGTTCCTTGTCGCCGGGCACGGGGTATTCGTGGCCGGGCTGGGTGCCCTGCTCGCCTTCGGGCTTGAGCCGGCCGTCCGGGTCCACCATCTGGATCTGGTGCCGGGCGGGGAGCATGTAGTCCTCCACCGTGATGCCGAACTTCTTTACAGCCTCGTTCAGCGCGTTTTCCGGCGCTTCCTGCGGGCTGGCGGTGTCCGGCACGGTGTGGTCTGCGGAGATCGTCATTGGTCCGTCCTTCGGTAGCCACTATTCGCTCCCAGTATGGTCCTGCAGCAGGTTTCGTATCCAGCACCTGCGCAGATCGTGGAGAAGCTGCTCCAAACTGCCTACTATGGGAGACGATTTGTAACTGTGACGTGGATTACCGATGGGGGCCGTGGACAAAATGCCGGGCAAGGATGCTGCAGCCGAGGTTGCGCTCGATGACATCGACCGGCGGATCATTGCCGAACTGACCCGCGACGGCCGGATGTCGGTGACGCAGGTCGCGGAGAACGTCCACATTTCCCGGGCCCACGCCTACTCCCGGATCTCCCGGTTGACTTCCGACGGCGTGCTGACCCGCTTCACCGCGCTGGTGGACCCGATCAAGGCCGGGCTCAAGTCCTCCGCCTATGTGACGCTGAAGCTGAAGCAGGACTCCTGGCGCGAACTCCGTGACCAGCTGGGCGCCATCCCCGAGGTGCACCACATCGCACTGGTGGGCGGCGACTTCGATGTGATCCTGCTGGTCCGCGCCGTGGACAACATCGATCTGCGACGGGTCATCTTCGACCAGCTGCAGACCATGCCCGGCGTGCTCGACACGCAGACGTTCCTGGTGTTTGAGGACGTGGATACGCGGTAGGTGGCTGCTTCCCCGCAGCCAGGCTGATTTCCGGTGGACCACCCAGACCCAACCAGCATGGATTCACGCAACTTCATCAAGCCTCACCCGCCTGATCCGGCCACCGCCGCCAGCCCTGACCACCCCGCCCCGCGCTGGCTTCGGGTATACCCCTTTCGGTTGTCGAGCCGCCGATGAGATTTCGACGCGCATGTTTCATTTCGCGCAGCAAATATTGTGCGCGCTCGGGAATCTGCGTGTCGATAAGTGGGATGCGCGGCGGAATGAAGAAGCTGGCCGGATCTGGCAGTGCGCCGACTACTGCTATCGCTGCTCCGGGATCCAGTCAGGTGCATCCAGCCCCAAGCCCGTGAGGTTGTCACAGCGGACCAGCTGGGAGCCGATGCGCTCCAGCGGGCAGTCGACATAGGTGTTGAGGACGTCGTCATCGGAGGCAGTGGTGGCCGAAGCCGGAACTGCGGAGAGGAAGATAGCCGGGAACACGGCAGCAAGAACCGGAAGATTCTTCCTGTTCATGGTTGTCTCCTTGGATAGCAAGGGCGACTAAAAGGGCAACCGCCGGACACACGGGCGGCGCGTCTGGGGTTCCCAGCCCATGCCCCAAAAATGAACTGCTGCCGGGCAGGACGCTCCGGCAGCAGTCAACATACTCGCGCGGCGAACCTCGCATAAGGGTTGGCTGCACCCCATTCGCCCCGGCGGCCTACCCATCCCAATGGCGGGATCGTCGGTGGGGCATGGTCGGGGTGCCCCCTCCCCTACCCTGCGCTGGACGTAGGCGCCGGCGCCGCCGTCTCTCCTCCCCAGTAATCCACAGTTGGTGCCGGCGTTGCGTAGTCAACGGACGACGTCGGCTGCCCGCTTTCCATGTATTGGCCCGCCGGTGCGGTGGCCACCTGAGTCGCTGCCGGGGCAGGTGCATCGGCGGTGGCGGACGGACCATCCTGGGCAAGGGTTGAGGTAGGGGCAGGGGTCGGACCACTGCTGGGGCTGACCGCAGCAGGGGACGTCGCCACAGAAGTTCCCCCGGAAACCGAAGCTCCCTTGACGATGGCCGTAATCTGCTCCTTGTACCCATTCAGCGTGGCCTGGATCTCGGAGAGCGGGACGTTCTGGATGTTCCTTCCGTACTCAGCGATCTGCGCCCACAAGACCTCAAGCTGCTGTCTGCTCTCTCCGTCCAGGGGCTTGTCAAGCGTCAAGACCAGCTGGCTGGCCAGGGCATACGTCAGGCAGTCCAGGCAGTTGTAGTTGGCCGCGGCGGAGAGGTTCTCCGGGACAATCACATTCGTCTGCCCCACGATCAGGACCACTTGGAACCCCACCGCCACGGCCGCGCAGCCCGAGCAGTTGGCAAAGGCGTAAGCCTCATTGGTGGTGGTGACCGGCTCCCCGTCATCTGCCCACACCAGGGCGAAGGCCACGCTGTATTTCACCGAGCCGTCGGTGGTGTTGACGGCGAGCGCCTGGTTTCCGTCGGCGGCCGGGGCGGCCGGCCTGTCGAACGGGAACACCCAGGACGGGGCGGCAGCCGAAGCGGCAGCAGCGGGAGCATCACCGCCAGGAGAGGCGGCGCCCGGCTCCGCCACCGGCACCAGCACCATGCTCAACTGGGGCTTGTCCCGCGTCGGCTTCACAGCACCCGCCGGCCACAGCGCAACAGTCTGACCGGAAGCACCCTCCCGCAACGCCACGCGCTCACGCGCGGGCTTGGGCAGGACGGCCCGCGTTGCATCACCCAACGTCCCGCGTTCGTATGCCTGCACCGGACGGTACGTCCCGCCGTCGGGCCACCATGCCCACGCGAGCCCTGCCAACAAGGCGGCCACGGCGGCCATGGCGGCCGTCCGCTGCACGGCTTTGCCGCGGGTCTTCTGCCACAGCCCCGTGACCAGCTGCCGCAGCAGCCGCACCACGATGTACAGCACACCCAGCACCGGGACCGCCACCACGACAATGGCGAGGGCCCGCACGGCCGCGCCCACGGGATCCCCGGTGGCGAGTGATGCCACCAGCGCTTCCTGCTGCTTGCCCGCGCTGGCCCACCCGGTGGCCAACAGCCGCGGCAGGGACAGCACCATCATCACCATGCTGAACAGCAGCACCGGTACGGTCACCAGGACCCAGACGGTGACCACCGCGCGCGCCCAGGGCTTGAGTACCTTGCTTTCCGGGTTTCCCCAGCGCCAGGGAAGGATTCCCAGGAGGGTGGTCTTGATGCGCTGGAACAGGTCGGGCACGCCGGTGGCGTCTGCCAGGATGTGGTAGCCGTCGTACTTGACCAGGGGGATGAGCTGGCGGACCATCTGCAGGATCTGCGTGACCACCACCAGCAGGAGCGCATCGAAGCCGGTGGCCCACCAAAGTCCCATGATGGCGACGGCCACGATGGCGTTGAAGTACAGGCCGCCCAGGTCGGTGCGGATCCTGCCGCCACGGCCCAAGCGGTAGGAATCGGTGACGTCCGTGAAGAACGCCGGCCAGAGCAGGTAAAGCCCGGCGCCCATGGCCCCGGGTGTGGCTCCGCCCTTGCGGGTGGCGGCGGCGTGGCCGAATTCGTGGAAGCCGGCCGACAGGATGGTGACGGCGAGGATCAGCAGCAGGAGGGCGGGCTGCTCAAAGGCCTCATGGGTGGCCGATCCGAGGCCCTTGACCATGAGCACCCACCAGCAAGCTGCAAGGAACGCCGCCGTCACGGCCACCACGATCAGCGGGTTGAACAGCACTGCGAACGGTGCCGTGATCCTGCGGGTGCGCTCGGGGTCAGACACGATGTAGCGGAAGCGCAGGCCCAGCAGCGGGTTGGACTTTTTGACCTCGGGCTGGCTGCCGTCGGCCAGCCGCAGCAGGCCCAGCGGCAGCAGCTGCTTGTCCATCAGCGTCCGGACATTGTCCGCGCTGACCAGCCGGCCCGAAGCTTCGCTGACGTGCCGGGCGATGCCGTCAAGGTCGTTCGTGCCGTCGGCGGCCTCCAGGACCAGGTACAGGAGCCGGGTCAGCTGGAGGGTCTGGCCGTCGGCGCGCCGCACCAGGGCGGGCGGTTCACGGTAGCCGGACCCCTCTGCGGTGCCCAGGAGCTGGACGCCGTCGGCCCGGGCAGGAAGGTGGGCAGCCGCCGTCGTACTCTGGCCTGACGGAATTTGGCCCGACGGATCCGGGGCAACAGAAACGCGTGACGACGGCGGGCCCGCCTCAGGAGGCGGCCCGCCGTGGATTTGGGTCATGTTTGCTTACTGCTGCAGGTCGGACTGCTGGCCCGCGGTGGCGTTGGCCTCGCCGTCGATGTGCTGCGAGATGGTGGCGCTCTGGTCCGAGATGGCGTAGGCCTGGCTGTCGATGGAGCCGATGTTGGCGGCCACTGCGGCGTCGATGGGGGCGGCAACGTTGGCGTTGGCGGCCACGGCACCGTTGATGGGAGCGGCGATGGCGGCGTCGGCGTCCAGGTTCACGTCGACGTTCAGCAGGTTGCCGTTCAGGGCGCCGCCGACGGTGTCCGTGAGGCCGCCGGTGCTGGTGGGATCCGTGACAGTGCCAGCAGTACCGTCCGTGGTGCCGGCGTCGGTGGTGCCCGTATCAGTGGTGCCGTCACCCTGGCCGATCACGCTGTCCTGGGTGGAGTCGGCATTGGCGTCGGCGGTGATGCCCTGGTCAATGGTGGCGTCCTGGCTCGAGAGGGCCTGCGCGTCCGAGCCGTAGGAGAGGATGTTGGCCGAGGCGGCGGCGTCGATGGGTGCTGCCACGTTGGCGTTGGCGGCGACGGCCAGGTCGATGGGTGCCGCTGCGTTGATGCCCAGGTCCAGGTCCGCATTCAGGTCCAGGACGGACGCCACTTCCTTGTCCGGCAGGGCGGTGGCCTGCTCCGACATCAGTTCTTCATCGGTGAGGGGACGCATTTCGTTGTCCATGCTTGAAAAACCTCCGGTGCAGCGCGGGTGCTCTGCCCCCAGCGGACAGCTCGCGCCCCACAATAGTAAGCATGATTAGTAGTTTTGCCTAGAAACCCGGGCTTGCTAGGGCTAAACAGGAGGCTGCTGACCTGCGGCGATGTGGCCTCGTCGTGCGGGAAGCGGCGATTCCCAGCCTATTCCCAGCCGCAGATTCAGTTCCCGGCCCCTTCGCTGGGTATCTGATTTCCTGGACGGTAGGGCGCCGCCCGGGAAGGGAGAGGCATGGAATCGCTGCCCCTGGCAGTTCTGTTACTGATTTTCGCCGGTGCCGCGGCGGTGATCTGGGTGGCGGGAATCCACCTCTCCAAACAGACGGATGTTCTCGATGACCGGCTGCATCTGGGCTCGGCGCTGGGCGGCCTGATCCTGCTTGCCGTTGCCACGAATCTGCCGGAAATCGCCATCACTGTCAGTGCGGCCGCTTCCAACAACATCGGGGTGGCCGTTGGAAACATCCTGGGCGGTATCGCCATCCAGACCGTCGTGCTGGTCATCCTCGATGTGGTTGGAACCAGGGGCACCGATCCACTCAGCTACAAGGCAGCGTCCCTGACCCTGGTCATTGAAGCCGTCACCGTCATCGCAGTCCTGGGCGTGGTGATTGCCGGCAGTCAGATGCCGAACTCACTCGTGGCCCTTCGCCTGACACCGGCCGCGGTGCTGATCGCCGTGATTTGGATTGTCGGGCTAATCCTCGTCCAGCGTTCCCAGAAGGGCCTTCCCTGGCACCAGCAAGGTGACGCCCCCGGTGGGCAGGACCAGCCTCAAGGCCATTCCAAGAAGAAGGCCAACGACAAGAACCGGCACATCAGCACGGGCAAGTCTGCCCTGATCTTCGCAGTCGCTGCGTTGGCAACCCTGGGGGCAGGCGTGACGCTGGAGCGCAGCGGGGATGCGATCGCCGGGCACATCGGGCTTACGGGCGTCCTCTTCGGTGCGACTTTCCTGGCCCTGGCCACTTCCCTGCCCGAAATTTCCACCGGGCTGGCATCGGTGAAACAGGGCGACTACAAACTGGCTTTCAGCGACATTTTTGGCGGCAACGCTTTCCTGCCCGTGCTGTTCCTCGTGGCAGTCCTCATCACCGGCAAGCCCGTGCTGCCGCAGGCCCAGGCCACGGACATCTACCTCACCGCCCTGGCCATCCTGCTGACCCTGGCCTACCTGCTGGGCCTCCTCTTCCGGCCGAAAAAGAAGCGCCTGGGCATGGGAGCCGACTCGCTGGTGGTCCTGATCCTTTACCTGGTTGGAGTGGCCGGACTATTCGCCGTGGCCACGATGGCCTGACCGCAGGAATCCACCGGTCCAGTGGGGACTCCAAAGCGAGTTCTTCCCACACTCCTGCGGCCGGGACGGCAGTAAAATGATGGGATGTTCGGTATCGACGCCGAAAAGCTTTTCGTCCTCCTCATCATCGGGGCCCTGGTGCTTGGCCCGGACAAATTACCCGAATACGCCGCCAAGTTTGGCCGGCTTATCCGGGAGCTGCGCCGCATGGCTTCCGGGGCCCAGAAACAGCTCCGCCAGGAACTCGGGCCTGAGTTCGATGACATTGACTGGAATCGGCTGGATCCGCGCCAGTACGATCCCCGCCGGATCATCCGCGAGGCACTCCTGGATGAACCTGCTGACCTCCCCCGGAGCCAGGACGGGAACGAGCGCGCAGAAACGGGGGCTTCGCCGCGGCGGCAAAAGGTGGTTCCCGGGCAGGCAGCCCCTTTTGATTCCGAGGCAACCTAGGAGCCCCGTTCCAGGCAGGCGTGCCCTAGATGAAAGGGCACGCTTTAGCGCGGGGACCGGGACCTTGCCGCATCATCATCAGGCGCCCGGCCCTGCGCCCGCCGGAGCCGGTACTCACGCCAGGTAATCCACACGATGAAGATGTCGAATGCCGTGAGGAGCACCATGCCCCACGAGAAAGACACGGAGATCCGGTACAGCTGGTAGGCGATGAAGACCAGCAGGAAGGCGATCATCCAGGGGTAGGCCCACAGCTTTTCCTTCAGGACGGCCCACACCAGGACGATTTTCACCACGCCGTGCAGAAGGAGGTAGGCAGCGCCAAACAACGACGCCGACCCCGAAAGGTTGGCGGTCATGTGCAGCACGCTGTTGGCCACGAAGTCCCGGGGATCCTGGGCAAGTTCATGCTGGGTGAGGAACCGGGCCACCTCGCCGATCTGCGCCGGCGTGACCAGCAAAAGGAGAATGCCGCCGATCAGTTCCAGGACTCCGTCCAACCCTTTGAGGAGCAGGGAGATGCGGAAGGTCCTGTCGAGCACGGTTGTTCCCGACTGCCCCTTTTCCATTGGTTTTCCCTTCCGAACCCTGCGGCGATCCCCAGCGGCTCAAACGTCCCGGATCAGTTGCTTTTGGTCCGTTGTCCCGCAGGGTCGCTGATGAGGTCCTGCGGCGGCGAGTCGAAGTTTCCGTGATCGTAGAGGCCCACTACGCCCTGCATGTACTGCGCCCATTGCGGCCCGGCGATAAATGCTCCGTCCACCGCGGGATAGAACTTGCCGTTGACAGTAATGTTGCGGCCCAGCCGGCCCGGGCCGCCATTGAACGGATCGCCGAAGAAGGATGCCGTCGCCAGACCTTTCGTGTAGCCCACCACCCAGGTCTGGTTGTTCCATTCATTCGTGCCGGTCTTGGCAGCATCCGGCACCCCGAGTTTCTGCGGAATCAGCAAACCGGAACCTTTGGTGAGGACGTCCTGGAGAACGTTGGTGACGGCCTTCGCAACATCCGGTTTCAGCGCCCCGGCCTGGCAGGAGGATGTTTGTCCACCGATCTTCTTGCCTTGGGCGTCGTCCACTTCCGTGATGGAGATGGGAGTGCAGTAGGTGCCGTTGGCCGCAAAGGTCGCGAAGGCGTTCGCCATGGTCAGGGGTGCCACATTTTGGCTGCCCAGGATGTTCCCCAGGGTTGAGAGATCGATCTTTTCGTCTTTTCCGCTGCCCAGGTGCAGGCCGATGGCATCTGCGGCGCGCTGGACGTCGCAGAAGTCATTGAGCCCGGCCAGCGAGGCAAACGTGGCTGTGTTGATCGACTGGTAGATGCCCTCGCGGACCGTCATGGGCCGGTACCAGTTGGGCTCATCGTTCTGCAGGTCCGAAGACTGCGGCACCGTGCTGTCGAACCAGCCCTGCACGGGGTGGCAGGTTGTCTTCCAGGGGTAGTAGATGCCGTAGCGCCGCTTGGAGGCGTCGACGATCTGGTTTGTCGATTTACCCTCGCCCAGCCAGGCCGCCAGGGTCACCGGCTTCATGGTGGAGCCGGGCTGCATGCCGCCCACACCACCCAGGCTGTTCCCGGCCGCGTTGCTGCCGTCCACGTTGAAGTTGTAGTCAGAGACGAACCCGGCGCCTTGTCCGGGCAGCTTCCGTGAATTCTGCGCCATGGACAGGACTTTTCCGGTGCCGGGTTCAATGGTTACCAGCGAGGCGCCCCACTTGTCCGGGTTGGCGCCGGCAGTGGCGTCCACCTGTGCCTGGGCCGGTCCCTGCAGTCGGGGGTCCAGGGTGGTCTTGATGGTCAGGCCGCCGGCCATGATCTTCTGGTCGCGGTCGTCCACCGTGGCGCCGTACGCCGGGTCATTCTCAATCTGGTGGATGACGTAGTCGCAGAAGTACTGCGCCTGGGGAGCATACGCGCAGCCCTGTTTGGGCGGGTTGAGCTTGAGCTGGATGGGAGTGTTCACGGCGTCGTCGCGTTGCTGCTGCTTGATGTAGCCGTGTTCCAGCATCGCGTCCAGCACTAGGTCGCGCCGCGACTTGGCGGCCTCCGGGTGAACGGTGGGGTCGTAGAGTGAAGGACCATTGACCAGGCCGGCGAGCAGTGCCGCCTGGGGCAGGGTGAGGTCCTTGGCGTCAATGGAGAAGAAGTACTGGCTGGCGGCCTGGATGCCGTATGCGTTGCTATTGAAACCCACCACGTTCAGGTACCCGGCCAGGATCTGGTCCTTCGAGTACGTCTCCTCGAGGCCGATGGCGAGCTTCATCTCCTGGATCTTCTGGTTCACGCCCTTCTGCCCGTTGAGCACCACCTGGGCGTCCTTGCCCTGGGCGATCAGGTTTTCGTTGAGCATGTTGGTGACGTACTGCTGGGTCAGGGTCGATGCGCCCTGGTGCCCGCCGGCGGCGTCCACGGCCAGGGCCCGGAAGATGCCTTCGGGATCAATGCCGCCGTGCTGATAGAACCGGTAGTCCTCGATCGCCACGATCGCGTTCTTGATGTTGGGCGACATCTGGTCCAGGGAAATCCGCGTCCGGTTCTCGTTGAAAAGGGTGGCGATCTGGGACCCGTCCGCTGCAAGCACACGCGTCATCTGTGCCGGGGGCGCGGAGAAAACGTCGTTGGGGAGGTTGGTGGTCAGGGCAGCAGATCCGCCCGCTAACGCCGTCTCCGTCACGGCTGCCGCCGGCATCATCAGGCCGGCAACAAGGGCCCCGCAAAGGGCACTGACTGCAAGGAAGCCCGCGAACCAGCCCAGCGTGATCCCGGCGACGCGCAACGGGTTCCGGCGCCCGGGCGAGTCTGACGTGGATTGGAAAGAAACTCCCTTGGGCATGCGTGTCTCCGGTTCTCGGCATCGTATTCCTGCAGTGGTCGCAACCGGCCCTCACCCTACTCTTCAAGTCTGGGGCGCTCCTGAACGGTGCACCGGGAGCACAGTTTGCGTCACGGCCAGCGGGGCCGTTTCGGTGAAGAGGCGGCCCGATTAACGGGCACCTCGGGCCCTTGCCTAGAGTGGATACCGGCAAGATCGAGCTGGAAGGGTGGCGTATGGCATGAGTGCCCCGTTGCGCTTCCCCCGCGCCATGGCTGTTACGACGGCGATGGTCGCCTTGGCTGCCAGCGCACACGTCATGGCGGGCGGTGCGCTGCCCCACCCCGTAATCTTCTTGGGGCTTGTGGCGCTGGTGCTGGCGCCGGTCATGATCCTGGCCAGGTCCAAAGTGGCCGCGCCCGCCATGGCCGGGCTCCTGGTGGCCAGCCAGTTGATCCTTCATGAGGCCTTCAACGCCCTGTCCATGCCCGCAGGCTTCCAGCACATTGCTGTCGGCCACCTCCACGGCCCCGGATCCGTATTGCCCGCAACGGCATTCACCCCGGACTACGCCGTTCCGAACACACTGATGCTGGTCCTGCACGCCGCGGCAACACTGGCCACGGCTGTGGTGCTGGCACGGGGCGAGGCAGCCGTCTGGGCACTCGCCGCGTGGCTGCGCCCCACCATCCGGATCCTCACGCCGGTGGTCATCCCTGACTGGCCGCTCCAGCCGGCGCGGCCCGCCGTCGTCGTTCTTTCCCGCTGGCGAAACCTCAGGCTGCCGGCCCGGCGTGGGCCGCCGCTGGTTCCCACCGCTCCCTGAGCGGCACCTGACATCCTGACCCGGGCGATTGCCGCGCCGGGTCCTGCCAGCACGCCCTTTCCCTGAAAGCATGCAATGAAAACGACACTTCGCCATACCCTGAAAACCCTGACCGCCGCGACCGCAGCCGCGGGAATCATCGCCGCAGGCGCCACCGCCGCATCCGCCCACGTCAGCGTGGACCCTGACGATACCGGCGCCAACGGCTACTCGCACCTGACGTTCAATGTGCCCAACGAATCCCCCACCGCGAAGACCAGCAAGCTCGAGGTGAAGCTGCCTGCAGACACCCCCTTCACCTCCGTGTCGGTCAAGCCCGTAGAGGGCTGGACCGCGCAGGTCATCACCAGCGACCTGCCCAAGCCCGTCACAGTGGCTGGCACCACGGTGACCAAGGCGCCGAGCTCCGTGGTGTGGACTGCGGATGAGGCGCACCAGTTGGGCCAGAACCAGTACCAGTCGTTCTCCCTGTCCGTGGGAAGGCTCCCGGCAGCGGGGACCACGGTGACGTTGAAGACGGCGCAGTCCTACACGGACGGCTCCGTAGTGAACTGGGACCAGGAACAGACCGAGGGACAGCCCGAGCCCAAACATCCGGCCCCGTCCTTCACCACCACCGCCGAGGACGGCACGACGGCGGCTGCCGCGGCCGGAGGGCCGGCTGCGGAACCAGCGGCCCAGGTCTCCCCCGCGTCCAACGATGCCGCTTCCGTCTGGGGAATCGTCCTGGGCGCTGCCGGGCTGGTCCTCGGTGCCACCGCCCTGGCGGTTGCCCTCGCCGGGCGGCGCACGAAAGGGGCGGTCCGTGAAAGCGCAAAATAAGGGCCGGGGCTGGCCTGCGCGGCTCCTTCTCACCCTCGCCACAGCTGCGTTCCTGGTACTACCCTCGGCTGCGGCCCAGGCCCACGACGCCCTCGAATCCAGCGATCCCGCCAACGGCGCCACAATCCAGAGCGTCCCGGCCAAAATCGGCCTGACCTTTGACCGCACCCCCATCGCCATCAATTCGATCGTGCGGGTTGAGGACTCCACGGGCACGGACCAGGCAGACGGGGCGGTGGAGATCGTGGACAACCACGTCACCCAGGCGGTCAAAGCAGGAGCGCCCGCCGGCAAGTACACGGTGGTGTGGCGGGTGGTTTCCTCGGACGGGCACCCCATCGAGGGAACCTTCAGCTTCACCGCGAACAGTGCGGGCACGGCGGGCACTGCCGCGGCCGGTAGCGCAGGCAGTGGGGGCAGTTCCGGCGCAAGCAGTGACGCGCCCACGACGGCGGCGCCCGCCCAGGCAGGCACAGCGGTCGGCCAGGTGCCGTGGGCCCTGGTGGGCGGCATTGCCGGTGTCCTGGTCCTCGCGCTGGTGGTGACCGGCATCTTCGTCAGGCGCCGGCTCCAAAATTCCGACCAGGAACAGTAAGCGGTACCAAAGTTGGGTCAACGCCTGGAAGGCGGGAACCGGTCACCCTGCAGCCGAACAGCTGCGGGGTGACCGGTTTTGACCGGACTGCGGGCGGACGCGGCCGGCCCTATTCGTGCTCGCGGACGTACTCGTCGGGATCGAGGTCCCGGGGTTCGATGCCGTCGGCGTGGGCTGACTCGAAAATGCTGAATGACAGTCCAAGCCGGTGGCGCAGTTCCAGGGAAGCGTGCTGCCGGAAGTCGGTCAAGCCTTCGCGTTCTTCCTCTGCCATATGGTCGCCGTTGGCTTCATTGAGCTTTGACAGCGCCTCCCACCACTCCGGTGCCCCTGCCCGGTGGTCGGAGACATCACGGATGGCGTCCCGGATTTCATTGTGGTCGTGGATCGCGTCGGTGGTTTCGTCCCCGGCGGAGTCCTTTCCGCCTGCCCCTGTCCCCAGTTCCATCAAGGCCGGGTAGAACAGTTCCTCTTCTGCCTTGGCATGTACTTCCAGCAGGATGCGGAGCTGGTTCCACACAGGTTCCAGGTCTGAAGGTTCGCACTCATGCATTTCGTCGAGCAGGGCGAACCGCCGCCGCTGCTCATGGTGGTCATTCAAAATCACTTCAACGATGTCCATGGTGGACCTTTCGGCAGGTTCAGCGCGCCCGGGTGAGCCACCAGCCCATCCTTGCAGATGCCCCAACATGGCGTACGTGCGGCGCCGCTCCAGCTCGTTTAAGGGCCGGCTCAGGCAGCGGAACGCCGGATGATGACGATCCGCGCCGCAACTCCGGCGATAACAAGAGCGATTCCCAACGCCAGGAGGATCCACACGGGCACGGAATCGGCATCGATGCTGCGGTAGCAGGCAGCTGCCGCCCCGCCGCCGCCCTGCTGCTGGTCCAGCAGTTCAGCTGCCCGGCTGTTCGGGGCCAACGGGCTGCCGCAGAGAGGACCCGCCGGCTGCAGCCCGATGACGAAACCCAGAATGTACACGTCCAGTCCGGCGGCGGCGATCCACATCCACATGCGCCGCTGCCAAAGCCCCTGTTTGCCGGGGGTAACGGGTCTCGCCAGAGAATCATGCGCCATTGTCCGAGCATAATCCGCACCCCAGACAGAGGTAAGGACCGGACAAGAACCACGGCGTTTTCAGCTTTTCCCCAGCCTTGGCTCCTACAGTGAACCCGTGCCCGGTCACTGGTTCGGCACGCATGCGCAAATTCGGAAGGACACAACGTGGTGAAGCCATCAATTCCGTCAATGAAATCCCGCATCGGAGTCGGGGCGGCGGCAGTCCTCGCCGCGGGTGCCATGGCCGCCGCAGGCGTCGGTGCTGCGTCCGCCTCTCCCACGTCAACCCTCACGTCAACAGCCTCCCCCGCTGCGGCGGCCAAGGCCCACATGCCAAAGGGCTCGGGTGGCCTGGAGGCCTTCCTCAGCCTGAAGGCGGACAGCCCGCAGTCCGCCGGCGACCGTGCGGCAAAGGCCGCCGCCGCCCTGGTGAACCACCCCCAGCTTTTCGCAAAGCTCCCCGCCGCCCTTCAGGCGGACGTGACCACCCTCAAGGACGCCCCCGCGGCCGACAAGGTGAAGGACGCCTACAAGATCAAGACCACTGCCCTGTCCGGCGGGTACGGCGCCGAGATCCAGAAGCGCGCCGACGCGGCGGAGAAGGCCGCCACCAGCCTGGCCGGGCTTCGCCAGGAGCTGCGCACCGCGTTCAGCTCGGGCAACCCGGGCGCCGGGCTCCAGCAGGTGGCCGACCAGCTCATCGGCCACCCGAAACTGTTCGCCAAGCTCCCCGCAAATCTGCAGGCCGACCTGACGGCACTCAAGAACGCCGCCCCCGCTGATCTGGATGCGCAGGCGAACAAGATCAAGGACACCGCAGTCAACGGCGGCTACGGCACCAAGGTCCAGAAAATGGCGGAAGCGCTGGCCAAGAAGGCTGCGGCCCCCAACACCTAAGCATTTTCAGGTACTAACCGGCACCAGATTCCCCGGTCACAGGCAGGACAAAAGTACGACGGCGGCCCGCACCTGCGCTTTCGACGCGCCAATGCGATTCCGCTGCGCAGATTCCTTTTCGCAGCCCGCATTTGGGGTGCGCCAAGGAAGGTGCGCCGCGAAGATGGAGAAGCGAGTCGAGGAGAGCCCTGGTGCTGCCCGAACTCCCGAGATCTTTCGGCGCGAGGGGCCCAAAATACTATCGTGGGGATCGTCGTCGCCGTCGTCCTGTTCAAGACCGGGCGCATGGGTAAGAAGGAAGTACCAATTACGACGGCGGCAGGGGAACCTGAAGCAGCGGAGGTTCAGTAAAGATGGTTGTCCACAAGCTCGCGCCCCAGCCAGGCGAATACTCGTACGTGTTCGGCGGCCGGGAGCCGATGATCAGCATCAAGCCCGGCGACATTGTGGAGGTCAGCACCGAGGACTGCTTCGGCGGCCGGGTCACCTCCCCTGACCAACTGCCCAGCGAAGTGGTGCCCTTCAACGAGATGAACCCTGTCTCGGGGCCCATCGAGGTGGCGGGCGCGGAACCCGGCGACATGCTGGCCGTCCATTTCGTCTCCATAGTGCCGGCCCGAAAGTACGCGGTGTCCTGCGTGCTTCCGCAGTTCGGCGCCCTGACGGGAACGCGCGAGACGGCCACGCTCAACGAGTCGCTGGAGGAACGCGTCTGGTTCTACGACATCGACCTGGAAAACTGGACCGCCTCGTTCAAGGCGCGGAACTCCGACTTCCGGCTTCAGTTGCCGCTGGATCCCATGCACGGCACCGTGGGTGTGGCCCCTGCCGGCGGCGAAGTCCGGCTGGTCATGACGCCGTCCACGCACGGCGGGAACATGGACACCCCGGAAGCCCGCACCGGGACCACGCTGTACCTGCCGGTCAACGTGGCCGGGGCCATGCTCTCCCTCGGGGACGGCCACGCCCGCCAGGGCGAGGGCGAAGTCTGCGGCACCGGCCTGGAATCCGCCATGAACTCGGTGATCGCCGTGGACCTGATCAAGGAGGGTGCCGCCGCCTGGCCCCGCCTGGAGAACGACGACTTCATCATGAGCACCGGTTCCACCCGCCCGCTTGAGGATGCGTACCGGATTAGCCAGAAGGACCTCATCGCCTGGACCTCGGACCTGACTGGAATGGACCTGCTGGACTCCTACCAGCTGGTCAGCCAGATGGGCCTGGCCCCGGCGGCCAACGTCTGCGACCCCAACTACACGATGGTGGCCAAGCTGCCCAAGTGGACGCTCCAGGGCGCCCAAGCATATGGCGGCGCCCACAGCCGCCTGCGCAAGGCAGCCGAGGACTACACCGCACGGTAGAAAACGGCACAAAACAACGGAAGCGCTGCAGGTCTCTTGCCAGATCTGCAGCGCTTCCGTTGTGTTGGGAACGCCCTCAACGTCTGCCGGCACGAAATTTCGCCGACCTTGATGCAATCTTGATCGAAAGCAAACAGGTCCTTGAGGCATTCCCTTCAAAGTGGTGCGTGAAGGACGGGGACGCAACCTCGATGCACCTGGGAACTGGGCCCAGTCAACCCGCGCCTGCATCGGATAAAACCGATGGTCTCAGAGCCTGGCGGCGCTAAGAAGCGGCGCCGCCAGGCAACCACCCCCCCATTCCACACAGGCCAGGGGCCGACGGCGGAGGCAACGGATCAGCGTCGATCCGAAAAAAGCCGTCGGCCCCCACATCCCTCAAAGAAGTACGACGACGGCACGCACCTTGGATTTCGACTCGCGAATGAGATGTCGACTCGCAGATTCCTTTTCGCGGCCCAAATTGGGGGAGCGAAAAGGAATCTGCTCCTCGAAAACGGGGAACCGTGTCGCGGACCGACTTGCGCCTCGAAAACGGGGAAGGGCAAGCGGCGGCGGAGGGCTCCCCTACGAGTCCAGTCTCGCCGCGGTGCTGTATTGCGGCACCACGACATGCACGGCGTTGCGGTCGATGGTGAAGTCCGCGGGCGTGACTGTGGCGATCTCGCCGTCGAGGTTCACCGGCATTGGCGGCTCCGTGACCAGCCGGACCCGAGTCGTGGTGAAGTGGTACACGCCGTCGCGCTCTACGAAGCTGCCGTCCTTGAGCAAGCGGGCGATCCGCACGTGCTCCCGGAGCGGCGCCCCGGGGATGGCATAGATGTCCAGGGTGTGATCGTCGATGCCGGCGGTGGGCGAGACCGCATTGCCGCCTCCGTAATGCCGGCCGTTGCCCACCGCCACCTGCAGCATGTTTTCCAGCTCGAGCGGTTCGTGGTCGCCTTCCGGGAACTCGAGCCGGGCACGGAAGGGCTTGTGCCGGGCATACGCGCGCATGGCGGCAACGCCATAGGCCAGCGGCCCCAGCCTCCGCTTCAGCCGCGGGCTCAGGCTTTCGGTCACCCCCACGGACAGGCCAACCGACGCCACGTTGAGAAAGGGCTCGCCGTTGGCCCGCCCCAGGTCGATGTCCACCACTTTCCCGTCGGCGAGCGCAGCACACGCCGCCTCAAGGTTGGCCGGAATTTCGAGGGTGCGGGCAAGGTCGTTGGCTGTCCCCAAGGGTAGGACCCCCAGCACCGTTCCAGTTCCGGCGAACCGCCCGGCAGCGAAGGACACGGTGCCGTCGCCGCCGCCGACGACCACCAGGTCATGCCCCTTCGAGGACACAGCCTCGAGTGTCGAAGCCAGATCGCCACCGGACCGGACGAGGTGCACGGCGGAGATCGGCAGGCCGGCCTGCCGCAGCTTCTCCACCACCGGCTCCGCCCCGGCCGCGGCCAGGCGCGCACCGGCGTTGATCACCAGGGCAACGGACTCCGCGTCTCGGGCAGCCTTCATGGGGACCATCCTAGGTGGACCGGACAGGCGGATTTCGACGCGCGAATGAGATTCCGCCGCGCAGGTTCCTTCCCGCGACCCACATTTGGGGAGCGCAACCGAGTCTGCGAGTCGAAAACGGGGAGCCGCATCGCGGATGGACATGCGCATCGAAAACGGGAGGCGCTTCTCGACCGGGCGGGAGGACAGCGAAGCAGGCTAGCATCGGGGGATGCCGTCCCTCTCCGTGGTCATCCCGTGCAAGGATGACGGCCCTTTCCTGGAACGCTGCCTCCAGGCCCTGCAGTCCCAGACCATGGCTCCGCTGGAAATCATCGTGGTGGACAACGCCTCCAGCGACAACACGGGAGAAATCGCAGCAAAGTACGGCGCCCGGGTCCTTCACGAACACGTGCCGGGGATCGCCGCCGCCGCCTCCGCCGGCTACGACGCCGCCCGCGGGGACGTCATCGCCCGCTGCGACGCGGACAGCGTCCCGCCGCCGGACTGGCTGGAACGCATCTGCCGGCGCTTCGAGCAGGAACCGGACCTGGCCCTTCTCACCGGGCCCGGCGTCTTCTACGGCACGGGCAGGATCCGCGGCAAACTCGCGGGGGTCGCCTACATCCAGGCCTACTTCGTCCTGATGGGCGCGGCCATGGGGCACTGGCCGCCTTTCGGCTCCAACTGCGCCTTCCGCCGACAGGACTGGGAGCAGGCCCGCGCCAGGGTGAACCGGCTGGACACGGGCGTGCACGACGACGTCGACCTCGGCTTTGCGCTGGACCCCACCCGTCGCACGGCCTACGATCCCTCGCTGAAGGTTGGCATTTCGGCCCGCGCGTTGGCAGGCGGCGCCGACGCACGCCTGCGGTTCAAGCGCGCCTTCCACACCCTGGGAATCCACTGGCGGCAGCTGCCTCCCTGGGAGCGCTGGAAGGTGACGCTGAAAGCCCGCGGCGAGCGCCGCCGTCGTCCGTCACCACAACGGTGACACAAGGAACCTAAGCGCCGAACCGCTCCGGGTAGAGCAGCGGCAGCTGGAGGGTCAGCCAAGGGCTGAAGGCCCAGGGGGTCGCGGCCACCGCGGCGGTGATCAGGGCGGGGTCGGTCCACTGCCACTCCATGACCTCGTCGGCCCGGGGATCCATCGGGGACGCGGCGTGCGCCGTGAAGACCGGGCAGATCTCGTTTTCCACCACGCCGGAGGCATCCACCGCTCGGTATCGGAAGTCCGGAACCCGCAGTTCAATGTCCGAGAGGCGGAGGCCCAGCTCATACTCGCCCCGGCGCCGCACGGCGTCCTCGAGGTCCTCTCCCGGCGCGGGGTGTCCGCAGAAGGAATTGGTCCAGACGCCGGGCCAGGTCAGCTTGGCCAGGGCGCGGCGGGTGAGGAGAATGCGGCCGTCGGAATCATACACGTGGGCGGAGAAGGCCAGGTGCAGGGGCGTGGCGGAGGTGTGCACGGTGGCCTTGTCCTCGACGCCAACGGGTGTTCCGTCGTCGGCGGCCAGGACCACCTGCTCTGTCTTCCCGTTCAATTGCCCTCCCATGGGTGCCCGTGTTTACTTTACCTATGGATACGGGGACCACGCTGGCGCACACCGATGACGGCCGCTTGGTCAATGACGTTCTGCAATCCTTCTTTGCCCGGGCCAAGGTGAGGGCCGGTGCGCTGCACCCCCAGTACCTACGCCTGTGGGAACACCTTGAAGCCTGCACGGTGGGCGGCAAACGCTTCCGTCCCCGGCTGGTGATGACCACCTACTCCCTGCTGGGCGGCAGCGACAGGACGGCGTCAGCCACGCTGGCCGCTTCCTACGAGCTGCTGCACACTGCCCTGATCATCCACGACGACGTGGTGGACCAGGACTTCACCCGCCGCGGGATGCCGAACCTCGCCGGCGCCTACCGCAGCCTCGCCACGGACCAGGGCAGCAGCCCGGACAGGGCAGAGCACACCGGCTTGTCCGCCGGGGTGATCGCCGGGGACCTGGCGCTGTCCAACGCATACCGGTTCCTGTCCGAAGTCGAGGCGGACCCGGCCATCCGGCAGCGGCTGGGCGACCTCCTTGACGAGGCCGTCATGGCTTCAGCGGCCGGCGAACTCCTGGACGTGCTGGCACCCCTGGACCCCATGCCACAGACCGTGGACCAGGTCCTGGAGATGTCCAGGCTGAAAACGGCCGTGTACTCCTTCGACACGCCGCTGCGCGCCGGGGCCGTCCTGGCCGGCGCGGACCGGGAACTGGTGGAGGCCCTGGGCGAGTTCGGCCGCATCATTGGCACCGCGTACCAGGTGGCGGATGACCTGGTGGGCGCGTTCGGGGATGAGTCGAGGACCGGCAAGACCGGCTGGGGCGACCTGCGCGAGGGCAAGCGCACGGCCCTGATCTCCTACGCAGCGCAGCAGCCCCAGTGGACCCGCATCAAAGAGCTGCTCTCCAAGGACCTCACGGCCAGGGATGCCGCCGAGATCCGCGAACTCCTGGTGGCCTCCGGGGCACGGGACAAGACCCTGAAACTCGCCGCAGACCTCACCGAGCGGGCGCTGGATGTCCTGGTGCAGCCGTTCGTGCCGCAAGAGCTGCGCGACGGCCTCTCCCCCCTGTCCCGCCTGGTCACCGATCGGATGGGCGCATGAAGCGGGACCGCGACGCGCTGGCCGACTACACCGCCGCCGCCCTCAAGTCCTCCGGCGTGGTGCTCCGCTCCTATTCGAGTTCCTTCGGCCTCGCCTCCAAGTTGTTTGACGACGCCGTCCGCCGCCAGGTGGATTCCGTGTACGCGCTGGTGCGGGTGGCGGACGAAATTGTCGACGGCGTCACCTCCGCGGCGGGCCTGTCACCGGAGGAGAGCCGGCGGCAGCTGGACGCGTTCGAGCAGGAAACCGAGAACGCCCTGGCCACCGGCTACAGCAGCAACCTGGTGATCCACGCGTTCGCGGACACCGCCCGCCGAACCGGCATCGGCACCGATCTCACCCGCCCGTTCTTCGCCTCGATGCGGGCGGACCTGGAGCAGTCGGAACACACGCCGGCATCCTTCACCGAGTACGTGTACGGGTCCGCGGAAGTGGTGGGCCTGATGTGCCTGAGGTGCTTTCTCTACGGGCAACCGGTCAGCGCGGAGGAACGGGCCCGGCTGGAGCGCGGCGCCCGGCACCTGGGCGCGGCCTTCCAAAAGATCAACTTCCTGCGCGACCTGGCAGAGGACTTCACGTCCCTGGGCCGCAGCTACTTCCCCGGCGTCAGCCCCGCAAACTTCGACGAGGCACAGAAGATCCGGCTCCTGGCGGACATTGACCACGACCTGCAGGAATCCCGCGCGGTGCTCCGCAGCCTGCCCACGTCCTGCCGCCTGGCCGTGGCCCTGGCCCAGGAGCTCTTCGCCGAACTGGCCGAGCGGATCCGCGTCACCCCTGCACCGGACCTGATCCGGGCGAGGATCAGCGTGCCCACCCCCGTGAAGCTGAAGATCGCCGCCGCCGTGCTCACCGGAAGGCGCGGCCTGGAACCAGTTGCCGCGCGCCCGGCCCGGGTGGCGGCGCAGTGACGGCCGTGAAGAAAGCAGTTCCGTCCGGACGGACAGCTGGACCCGGTAAAACGGTGGTGGTGATCGGCGGCGGCATCAGCGGACTGGCGACGGCGGCCCTGCTCGCCACCGAGGGGCACCGCGTCACCATCCTGGAGAAGCAGGACGTCCTGGGCGGCCGGGCGTACACGTTCAGTGAGGATGGCTTCAGGTTCGACGCCGGGCCCTCCTGGTACCTGATGCCCGAGGTCATCGACCACTACTTCCAGCTCCTGGGCACCTCCGCCGCCGAGCAGCTGGACCTGCTGAAGCTGGACCCCGGCTACCGGCTCATCTCCGAAGGCGCAGCAGAGCCGGTGGACGTCCCGGCCGGGCGGGCACGGGTGGTGGCGCTGTTTGACCGGCTGGAACCCGGCGCCGGCGCACGCCTGGAGAAGTACCTGGACTCCGCCGCCGAGACCTACACCATGGCCAAGCGCCGCTTCCTGTATCCCACGTTCCAGTCCTTCGCCCCGCTGCTGGTGCCGGACATCCTGGCCCGGCTCCCCCGGCTGGCACGCCTTCTGCTGGAGCCGCTGCACAGCTACGCCCGCCGCTACGTCAGCAATCCAAGCCTGCAGCAGATCCTGGAATACCCGGCCGTGTTCCTGGGCGCCTCGCCGTTCACCGCGCCCAGCATGTACCACCTCATGAGCCACCTGGACCTGGACGTGGGCGTCTACTACCCCATGGGCGGCTTCGCCCGGCTGGTGGAGGCGCTGGAAAAGCAGGCCCGCAACGCCGGCGTGACCATCAGGACCAGCACGGAGGTGCTGGAAATCGAAACGGCGCCCATCATCTCCCGGCGGCGTCCGGCGGCCGTGCGCGCGGTGCGCTTCCGCAAGAGCGACGGGACGGAGGAAACCCTGGCGGCCGACGTCGTAATTTCCGCTGCCGACCTGCATCACAGCGAAACCGCGCTGCTCCCCCGGAACCTCCAGACCTACCCGCAGCGGTACTGGCAGCGGGGCACCGCCGGGCCCAGTGCCCTGCTGCTGTACCTGGGCGTCCGCGGCGGGCTGCCGCAGCTGCAGCACCACACCCTCCTCTTCACCAAGAACTGGGAGGAGAACTTCAAGGCGATCTTCGGTAAGGACACGTTCATTCCTGAGCCGGCGTCGATGTACGTATGCAAGCCCAGCGCCACCGATCCGGACGTGGCGCCGGACGGGCACGAGAACGTGTTCGTGCTGGTGCCCATCCCGCCGGATCCGGGGCTGGGCGGCAGCGGTGACGAGCGGCTGGAACGCGCGGCCGACGCCGTGATCGGGCAGCTCAGTGAGTGGGCGGGCATCCCGGACCTGGCCGGGCGCATCGTGGTGCGGCGGATGTACGGGCCGGCAGATTTTGAGCGCGACTACCACTCGTGGAAGGGCACGTCGCTGGGGCCGGCGCACACGCTGAAGCAGAGCGCGTTCTTCCGGGCCGGCAACGTCAGCCGCAAGGTGGAGGGGCTGTACTACGCGGGGGCGTCCACCATTCCGGGGATCGGCATTCCCATGTGCCTGATCAGCGCCGAGCTGGTGGTCAAGCGGCTCCGCGGCGACACCAGCACCGGTCCCCTGTCGGCGCCGCTGCGTCTGGCAGGCACAGCAGTGCCATCGGCACCTGCACAAGAGGGAACAGTGCCACCGGCACCTGCTGAAGAGGGAACAGTTTCAAAGGGTACGACGGCGTGACGGCGGTTGCGTACCTGGCGTTCCTTTTGGTGTCGCTGGGCTGCATGGTGCTGCTGGACCAGCGGTTGCGGCTCTTCTTCTGGCAGGACGCCCGGCGCGCGGCCGTGGTGCTGGCGGCGGGGCTGGTGTTCTTCCTGGCGTGGGACCTGTCCGGGATCGGGCTCGGCATCTTCTTCCGCGGGCACAACGAGACGATCGGGATCGAGCTGGCACCGGAGCTGCCGCTGGAGGAGCCGATCTTCCTGGTGTTCCTCTGCTACCTGGTGATGAACCTGTTCCAGCTGTTCCGGCGGTTCCTCGCGGCACGTCTGGCGCACGGCGAGAAAGTGGAGGAACGCTCATGAGCTACTGGGCACTGAACGCGGTATTCCTCATCGCCGCCCTGGCCGTGGGCACCGCCGCCGCCATCCGGCTCAAGGGCCGGACGCGGAAAGTGGCGCTGGCAGCGGCAGGCTGGGCGGCCGCCGTCGTCCTGGTCCTGACGGCGGTGTTCGACAACCTGATGATCGCCTTCGGACTGTTCACCTATGCGCCGGGGATGATTTCCGGGGCGAAGGTGGGGCTGGCCCCGCTGGAGGATTTTGCGTACCCGGTGGCCGCGGTGCTGCTGCTGCCGGGCCTGTGGATCCTGCTGGACCGGACCTCAAAAGCCGGCACGTCGGGAAGGCGGCCATGAAGACCTTACGGATGCTCCTGCTGTCCTCCCGCCCGCTGTCCTGGGTGAACACGGCGTACCCGTTTGCCGCGGCGTACCTGCTCACGGCGCGCGAGATCGACCTGGCCTGGGTGGTGGGGACCCTGTATTTCCTCATCCCCTACAACCTGGCGATGTACGGCATCAATGACGTGTTCGACTACGAATCGGACCTCCGGAACCCGCGCAAGGGCGGTGTGGAGGGCGCGGTGCTGGACCGGACCATGCATGCCGTCACGCTCCGGGCGGCGATCGGCACCAACGTGCCGTTCCTGGCGGCGCTGGTCCTGCTCGGCAACCCGCTGTCCTGGCTGGTGCTGGCGGTCAGCATCTTCGCGGTGGTGGCCTATAGCGCGCCGGGGCTGCGGTTCAAGGAGCGGCCGTTCCTGGATTCGGCCACGTCCAGCACGCACTTCGTGAGCCCGGCCGTGTACGGGCTGGTGTTGGCGCAGGCGCAGTTCACGCCGGCGCTGTGGGCGCTGCTGGGGGCGTTCTTCCTGTGGGGCGTGGCCAGCCACGCGTTCGGCGCGGTGCAGGACGTGGTGGCGGACCGGGCCGGCGGCATCGGATCCGTGGCCACTGTGATCGGTGCCAAGGCCACGGTGCGCTTCGCAATCGCCGCCTACCTGCTGGCCGGTGTGCTGCTGCTGTTCACACCGTGGCCGGGACCGCTCGCAGCCCTGCTGGCGCTCCCCTACGCGGTGAGCATCCTCCCATTCGCCTCGGTCACGGACGAGGACTCGGAGCAGGCCCACCGCGGGTGGGAACGGTTCCTGTGGCTGAACTACGTCACAGGGTTCTTCGTGACCATGCTGCTGATCTGGTACGCCGCGGTCCGTTAGGGGGCCTAGCCCTCCAGCTGCTGTCACGCAAGGTCTTCGAAGCTGTCCTCACCCGGCCGCCAGGCCATCCACCGGCCGTCCGGGAAGCCGCTGAGTTCGGCGATCTTCACTTCAGCACGGCGGGGATCAGGATGACGCTATCCGCTGGAGCACGGCATCGGCGATGGCTGCATGGCCCGCATCGTTGGGGTGGAAGGTGTCCCTGCTCCCCAGCCACACCGGATCACCGGCCGGGCCCCTGTTGGCCGGCGTGCCAAAAAGTTCCTTCAGGGAAATGAACTGGCCGCCATGAGCATGGCACCCTGCTGTGATGGCAGCGTCCAGGGCGGCGGTTCTGCCAGCAGCTGCCGGCGCCCACACGCCCAGGCACAGGAGCTTGGCGTAAGGGGAGGCCGCGGCAACACGGTTCAGGTAATCCTTGTACTGCCGGGCGAACACCGCGGTGTCCGTGTTCGTGACCAAGTCGTTGGTGCCCAGTTCTACAACGGCAAGGCCTGCACCACGAGGGACCGCGAACCCCGAGGCGACGTCCTGTAGCCGGTACCCCGACTTGTACGTTCCAACTTCCTCAACGGCACCACGCTTTCCCAATCCAGCCGTGACCAGCCGCCGGAACGAGGTGTCCTCCGTGGTCGAAAACTCGCCGGCGGTCAGTGAGTCGCCGCTGAAGAACAAACGCAGGGGATGCTCCTGCGGCCAGGTCAGCTTTACTTGCCCCGCGTCCGGCGCAGCGGCGATCGCGGCATCCGGCCCCGCCGGCGTCGATGCTGTCTGCTCCTGGGGCTGCGCTTCGTTTCCTGCTGCCGGGTCCCGGGCCGCGCGGTTCAGGGACAGAAAGACGACGATAGCGGCGGCCACCATGAGCACGGCCAGCACCGCAACCATAAAGAACCTACGGCCTGCCCACCTGCCCACAAATACCCCCGCCCCGGCCACACAACTCAGCACATCGTACCGGGATGCGGCGCAGGCAGTGAGTGCCCGCACCTCGCGGCCTCTCGGAGCAGGCCCACCGCGGGTGGGAACGGTTCCTGTGGCTGAACTGCGTCACAGGGTTCTTCGTGACCATGCTGCTGATCTGGTACTCGGCGGTGCGGTAGGCGGCACCTAGAGAACGGTGGACAGTTGCCAGGGGACAAACTCGTTGTCCCCGTAGCCCAATTCCTCGCTCTTGGTTTCCTGGCCCGAGGCCACGGCCAGGATGAGGTCGAAGATCTGCTGCCCCATCTCCTCGATGGTCAGCTGCCCGTCCGCCACCGCCCCGCAGTTCACGTCGATGTCGTCCCGCATGCGTTCATACAGCGGGGTGTTGGTGGCCAACTTGATGCTCGGTGTGGGCTTGCAGCCGAAGGCGGAGCCCCGGCCGGTGGTGAAGGCGAGGACCTGGGCGCCGCCGGCCACCATGCCGGTGGCGTTGACGGGGTCGTATCCCGGGGTGTCCATGAAGACCAGGCCGTGGGCGGTGACAGGTTCGGCGTACTCCACCACGTCCACCAGGTTGGTGGTCCCGCCCTTCGCCACGGCTCCGAGGGACTTTTCCAGGATGGTGGTGAGTCCGCCGGCTTTGTTCCCGGGGGACGGGTTGTTGTTGATCGACGATCCGTCCTGGGTAACGTGCTGTTCCCACCAGCGGATGCGTTCCATGAGCTTGTCCGCCGTGCCTTGGGATTCGGCACGGGACGTGAGCAGGTGCTCGGCGCCGTAAATTTCCGTGGTTTCGCCAAATACTGCGGTGCCGCCGTGCCTGATGAGCAGGTCCGCGGCTGCGCCCAGCGCCGGGTTTGCGGTGACGCCGGAGAAGGCGTCCGAGCCTCCGCACTCCATGGCGAGGACAAGCTCCGAGGCGGGAACGGCAGTCCTCTGTGCCTTGTTGATTTCGGGAAGCAGTTCCTCGATCCGCCGCACCCCTTCCGCCACCGTGGCCTTGGTGCCGCCCTGCGCCTGGATGGTCATGCTGGAAATCGACTTGTCAGGGCTCAGCGACCACCCGGTGGTGAGGCCGGCAATCTGGTTGACTTCGCAGCCCAGCCCCAGTACCAGGATGCTGGCGAAGTTGGGGTGGTTCGCGTACCCGTGGAGGGTCCGGCGCAGCACCTCAAAGCCGTAGTTTCCGTCCCCTCCGGTGCCGCATCCAGAGGAATGCGTCAGGGCCACCACGCCGTCCACGTTGGGGTACTGGTCCAAGACGCCGCTGTTCTCGATCCGGGAGGCGATGAGTTTTGCCGCCGTCGCGGAACAGTTGACCGAGGTGAGGATGCCGATGTAGTTCCGGGTACCGACGGAGCCGTTGCTCCGCCGGTACCCCTGGAAGGTTGCCCGCTGATCCTCGGGCACGAATTCGGTCTCCCGCAGCGCGGTGCCCGCCTGGCCGGCCCGGTCGAACTCCCGGTACGCCACGTTGTGGACGTGGACATGTTCGCCCTTGCTGATCAGGCGCCCCGCGAAACCGATGATCTGGCCGTATTTCCGGACCGGTTCATCGGCCTCGATGGTCCGCAAAGCCACCTTGTGTCCGCCGGGAATCTCATCCGCGCACAGCAACTCACTGCCGTTAACGGAAAGGGAAGTGCCGGCGGGAACCGTCCCCAGGGCGGTGCCAACGTTGTCCTCCGGATGCAGGACCAGCAGTCCCATGTCCGCGGCAAGCCGCGGGTTTGCGATCAGTTCAATCGGTGTGTTCATGTTCATGCCTTTACTGTTGGCCCCGCTCCGGCGGGCACCTGGGGTGGCTAGCTGAGGACCTCGGGGTTGACGATGTTGCGCGGCCGGCGGCCCAGGACGGCATCCACCACGTTCTCCGCGGTGCGCCGCTTCAGCTCGTCGCTGGATTCCTCCGTGTACCAGGCGGTGTGCGGTGTCAGCACCACGCGCTCAAGGTCCAGCAACGCACTGTTAAGGGGAAGGGGCTCTTCCTCAAAGACGTCCAGGCCTGCTGCCTGGAGTTTTCCGTTCTTCAGCGCGTCAACAAGGGCCGCGGTGTCAATCACCCCGCCGCGGCAGGTGTTGATGATGGTGGCCCCCGCCTTGAACTGCCCCAGCGTGCCTGCGTTGATCAAGTGGTGGGTGTGCTTGTTCAACGGCACGTGCAGGGATACGACGTCGGACGCGGCCAGCAGTTCTTCCAAGGTCACCACCTCGATGCCCTCCTTGGTGGTGGTCCCCGGAGTGTGGAGGGGATCGTAGCCCAGGGCACGGTAGCCCAGCGCCTTGGCCTTGGCTGCGGTGGCCGCCCCGATCAGGCCCAGTCCGATGACGCCGAAGGTCTGCGAGGAGAAGCGGCGGATCGGCTTGACCGAGTCGAGCCGGGTTTCCCCGGCCCGGACTCCCCTGTCCAGGTCCGGGATGCCGCGCGCCAGCGTCAGGGTCAGCGCAATGGCGTGGTCGCTGACGTCCTCCACACCGTAGTCGGGCACGTTGGACACCACCACCCCGCATTCCGTTGCGGCTGGGACATCAACGGTGTCCACGCCTACCCCGTACCGGCTGACGGCTTTCAGGCGCGGCAGGCCCTTAAGGACGCGTTCGGTAATGGGGGCGTACTGGACGATGAGTCCGTCCACGGCAGCCGCAGCCGCCAGGACGTCGTCCTCCGTCCTGCAGTTGGCCCGGACCAGTTCAACGCCGTTGGCGTCCGCCACGGCCTGCTCCTGGCTGATCGACTCGAATTCGTAGTCGGTGATTAGTATGCGCGGCATGCCCGTCCTTTTCTCTTCCTGCATCCCCTGATCCTCACGCCCAGCGGAGGATCAGGGGGTCCTTGCGCTTGGCCATCTCCACCAGCTGCGCGCGGGTGTGCGGGTTCAGCTCCCCTACCGGATGGCGCGTCCTGTCGCTGGCAATGATGTTGCCCTCCTTCATCAGGACTTTAGTGGCGCGCAGGCCGCACTGCCGGTTCTCGAAGTGGATGAACGGAAGCAGGTCTTCCCAAGCGTGGATCGCCTTGTCCCGTTCGCCGGCGTGGAAATCCCGCACGATCTGGCCCAGCTGGTCCGGAACCATGCAGCTGCTCATCGTGCCTAGGGCCCCGGCTTCCAGGTCCGGGATGAGCGTGATGGCTTCCTCGCCGTCGAAAAGCCCGGGAAGCGACGGGCCGGCCGCGGCGCCCAGGGCGCCCAGCTTGTCCGCCGCCTGGGGCATCTCGATCTTGGCGTAGTTCACCTGCGGCACCTCCCTGGCGATCCGGGCCAGGAGGCCGACGGACAGTGGTGTGGTGCTCATCGGCGCGTCCTGGATCATGATGTCGATGTCCAGGCCATCAGCCACGCGCTTGAAGTACTCCACCACGGCCTCGTCGTCCACCTTCATGGTGGCCCCGAAGAACGGCGGCATGAGCATCACCATTTCCGCGCCGAGCTCCTGGGCCCGCAGGCTGCGTTCCCGGGCGATCCGCGTGCTGAAGTGGCTGGTGGTGACGCAGACCGGCAGCCGCCCGTCCAGGTGCTCCATGGTGGTCCGGAGCACCTGCTCGCGTTCCCCGTCGGTCAGCGAGAACTGCTCGGAGTAGTTGGCCAGGATGCAGACGGCGTCCGACTTGCCGTCCACCAGGTAATCCAGGACCCTGCGCTGGCCGTCAAGGTCCAGCTCCTCGTTGTCCGCGAAAATGGTGGGCGCTACCGGCATTACGCCAGTGATGGCACTCATGGTTGTCCTTCAGGTTTGTAGGGGTAGCGGGCGCTTGGATCAGCGGTTTGCGCTGAGCGCGGCCACTGACGCGTCCTCGTAGTCTTCGGCGTCGATGTCGCGGCCGTGCGGGTCCCACTTGTTGACCAGGATCACCACGATGGCGATGGCGGGCACAACGGCGAGTACCAGCAGCGCCTTGGTTCCCCAGGCTGCCGTGGCCAGGGGCCAGAACACCAGGCCGGCGATCGCGCCGAGGCGGATGCCGATCTGGGTGAAGCCGGTGCCGGCTCCGCGCAGGGACGTGGGGTAGGACATGGTGGCCATGGTCATGCCTTGGGCGCCGGGGCCTGCTGCGTGGCAGAAGATCAGGAGGCCGATGACCAGGGCGCCGATGAAGGACCAGGCACCTTCGACGTTGCTGAGGCTGCCGGCGATGACCATGCAGGTGAAGGTGCCGCAGAACCCGAGGAGTGAAAGCTTGCGCGGGCCGATCTTGCCGGAGAGGCGGGCACCGATGAAGCCGCCGGTCACACCGAAGGCCAGGTTGAGGATCAGCGAGGACACGATGTTGGTCATGACGTTCTGGGTGTGCAGCATGGCCAGCACGATCTGCCCGACGAAGAAGCCCACGGCGTAGTACTCCATGGACTGGCTGGCATTGATGACCAGGGCCAGGCCAGTACGGCCGCGGTACTTCTTGCCCACGAGCTTGCCCCAGGCCTGGGTCAGGGTCATCTGGAACTGCTTGCGCTCGGCGCGGGGGTCCACGGCGTCTTCGGCCACTTCGGCATCCACGTTGTAGGTCCGCTTCAGGATCTTGGCTGCTTCATGCAGGCCCAGGTTCTGCGCCGCCCAGGAGGGGGACTCCGCCATGTACTTCTGGCGGAAGATCATGATCAGAATGGCAGGGACGGCACCGAAGCCCACAACGATGCGCCACATCTGGTTTTCCGGCCACTGCATGCCCTGGAAGAGGAAGTACACGGGAATCAGTAGCGCGAAGGTGGAGGCCACGGCGGCGTACCACATGGGCTGCCAGAGGGAGACGGTGCCGCCCTTCTTCTTCCGTGAGGCGTATTCGGCCAGAAAGCTGAAGGCGACCGGGAAGTCGACGCCGATGCCCACGCCCATGATGAAGCGGGCAATGATGAGGGTCCAGACGTCCGGGGCCACGGCGCAGGCGATCGCTGCGACAACGAAGAAGACCATGTCCGCCATGAACACCTTGAACCGGCCGAGCTTGTCCACGAAGTACCCGCCGAAGACGGATCCGACGAGGGCGCCCACCATGATGGAGGCGGACACCACGGACAGCATCTCGGGAGTCAGGTGGAAGTCCTTGGAGATGTAGGGCAGGCCGAACGCCACCGAGGTGAAGTCGTAGGCGTCCAGGAAGATGCCGCCCAGGGCGATGAGGGTAATGGCGAAGGATTTACCCGTCTTGAGGGTACCGCTGTTGATGAGGTCGGTGACGTCCTGGGCGGAGCGCAGGACGATCCGTCCGCCGCTGGGCGCAGCGGCGTTGGGGACTGCTGACATTGGGGGTCCTTTCGAAAGCCCACAGCTTTGTGGGTCTCGTGATTTGGCAAGTTCTGTGTTCGGTATTTCGAACGTTGGTCGATGTGGCGATCAAGCATTCGCTGGGGTAGGGTGATCGGGAACACAAAGGAGTCTAGGGACGCCACCCTGGACCGTCAAGCGATGAACCGGAATTTGGACGGGAAAGCCTGCACCAGCGGCGATGCAGGCGCCAGCAGCCGCGGGCCTAAACCGTTAAACCGCCGGACGCGCCAGCACCAACTTGCCGACCTTTGTACTAAATTTCGAACGCGAAAGGGGTTGCTCCCTATGGAGGACCGTCAACTGCCCAAGTGGTCCGAGATCCGTGAACTTGTCCAGTTCCGGAGCTTCGAGCTGGATCCCGTGCAGCGAAGGCTTGCCCGGGCATTCACCATCGCGGACCTTCGCGCAATGGCCCGGAAGACCACGCCGAAGGCTGTCTTCAACTACACGGACGGCGCCGCCGAAGAAGAGATCACCATCACCCGGTGCCGGCAGGCCTACCGGGACGTGGAGTTCTCACCGGCAGTCCTTCGTGATGTCTCGGATCCGGATCCGTCCACGAAGCTTTTTGGCCGCACCATCGACTTCCCCCTCGTCCTGGCTCCCACCGGCTACACCAGGATGATGCACAACGACGGCGAGAAGGCAGTTGCGCGGGTAGCGGCCCGGAACAACATTCCGTACACGCTCTCCACGGTGGGCACCACCACCGTGGAGGACCTCGCCAAGGCGGTGCCTGAAGGGAACAACTGGTTCCAGCTCTACATCGCCAAGGACCGGAGCAAAACTGAGGGCCTGCTGGAGCGGGTGCTGACCAGCGGCTACGACGTCCTGATGGTCACCGTGGATACCCAGGTGGGCGGTGCCCGCGTCAGGGAGCTGCGTGACGGACTGACCATCCCGCCCACGTTGTCACCGAAGACTTTCGCGGACATGGCGCTGCACCCGTCCTGGTGGTTCGACAAGCTCACCACCCCGCCCATCGAGTTCGCGTCCCTCAAGGGCTTTGGCGGGAACTCGGCAGAGGTGGCGGACCAAGTGTTCGATCCAGCCCTGACGTTCGAGGACATCGCCTGGCTTCGTAAAGTGTGGCCGCACAAGCTGCTGGTCAAGGGCATCCAGACCATCAAGGATGCGGTACGGGTTGTCGAGCTGGGCTGCGACGGAGTGGTCCTGTCCAACCACGGCGGCCGGCAGCTGGACCGCTCGCCCACCATCCTGAAGATCCTCCCCCAGGTCCGCCAGGCCCTGGGCCCGGACGCTACGGTGCTGATCGACAGCGGCATCATGTCCGGCAGCGACATCCTGGCCGCCGTCGGCCTGGGAGCGGATGCGGCAATGGTGGGCCGGGCCTACCTCTACGGCCTGATGGCCGGCGGCGAGCGCGGCGCCGCCCACGCCGTGAAGATCCTGCGCTCCCAGTACGTACGGTCCATGCAGCTGCTGGGCGTCAAGTCCACGGCCGGCATTTCGGGCGACCATGTGGCGCTGGCCGGCTGACCGCCAAGGGTGCGCCCCGCTCCCCCGGCCGTCAGCGGTAGCCGAGCTCGGCACTCAGGCGGGCAGCGCCGTCGGCCGCCAGCGCCGACCACTCCTCCACCGGTCGCTGGTTCCAGCGCATGTCCGGAACGGAGATGCTCAGGGCCGCCACCACTGCGCCGGTGTGGTCCCGGACCGGCGCGGCCACGCAGGAAACGTCCGGGGTGGACTCCCCGGACTCGAAGGCCAGCCCGGAGGCGCGGATCTCGTCCAGGACGTTGGCGAGAGCGTGGGGTTCGGTGATGCTTTTGGGGGTCAGTTTGGCAAGGCCCTTTGTGAAGATGCGCTTGCGTTCGGCGTCCGGCAGGTACGCCAGGAGGGCCTTGCCCACGGCGGTGCAGCTCGCCGGAAGCCGGCCGCCCATGCGCGAGACCATGCGCACGGACTGGGTGCTGTCCACCTTGCAGATGTACACCACGTCCGCGCCGTCGAGCATTCCCACATTGACGGTCTCGTCGCACTCCCTGCCCACGGACTGGGCGATGCGCAGCCCGACGGCGTGCAGGTCCAGCCGTTCGGCGAACGCGTTGCCCAGCCGGAAGACGCTCAGCCCCAGGTGGTAGGTGGCGGTGGCATCGTCCCGGCGGAGGTATTTGCGCTCCGTCAGGGTGGTGAGGAGTTCGTGGACGGTGGTCCGCGGAAGGCCGGTCCGTTGCACCA
Source organism: Arthrobacter sp. E44 (assembly GCF_041877125.1). Classification (NCBI taxonomy): domain Bacteria; kingdom Bacillati; phylum Actinomycetota; class Actinomycetes; order Micrococcales; family Micrococcaceae; genus Arthrobacter; species Arthrobacter sp. E44. Next base: position 263,296 of record NZ_JBHDJA010000003.1, read on the forward strand.
CCTCGGGTGCGGAGAGCCCGTGGCGGGCGTCCATGAAAAGCTCCAGGACGTCGAGGCTCCTGACGACGGCGGGGGTCAAGCGGGGCACGTGGAGTCCTTTCGTTGGGGGCGCGTTGGCTTTGCGCGGCTTCCATTCTACGCGCACCGTTCGAAATATCGCACATTGTTCGACAAAGAGGGAATTTGGAACTAAAGATGATTCCAGGAGGAAACAACATGCATACCACCCCAGAGCAGGTCGAGAACCAAATAGTGGCCGCGCACGCGGCCTACGAGCAGGCCCGGAACGTGGAACCGCAGGTCCGCGGGTCCTGGCTGGAGGCCATCGCCGCCGCCCTCGAAGCCAACGCGGATGAACTCGTGGGCCTCGGTATGAAGGAAACCCACCTGGACGAGGGCCGGCTGCGTTTCGAACTGAAGCGCTCGGTCTTCCAGCTGCGCCTGTTTCGCGGCGAAATCCTTGCCGGTGAGCACCTGGGCGCCATCATTGACCACGCCGACCAGGACTGGGGAATGGGCCCCCGTCCGGACCTCCGCAGGGTCAACGTTCCCCTCGGCGTCGTAGGCGTCTTCGGCGCCTCGAACTTCCCCTTTGCCTTCAGCGTGATGGGCGGGGACACCGCTTCCGCCCTCGCGGCCGGCTGCGCCGTGGTGCACAAGATCCACGAAGGGCACCTGCAGCTGGCGCTGCGCACGGCGGCCCTCGTCGAGGAGGCCCTTGCGTCGGCAGGCGCGCCACAGGGACTGTTCTCCGCCGTGGTGGGCCGCCAGGCAGCCGAGGCACTCGTTGACCATCCGCTGACCAAGGCGATTGGCTTCACGGGCTCCACTGCGGGCGGCCGGGTGCTTTTTGACCGGGCCTGCCGCCGCCCCACCCCCATCCCCTTCTACGGTGAGCTGGGCAGCATCAACCCGGTGTTCGTCACGGAACAGGCCTGGGCTGCGCGCCGGGATGCCATCCTTTCCGGATATGCAGCGTCCTTCACGGCCGGAATGGGACAGTTCTGCACCAAGCCGGGGCTGCTGTTCGCGCCGGTGGAGGATACGGACGAAGTGGCAGCTCTGCTGCAGAAGGAGCTCGAGGCCAAGAGCGTGGCACCGCTCCTGAGCCCGAAGCTCCGCGAGGGTTTCGACGCTTCGCTGGAGAAGGTACGGTCCGCCGAGGGCGTGGACGTGCTGGTGAAGGGCGACGACGCCGAGGCACCCCGGCCCACCGTGCTGGCAACCACCGCGGAGGCGGTGCTGGCACAGCCGGAGCTGCTGGAGCAGGAGATGTTCGGCCCTGCCACCCTGATCATCCGGTACCGCCCCGGGACCGACCTCGCCGAACTGGCCGGCCTGCTGGAGGGCCAGTTGACGGCCACTGTCCAGGGTGAGCCGGAGGAAGAGCTCCAGGACCTGCTGACGGTGCTGCGGGAACGGAGCGGCCGGCTGGTGTGGAATGCCTGGCCGACAGGTGTCAGCGTCACCTACGCGCAGCAGCACGGCGGGCCTTATCCGGCCACCACTGCCGCCTCCACCACCTCCGTGGGCACTGCTGCCATCGGACGGTTCATGCGCCCGGTCGCCTACGACTCCTTCGCCCCGGAGCAGCTTCCGCCTGCCCTCCGGGACAACAACCCTTGGAACATCACGCGGCGGGTGGACGGAATCCACCAGTCCGCCGGACAGAAAGCTGAAATCCGATGACGACTGTTACTGCAGAGCAGGTCCTGCCCGCGGATGCCGACAACGCCCTCTTGGTGGGGCGAGTCTGGGACCCGGAGACGGGTGGCCCGCGCGTGGTCTCCGTCAGGGGACAGGACGTCTTCGACCACACCGCGCACGTACGCACCGTCTCCGAGCTTATGGACCTGGACGACCCCGTGGGCCTCATCACCACCACCCGGGAGTCCCCCAGCTGGGACCTTACCGCCCTGATCGATGCCTCCCTGGCGCAGGACCCGGAACGCCCGCACCTCCTGGCCCCGGTGGACCTGCAGGTGGTCAAGGCGTGCGGCGTGACCTTCGTGGACAGCATGATTGAGCGGGTCATCGAGGAGCGGTGCGGCGGGGACTTCCACCAGGCGGCGGCCGTCCGTGAGTCCGTCCTGGCCGTCCTTGGCACCGACCTCGCAAGCGTGCGGCCCGGTTCCGAGCAGGCCCGGCAGGTGAAGGAGGTGCTGACGGCCAAGGGGATGTGGTCCCAGTACCTGGAGGTGGGGCTCGGCGCGGACCCGGAGGTCTTCACCAAGGCCCCGGTACTCTCGAGCGTCGGGTTTGGGGCCCGAATCGGCATCCCGTCGTTTTCGAGCTGGAACAACCCGGAACCGGAACTGGTCCTGATCGTGGACTCCCAGGGCCGGGTACGTGGAGCGACTGTGGGCAACGACGTGAACCTGCGCGATGTGGAGGGCCGCAGTGCGCTCCTGCTGGGGATGGCGAAGGACAACAATGCGTCCTGTGCCATCGGCCCGTTTGTCCGCCTCTTCGACGACGGGTTCAGCCTTGAGTCGCTGCGGAGCGAGGACATCACGCTGACCGTGGAGGGAACCGACGGCTACCGGCTGGAAGGGCAGAACAGCCTCTCCCGGATCAGCAGGCCCTTCGAAGAGTTGGTGGGGGCTGCCTACGGCAGGCACCACCAATACCCGGACGGCTTCGCCCTGTTCACGGGCACGCTCTTTGCCCCCAGCCAGGACCGGGATACGCCGGGCTTGGGGTTCACGCACAAGGAGGGAGACCGGGTGACCATCCACAGCACCCAGCTGGGGTCGCTGATCAACACTACGGGCACCACCGAGGACCTCCCGACGTGGAGTTTTGGGATCCGGCACCTGATGGAATACCTGTCGCGGTTTGTCCAGGTTCCGGTGCACGAGGGTTAGGACGAAGACTGCGAAGGCAGGGTCCAGGATGTTGGGCCCTGCCTTCACGGTGCCGGGTAATGCTGCGCTACGCCAGGTCTTCGAAACTGTCCTCGCCCGGGCGCCAGGCCATCCACCGCCCGTCCGGGAAACCGCTGAGTTCGGCAATCTCCACGAAAATCTCTTCCTTGGCGGGGTGGATCACGATGGTGCCGGTGTCGAGCTCGATCTGGATACCGGAGCCCGTCTCTTCCGTCGTTGAGATCACTTCGCCGGGAGCCAACCGGCGCAGGGCATCGGCGTACCCGAGCTCCTGCTCGCGCCATAGCCGGCCATCTTGACGGACCTCCGGCCACACGTAGCTGTTGAGCGTGACGTGGCCGGGGCCCTGCTTTCCGTCGAACCGGAACTGCACATAGTCATTAAGGACAAACTCCACCGAGTACAGTCGCTGGTCCACGAGCCGCGACAGCAGGTCATTCGGAACATAGGGCTTCCCCGTCGCGCCCATAAAGCCCTCCCCTACCGACCTTCGACTCTAGCGAAGGCAGACACCAAGCCCGGACGCCACCGCCGCGGATGAATTTAGATGGTCTACCTGTACCCGTCCACAATCGCGGCGGCGATCTCCTTGTAAGCCCGCCGTGTTTCAGGCTTCAGACCGTCCAGCGTCACAAGGTCGCCGTCTGCAACGCCACGGTCGTGTGGCACCGCAATTAGCTCTCGGCAGATCCCCGCCAGGTGTTCCTCGATGGCATCCTTGTCTACGCGGGAGGACACCTCGTCCTTGTCTGTGATGACCACGATAGCGTTGCGGGCCAGGTCCTCGTAGCCGTGGCTGGCCAGCCAGTGGAGCGTGCTGCGGGCCCGCTTGGCACCGGACACGGCGTAGCCGGCGGCGATCACCAGGTTGTCGGCGGACTGCAAAATTCCGCTCATGGCATTGTGGGTCACGCCGGTGCCGCAGTCAGTCAGGACCACGGAGTAGTAGCTGGAGATGAGCTTGCGGATTCTGCGGTACTCCTCCGCCGTCAGCGAGTCTGAAACCTCCGGGTCCTGCTCTCCCGCGATGAGGTGCAGCCGGCCGGCGTGGTGCATGTACCGGGTCAGCGAGGTCAGGGACTCGATGGAGTCGATGTTCTCCAGCAGGTCAGAGATGGTCCGCGGCGTGGACTGCTGGTAGATGCCCTCGCCCAGCGCCCGTTCCACCAGGTCGCCGGAGTCCGGGTTGGCGTCGATGGCGCAGGGCGCGTCCCCGCGGTACTCCGCCAGAGTCAGCCCCACGCCCACGGTGGTGGAGGTCTTGCCAATGCCGCCCTTCAGGCTCAGCACGGCGGTGTTGTAGCTGCCCTGGAGCTGGCGCGAAATGCGGCGGGCCAGTTCGTCCTCCTGGCGCTGCTTGGGTCCGGGGCCAAGATTCCATGCGCCACCGGTCAGGTTGTACAGGGCGCCGCGGAAGCCGCCGACGGGCCTGGGCTTCTGTTCTTTGACGAACAGACCCGGTGAGCTGATGAAGTCGGGCATGGGTGCCTCCGCGATCGTGTCGGCCACGGTGGGCCGGGTGCGGCGGAAGGAGGGCGCTTCGACAGGAGCGGCCGACGGCGGCACGGCAGCGTGACCAGAACCAGCACCAGAGTCAGAGCCGGCACCAGCAGGGGGCACTGATGCAATCGGCGCGGCAGCAGGCCGTGCGGGAGCAGGGGTCGCAGGAGACCCCGGTGCAGCAGGCGTAGCCGAAGGTGCGCGCGACGGCTTGGTGGCGTCGGCTGCGGCGGCAGCCTCCGCCCAGGAGGAGCGGCGCGTGACCGGCTTCCCGGCGTCGTTCGGGTTGGAAGGGGGCGTTACGGCTGGCATGGTTCCTGTCCAGGCATCCTGAACTGAGCCGTCGGCACGACGAAGGTCGCGGCGTCGGCGCAGCTGCGGCTGCCCTGCATCTTCTGCTGGGGCGCCTGCAGTCTGATCAGCCGGATCTGGCATGTCTGTCCCCCGGACGTTTCGGCAAACGGTTCTGCGGCACTGGTTCAATCAGTAAGTCTAGGGGGTCCGGCAGGAGGCCCTGCCCAGTATCCGCTGGTCAGTGGTGGATGAGCGCGGCCGAAACCACTGCCACGGTGAGCACCAAGAGAACGGCAAGGATGGCATAGCTCACCCATTTGGGACGGGCCTTGTGGGGGTTGATATCGACATACGGCATGATCAACGTCGCTTACCTCTGTGGGTGGGTTCGGGCGCGGCCTGTACAAGTATCCGGATTGCGCGGCGCTTAGGCCGCAACCTTTGATACAGAACGGCGAAAGGAACCAGCAGGGTGCCCAGCATCGCGCTCAGCGCAAGGGCGTAGTCAGTTAAGGCCACGACAATCTCCATCGGTCATAAGCATCCTTACTGGTTATGACCTAAGCATGTGACAGAGCGATTGACAAGTTCAGTCAAGAAGCTTGAACCATAAAAGCTTCAGTAAGTGGGTGCCCGGTCGAACGACAGGAGCCGCGTCAGGGTTCGCTCAGACTCGCGTTCGCGCTGGTCAACCTTCGCCTGACCACTCCGGAATGTTTGGTTCAGCCCTCCATCGCCGTCAGAACCACGATGAGGGTGGCTGCGGCGAGCACGGCCAAGGCCACATAGGCCAAAACCCCACGCCTCCATCTGCAACTGTTGTGCTACAGGTACGACGGATGTTTCCCAGTGGGTGAAGGCGGGTAAAGCACGCCCGACGTTTCCTGAAAGCGGGGGTGTGTTACGACGAGCTCAGGCTACTGCGCCAGTTCTCTTGAAGACGCTTGATGAACCAGCGGGACTGCTCCGGGCCGTAGGGCAGGACAGGGATGGCCTTTGTAGCGTCGTTGGGCGTATCCCGGATGGATTGTCGGGCTTGCCTGACTGCCGTGCTCATGGTGTCGGCCATGGTTTTGACGAACTGGTCGCTGCACGGCGTCCCATGCCCCGGGATCAGGAACTCATAGCGGTGCCGCAGCGCCGAGATGTGCCGAAGCACATCTGCCCATTCCTCTGGGTAGGAGTCCTCAAAGGAGGGGTGAGCTCCCTGCTCCACCAAGTCACCCACGTACAAGGTAGTAGGTGTACCAACTAAAAGGTCTCCGTCCGTGTGGCCCCGGCCGAGGTAGAACAAGGTTGCAGTCAGTCCTCCAAGGTCAACCAGGACGGGCTGATCCTTGACGATAGCGTTTGGTACCACGAGTCCCACGTAATTCCCCTCACTGGACGACATCTCCGGTTCCAGGGCGGCCACGTGTCGGCGCTGCAGGTCTCCCTGCTGCTCGATCTCGCGTGCGCAGTTCTGGTGTGCCCAAAATTCCTTGACGCCAGCTTCTTCAAACACAGCGTTGCCGAAGAAGTGGTCGTAGTGTCCGTGCGTATTAACGACTACAAGGGGCAGATCTGTCTTTTCCCTCACGGCATCCAGGATCTCCCGCCCCTGACGCGGACCACATCCGGTATCAATAACCATGGCACGTTCACTGCCGACGATCAGTCCCGTGTTCAGCAGCGATCCCTCGGTGACCAGTGCATAGTTGTCCATGCCAACTTCGAGCCATTCCGACATTCTCTTTCTGCACCTCCGGCAGCGGGCGTTCGTATTGGTCACCGATTCTACCCATGAAGCCCAACCGCTTAGCGGAATTGCTGTTGCAGGCGTCAATTTGGTGTCGTCGCCCACCCCGGACCACAGAGTTGCGTAGTTGCCGTGTGCACAAGAAAAGTCGCGGCACCAATGGGTCACCCGAGTGCTCGTACGATTCTGGGCGCCCGTAGATCCAATTAAGGGGTTTTTGATACGGTGTCGTCCACGCGGACGTTGACTTCCTGCGGCACAGCTGTCAATGGCCAGTTGTTTCTGCCCACGGGCGGCCATCAATTGTGCCCGCTGGTGGCCAGTAAAACTGCCCGGTTATGGCCAACGGATCTGCCCACTGATTGGTTTCGGCGGGGTTGGCCATCGTGGGGTTGGTCAGTTCAGTCGGGCGACTCCTTTTCCGGCGAGGGCTTGGGTGAGGCGGACGGAATCGCCGCTGGTTTGGCAGACGTGGGCGTGGTGCAGCAGCCGGTCCACGGTGGCGGTCGCGAGGGTTTTGGGCATGAGCTCATCGAACCCGGCGGGGTGGAGGTTGGAGCTGATCGCGACGGATCGTTTTTCGTAGGCTGCGTCCACGACCCGGTAGAGGCCTTCGGCGGCGTCTGTGGCCACGGGTAACAGACCAATATCATCGATGACCACGAGCTCGGCGCGGAGGATGCGGGCGACGGCGCGGGTGACGCTGTCATCGGTGCGGTGGGCGCGGATGAGGACGCCGAGGTCCTCAAGCCGGAACCAGGCGACCCGCATTCCGGCTTCGACGGCTTGCTGGCCGAGGGCTTCGAGGAAGAACGTTTTCCCGGTTCCCGAGGGCCCGCAGACGACCAGGTTTTCCCTGCGGGTGATCCATTCCAGGGTCCGGAGGGCTTGCTGGGTCGGTGCGGGGATGGAGGACGCTGCCGGGTCCCACGCCTCGAAGGTTTTCCCGGTCGGGAACCCTGCTGCTTTGCGGCGGGAAGCGAGCATGGACCGGGCCCGGCCAGCGGCTTCCTCGGTGAAGAGGGCTCTGACGACCTCGGCCGGTTCCCAGCGCTGGGCGCGGGCGGTCGCGATCAGGTCCGGTGCCAGCGCCCGGGCATGGGGCATTTTCAGGGACCGCATCAACGCTTCCAGGTCTGCCGGCAGCGGCGGGGAGGCGGTGTTGGGCGTGGTGACGGGGCTCATCGGGCCTCCTCCGGGGTGATCTTGGTGGTGTTGGTTGTGGTGTTCAGGGCGGCGTTGCCGATCGCGGCCCACGCGCCGGTTCCCTGGGTCAGCGAGCTCGCTTCGTCGGCCGCGTGAGTGGTGGTGCGGCGGATGTTGGCGTTCAGGATCGAGGCGAGGTCCTGGTGCGCGAACCGGCCATGCAGGGCGGCGTCGCCCAAGGCGCGGTCGACCTGGTCAGTGCCGGCGATTTTGGCCAGCGTGACGGCTTCGGCCATTTTGATGTTTATCCGTGCCGTTCCGGCCGCGGCGGCCTCGACCAGCCAGGTTCTGGCGCCTTCGCCGATGGCCAGGAACGCGGCCTCGTCCGCGTTGCGGGCCCTGACCTCGTAATCGCCGGGGACCCTGGTCCGGGGTCCGGGGAAGTGTTCGTCGTTGATGGCGGGGCTGCCGGGCCGTGCCCGGTCGTGGCGGGCGACTTCAACCGGACCGGTCGTGCCATGGTGGACGATGATGACCTGCTCGCCGGGCCCGGTCCCGTGGGTTCGGACGAACACCCGGGCCCCGAGCAGGTGGGCCGGGACGGAGTACTGGGCGTTTTCGAAGGTGACCATCGGGGTGTTCTCCGGAACGGTGCGGGCAAGGCCGAACGCGACCGTGTGCGCAGTATCCGGGATCCGGTGCAACCGCGGGGCTTCCTCGGCGAGCATGGCCGCGGGTTTCCGCCGCGTCGTCCGGTGCTCACGGTGATTGACCTCGTCCATGAACGCCTGGCAGGCGGCCTCGAGTTCGGCGAACGTGCCGTATTCGTCGCGGAGGTTGGTGTCTTTGGGCACGAGATCAGCCTTGGCGAGCTTCACCGATGCTTCCACTCCGCCTTTGGTTGCCGGGTCCGCGGGCTGGCAGGTCAGCACGGTCACCCCGTAGTGCCGGGCGAAGTCCAGGGTCTGATGGTTCCGCACCGGGACCCCGGCAACATGAGCGGTGGTCACGGTCTTCTCGTTGTCCGTGAGTACATACGTTGGTGCTCCGCCGAAGATCCGGAAGCACCGGTCCAGCGCCGCGAAGACGCTCGGCGCCGTCCGGTCTTTGAGCGGGATCACGACGCGGAAGCGGGAGAACGCCAGCCACGCCACGAACAGGATGGTCTTCACCCCGCCGATCCGGGGCCCGTCGCCGAAGTCGTACTGCAGCCACATGCCCGGTTCGGTGATCCAGGGCCGGTGGACGCGGGTGTGACCCAGCCGCCATGCCGCCTTGACCTGCGCGATCGCCCGTCGGGTGGAGCGTTCCGAACCCGTATAGCCCAGCGCGAGGAGCTTTGCGTGGGCCTTATCGGCCCGGATCCGGCCCTTGGAGGCCTCCACCCATTCTTCGATCTTGGGCAGGTACGGGTCGGTGACCCGGCCCCGGGCCGTTGGTTCCCCGATCGGCCGGCCGGCGTCCCGGGCGGCGACGTGTTTGGCAACGGTGTGGTGCGAGCAGCCCGTGAGCTCCGCGGTGGCGCGCAACGATCCGGTCAGATCGTAGGCAGCAAGAATTTCCATGATTTCTCCGTCAGACTTCATACAGGGCCTCTTCCTGGTTCGCTTGGTGCGCTTAGACACCGTCATCAAACCCCAGGGAGAGGCTCCCGCCGCTTAAGGCGCGGTCGGTTCAGTAAGGAAGTGGGCAGATCTCATGGCCACCATCGGGCAGTTTTACTGGCCGTCAGTGGGCACTTTCGTGGCCGCCTATGGGCAGTTTTTCATGGCCGCTAACACACAGCCGCGGCTGGGCGTCAAAGCGCTGATTCCGGGATCCCATCCACAGCCATTTCATTTAGCTTAAACCACATCGCCCTCATGAAACCCTCGCTGTCTCTGCGGACGACTGCAAACCGCACCCCATGTCGATCCCATCGCTCTACAAGCAGGTCACCGTGAACGTCGCGTGTGACGAAGGCATCCTCCGCCACCCAAGCCGCGCCGTTTTTGAATCCAAACATTGCCTCCGGCAAAGGAGTCCGCGAACGGCGTGCAGACCCTGGGTGTTCCTCGTAATCCCACATAGGCCGAAATTAGCCCACCGGAATGCTTGCGACACGAGTACGCCGTACCTGACTTTCCTTTACCGAATACTTGCTGCGCCGCTCTGCCTACTTACCCGCGTCATGTGCGAGGGTCAGCGATGACGAAACAGTAAGACGAAACCGCATTACCGCTCTACGACACAAGTGCTGTTGGTGTCGGCTTCCTTCCGCGGCCCCCGGCAGTGAGGAGTCTCCGTCGGCCGAGAAAGTATCCTTGCCCGAACGTCATTCTGCGATGGGTAGCAGTGTCAAGCTCAGCCATCGAGCGAGTCTTTCCCGAGGCGAACAGGTCACCGAGTCGGCGGTCTGCCTGAACCACTCCACGATTATGGTGGAGTTTTCGCTCTGGAGAACAGCGCGCGGACCAGCATCAGGAGCAGGTCGAGGAAGGGGTATCACACCACCGCGCCTAGTCGGCGGATCCCGGACTTTCCCGAGTCCCGCCCGCAGCGCCCGAACATCAATCCGTCCATAGTCCGATGTCGAATAGCTTTCACACAGTTCGGTAAGGGAAGGTGGCATCGGCGAACTCCTGTCGAGGCCGCTGTGGTAACACCGCGATCAAAGGAAATCTCTGCGATTAAAGTCGCCACACTCGGGTGAGACACAACACCGCACATCACCCGGACTTTGAAACGACCCCTGCAAATTCGGCCCAAGTCTCGATACCTTCGGGCACAATCTGGGACTGCTGAAGGTTTGATTGACACTTTGCCTGTGAGGATTTGATCCTTGCGGGTGGAAGGATGTTCCTCATGCCCAAAGCCTTTCCCGAAGAGTTCCGCCGCGATGTCGTGGCGGTTGC
>NZ_JBHDJA010000040.1:0-17925 GCF_041877125.1 Arthrobacter sp. E44
AAACGCCGTCAACGCGCCCTCGGCCGGCTGACACCCATCGAGTTTGAGACAATAAAAAACGCGGCCTCAGCCGCGTAAGAAATTATCAACCCCAGCTGTCAACTAAACCTTCAGCAGTCCCGAACTCGTCAGGGACTCTATCTCGTGTCTTACCAACAGCCGCCGCTCGCGATCTGGCTACCCTCATGCGCGAACAGGCGCAAAATGGTGACCGTGTCCTCACTCGGGACCAGGGTGACTCAATAACGACCGCTTTGTGGAGGGGCCTGATAATTGGGGGGCGGCCTGCTGTTAGTAGTGCGCCGCAATGTAGGCGTAGGCCCGGTCAAAAAGTTCCCCGGAGGCTGGCAGCGCGTACTTGACCAGGGCTTTGCGGACCTCAACGCGTACCAGTCGGTCTCCCTGTTGCGTGGCAGACCATCCGTCGTATCGGACTTCCTTAACTATGGAGTCAATGTCCGCCACAACGTGTCCCACGATAATAGGGGTGTCCTTCGGAGCGTATTCTTCGAAGATCTGTGTGAGTGCCCCCACATTCGGGTCGGGCAGCAGGTCCAGCCCGTGCGTACCGGCGGTGTCCTCGGCATTTTCGGCCACGGTGACTTCCCTGGCCAGCTGAAAAATGTCACGCAAAATATCAATCGAGTCCTCGGATCGGCCCATGGTCCGCTCACGAAGTTGGTCAAGGCGTTCGGCAAGGGACTTATAGACGGCATGGTCGCCATTGGGGCCTTGCAGTCGGCGGCGGATCCGGCTCGCGATGGTGTCCATAACCTGCTCGGCCGTCTTGGTCGGGGTCACCTCATCGTCGGGATCCAGGAGCCCTTCATCGATAAGCTTCTTGATCGTTTCAGCGTCGGCGATCACTGCTGTCACGGCACTGTCGCGCACCCGTACGTCGGTTATGTGCCCATGGACCAACTGGAGGGTCTTGGCCCCGAGACGGTGCCAGAGCATTTCATTGGACGTATCGGTCGGCATGACGGCTTGGTAGACCTTGCCGAGCCACCGGTAGTCATCCCGGTAGGTGTCCAGGCGCATGTCCGGATAGCACGCCTCCCAGATCCCTTGGACGATCTGGAAGCGGGCAGCAAAACGGTCCCGAGACTTGTCGGTCGGGATCCGCTGTAGCGCTGCCTGCAGGGAGTCGAAGCCTGCCTGTGTCCGGTCGATCCCCTCGAAGCGTTCCAAGGCCTCCTCAAGCTCTTCGACGAACTGGTCAATAAGCGCGTCGACTTCTATTTCACGCTGTTTGGTTTCCGGGTTGGCCGGCGACATGGCCCGGGCGAATCCATCGCCTAGTCCGACGTAGTCGACGATAAGGCCGTAGCGTTTCTCCTGCCCGGTATCCGGATTCTTCCATCGCCGGTTGGTGCGCGTGATGGTCTGGTAGAGGGTGTGCAGCTTCATCGGCTTATCCAGATAAATGACACCTTCGTTGTCGGCGTTGAACCCGGTGCCTAGCTTGGACGTGACGATGAGGAACTTAAGCGGATCGTGAAGTGCGCGGAACCTGTCCAGCAGGTCTTCTTCTTGCTGTTCACTTAGCTTGTGGCCTTGCCAGGCGCTGGCGTCTTTGGACTGGACGGACATCACGACAGAGCATTCATCTAGAGGCTGCCCGTCCGCGGCGCGCTTAGCCAGCTGGGACTGCAGTTCCTGATCGTAGGCGACACAGAGGGAGCGGTCATTCACCACAACCTGAGCCTTCATGCCCAGCGGATCAACAGTCGAGTAGAAGTGGTCGACGATGTCGGTGCAGACTCTGCGAATGCGTTCAGGGTTGGAGAAGAAGGTGGAGACACTGGATACCTTGTCGGAAAGAAAATCACGCTCAGCCTCACCCAGGCCCTCCTCGTCGACCATCTCTCCGAAGGCCCGCTCAAGGCCGTCCTTATCGATGTGGAACTTCACCAGCCGTGGCTGCACGTGGATGGGCACGGTGGTGCCGTCTGCGATAGAACGGTCCGAGTCATAGGTGTTCAGGGCATGCCCTGGATCCCCGGGATCACCAAACAGCGAAAAAGTGTTGCGGTCAGTGTCGGCAATGGGCGTGCCCGTGAAGCCGAAGAAGCGCGCCTTCGGCAGCGCGGCGCGCAGATGATTGCCGAGCTGGCCTTCCTGGGTCCGGTGGGCTTCGTCGACGAGGACGATGATGTTCTCGCGGTCATTGAGGAGGCCGGCCTCTCGGAACTTATGGACCGTTGTGAAGACGAGCCCGCGCTTATCCCGGGCCAGCGCGGAGCGTAGTTCGGCGGCGGTTTCGGGAGTCTCCAAGCGAGGCATGTCGACAGTCCGGAACTGGTCATAGGTCTGGCGGACGAGCTGTTTGCGATCGGCGATCAAAACAACGGTGGGGTTTTTAAGGCGCGGGTCCTTGAGAAGCCGCGCCGCGGCAAACACCATGGCGAGGGTCTTGCCGGATCCTTGCGTGTGATAGATCAGCCCCTGTTTGCGGCCCGCGTCCAAGGCCCGACGATGCAACGCCATGACGGCCTCATATTGCGGGTAGCGGCACACAATTTTCTTCAGCTTGGGCGCAGCCGAGTGCCTTCGGGTCAGCTCGTACACCGAGAAATCGGCCAGGACGTCCAAGACCGTTCGGGGCGAGAGCAACAGCTCCACACTGCGCTTCACGCGCGGCCAGCCCGACAGGGCAGCATCGTCAGCGGTGGATCCCCACATTTGCCAGGACTCGATGCTTTGCCCGACAGCGCCGTAATGGAATTCGCGGCCCTCAGTCGCGAACGAGAAAACGCCAGGTACGAAGAACTGCGGCCACTGCTTCTCGTATACGTCATGGATATCCCGTGCAGCTTTCACCCACGACATCTTCGTGTCCACGGCGGTTTTTGTCTCCCCTACCACCACGGGTATGCCGTTGACCCACAGCACGATGTCGAACCGGCACGAGTGCCCAGGTACGCCGAATGTCACCTCAGCTGATACGACCAGCGTGTTCGCGGTCGGGTTCGCGAAATCGATCAGCTGAACCGGCTCATGAAATGCTGTGCCCGTGTACTGATGATTTTCGTGGCCTCGCAGCCAGGACGTGAAGGTCTCGTTCGTGCGCACGAGACCGTCATCGGCAACCGCCAGCGGCAGCATCCGCAGCCGCGACAGAATTTCGTGTACGCGCGCAGGATCTTCGGCGATCCTCGGGTTCAGCCGGATCAGCGCGGCGGTTAGGTCCGCTTCGAGCAGCACGGACTCATGCGCCCGTTCCAGGCTTGCACCGGACAAGTACGTCCAGCCAGCGGCCTTCAGTAGCTCAACGATCGGAGCCTGCACCGAATTCGCTTCATTGAACACAGCCGCCACCCTCAACGCTCCCCAGCTCGTCAGATCCGCAACTAGAAGGCCGCGGACATGACCTCATCATATGTGGACGGAATCTCATGCTCCCCCGACAGCAGAACCGTCAAGAGCTCGGAACGGAGCGTCCGCAGCTCATGTTCGGACTCGCGGCAGGCAACTGCATGGTTGATAGCCGATATCAGCAGACGCACCACTGAGGACCACTCCTCTACCGGTGGTATTTTTACGACCGATGACATGAGCGCCTTTTGATTGAGGGTTCGGTTCCTGCCCGCCCCGCCAGGGGAACATAGGTCTAGTAGGCCCTTTCCCTGAGCGGTTTGAAAGAAATGCGCGAGGAGGTCTACGCCGTCGTCCACCGGACTCGCGAATGTCGGAAAGCGGTGGGAAGCGATCATGCCTTCCGTTTCCGGCCCGAGAACAGCCACAGCTCCCTCCCATGCGAAAACGATGTTGAATACCAATTGTCCAGGCCGGACAAAGAACACGCGCTTATTACCGAGAGCTGCTCCTGTGATCGGTGCCTTCAGGAACGCGCCGCGTCCGTGGGACCGTACCCCGATTTCCGTGTAAGTTTCATCTGTTAATACCCTGACGGGTTCAGAAATCCTGGTTAGGTGATCACCCAGCTCTGTTTCGTCCCAGTTCGACTTGGGCATGAAGAGTTGCTCACGCAATTCGTCTACTAGTTCTTCGGCTGTCACAGCGACCTCGGCTGAAGCAGCGATCGATTCATCCATGGCCGTGATCAGATCTGCAATGCGCCTCTGTTCGTCTAGGGGAGGCAGCCACACCCTAAACGCTTCCATTTGTCCCGATGAAACACGGGGCATTCGTGAACCGGCGCTCATATCGGTTGCATATTGAATCGCTTGGCCGCTTCTGAGAAGCAACGCGAGATAGGACGGTGATACGGCCGATTCATCCGCGGTTCGCCAGACCAAGATTTCCTTTGTACAGCAACCTTCTTCCTCCGCGACCGCCACCTTGTTCAGGTAGGGACGGAGCTTGCTGAAGAGAACGTCTCCAGGCTGAAAGAGCGTTGTGGGGCTAACTGTGTCTTGTGAGAGTCCGGACCTCACGATCTTAGGGACGCCTGAAGAGACATGCTCTAGCGCGACGTAGGGCAAATCTGCGACCGTCCCAGGCTGTAAACGTGCCTTCACTTCCACCGCTACATCTGCCAGCGCGGCTTCACGCCATCCCTCACGCATTGAAGCCCGCCGCACTCAGTTTCTCTTCAAGTGCGACTTGAGCTACAGCGAGCCGCGCCTGGGCCTCCCGCATGAGGATGAGGGCTTCCTCCACATTTGCCTCAGCTGCAGTTGCGCCTTTGAGGTAGCGGCCGAGGTTGAGGTCGTAGTTGTTGTCGGCGATCTCAGCCAGAGGTACGAGGCGGAGGCTGAGTCCACCCTCGCCGTCGATGTCTTCGCCGCATTTGTAGGCGGCATTCACGACGTTGATGTCCTCTTCGGACATGGTGTTCTGGTTCTTGCCGGCTTCGAACCGTTTACTGGCGTCGATGAAAAGGACGTGGTTCTTACGGTCGTCGGGTTTCGCAGCGCGGAAGATCAGCAGACAGACAGGGATTGGGGTCGAGTAAAACAGGTTGGTGGGCAGCCCGATAACGGCTTCGAGCCGGTCCTGGTTGAGGATGCACTCACGGATAGCTGCCTCTTTGGCGCCGCGGAACAGCACGCCGTGTGGCATGACGACGCCCACGCGCCCGGTGCCGGGTTTCATGGTGGCGAGCATGTGCTGGATCCATGCGAAGTCGCCGTTCTTGGCAGGCGGGATGCCACAGGAGGCGCGGTTGTGGGGGTCCTTCGCCCATGCATCGGCTCCCCAGTTCTGCAAACTGAATGGCGGATTTGCCAGAGTTATATCAAAGAGTTGGAGTCCGTCACCGTCGAGGAGCTTGGGCTCGCGGAACGTGTCACCGCGGACGATCCGGAAATCTTCAAGGCCATGGAGGTAGAGGTTCATTTTGGCGATGGCGGAGGTGGTCAGGTTGATTTCTTGCCCGAACAGGCGCAGCGTGCGCGGGTCTGCCCCTGCTTCACGGACAGCGGACACCGTCTCGACGAGCATGCCGCCGGAACCGCAGGCGGGGTCAGCGATCGAATCTCCCGGTTTAGGGTCCAAGATCTTTACCAGGAGATGGACCACATGGCGAGGGGTGAAAAACTCTCCGGCCTTTTTGCCGGAAGCTTCCGCGAACTCCCGAAGCAGGTACTCATATGCAGAGCCGAGCATATCGCCATTGACGGAGTCCGGGTCGAGTTTCACTGGGTGGAAGGTGTCCAGCAGGGCGGTAAGAGCCGCTTCAGGCAGGCGCTCCTTGTTGGCCCAGTTCACGTCTCCGAAGACTCCTGAGAGGCTGCTCGGGTTGGCGAGCTGAATGCGCTGCAGCGCCTCGCTGAGCTTGGCGCCGACCTGGATCGCTGTCTGGTGAACGTCAGCCCAGTGGCAGCCGTCCGGAATGGTGAAAGCGTGGTAGTCCGCTTCAATTTCGTCAGTCAGCGATTTGCCGAAGTCGGCGACTGCACGGGCATGCTCATGGTCCCAGCTGTCCGAAATCCATTTGAAGAACATCACGGGAAAGACGTAGGCCTTGAAGTCCCCGGGGTCCACCGGTCCGCGAAGGGCGTTTGCGGCAGCCCACAAAGTGGATTCAAGCTGACGCTGCGTCATGTGCTGTGGCTCGGTGGGGGTGAGGGTCACTAGTCGTTCTCCGTGTCATGTTCAAGCATGTGAGGCGGCCTATGGCCACTCTGGGTCCTAGTGGCTACTATGCCGTACCCGGACTGCAGCAACGGAACATGAGCGTGTCTGCGGCTTGTCACGCGTGGAATGGAGTTGAAGCGCTGTGGGGGACGCGCTTCAAACACGACGGGTTGTGGGCCGCGGAATGATGGTGACTGGCGTGATGGAATCAGTCGCCGGCGGCGTCGCGGATGATTGCTCGTAGCGCGAGTTCGGGGACTGCTCTGGTTGCTTCTCCGAGAATGTATTCGATGGGTACGGCACTCGCGTCTTCAGACACTGAGGTAAGTTTCAGCCAAACATTGGGTTCATATCTGGCTAGTCGCGAGAGTGTAAATAGCACGGACCACCACAAGAGCAACGGATGCGCGGGGAGCATGGTGCGGTCAAGCCTCGGATAGATGTAGTTTTCCCCGTGGTACTCAACTCCCCGCTGGGCCAAGGATGACCCTTCGTCCACGTCTGACGGTTTCGGAAAGAGAAGCGAGACATCCAAATAGGGCTGCGTTCCGTAAAACCCTCGCCCGTAAGGGATGGGCTGTACAGGGTCCGGAAGGCTCCATCCCATCAATGAGGGGTAGCCCGCAAGGAACTCGCCGAGCACTTTCTTTTCCTTGTCTATGACCTTGTCTTCAACGGGGACTCGGGCCCCGGCGGGATCAGCAACGCTGAGCTGTAGTTCCATGGGCAATGGGTAAAGCTGACCTCTTGCTGTCTCCACGCCGGGCACAATAAACGAACTCTCGGGGGTTAGCACCAGCCGCTGGAGTCCGCCACTACCCGGGAGCATGAAACGCTCCGCGCCTGGAAGGAGACCCCAGATCTTGCCTAGTGGCAGCGGCTCACTCATCGGTGACGCGTCGAGGGCTTTGGCGACGACGGGGAAGGAACCATTGGGCAGCCCTTGGACGACCAGTTGGGCAAGGCCTAGGGACGCGGCCCCCTGAAGCTCGCCATCCTTAATGCCGTGACCAGTTAGCTTGTATTCCTTGCCCACCTTGTTGGACGCTGCGGCGACCGCCCGTCCCAGCTGCGACAGCCCGTAAAAGAGCAGTATCGGCTGTGTGGCCGTGCCAATAGAAGAGGCTGCGGTGAAAAGCTGTTCCGCCTGCTCAAGTGCGGCGTTGAAGGTGGCACGCCTGTCACCACCGATCGCCCTCCCCACTTTCTGTGATCGGAGGCTCCGCAGCTCCTGCCAGATTTGTTTGATCGGTGCCGCCTCAAGGTCAGCCCATGTGCTCATATGTGAACAATAGGGCCCGGACTTCAATCAGGCCTGTAAGAGGCACTATCGATCGGCCTGCGTCCGGCAGCCGTCCTGGTGTTGGTCGCCTGTGCATTCCGTGGACAACCAAGGATCCTCTCGCTTTGAAGGCGCGTCGATGAGCAGGTCAATAACGACCTTTCTGATAGCTCCGCAAGGTCGTCCGGGGCGCCAGTTGACGGTTAGTCCTTGTGCGACGGTAAATGCACCCTGGCGGACGGCAGTCCGGCACTGGCTTGCCGAACGCCGGCGAGGGGGCTAAACATGCTCGAACGGTCAGAACTCGAGTGCGGTATCAAAGTCCGTCAAAAGGTGGTGGGCAGCGTTTTTGACTTTCGGGAATCGGCACTCGGACGTATCTGGAATGGTCCGATACGCTGAAGAGGCCGTCCGGACCACAATGCTGATGGCAACGAAAGTGGCGGGAGCACTTGTGGAACGAAAGCAGGATAGCCGGGCAATTCTGTTGGATGCCCTGGCTGTCTATAAAGCATCTGACCTGACGCAAATTCGCATCCGGGCCAGCGCCGGCAGCGATATTGCGAGCGAGGTAGCCTACAGCTGGTTCAAGCACATGCTTAGAACGTCGGAGGCCATCGTGACATTGGCCGATGCCGGTTTTGATGCCGAAATTGCGCCCCTGCGACGATCGCTGATGGAACACTGCACCGCCATGTTTTGGCTGACTCGCTCGCCTGAGAAAGCCGTGAACAGCTTGTTCAAGGCCTATCAACAAACGCTCAAGAAGATCGAAATGGCCACAGCAGGTAAGTGGGACATCAACTACGATCTACTCCGGACAATGGCCGAGGCTGAGATGCCACCAAACGATGAAAACAACCTCCTATCGTTCAAGGCACTGACGGACGCAGAAGAGGCGCAGGCAACGTATGCCGCGTGGCTACAGGAAACCGCGTTTAGCCATGCCGGCTGGTCTACGGGGAGGCTTTACGTCAAGCACGACGGTACTAGGCTGCAACTTCCTGATTCGGATGTCCGGGACAGCTACCGCGTGACCGCCATGTACCTGCTGTTCGCGGCGGACCGCCTCATTGACTTTTGGGAAAATCCGCCGATTCTGCTGCAACAGTCGCATGCGGCCTTGATCACCAGATTGTTTCCTGGGCATTGATGGTGTGGGTGACCCTGTTGCGTTAGACGGCGCCAGAGCGGGCGCCCAAAGTCAGCTGAACATGACTGTCAGTTTTGGGTTACTCCAGCCCGACGTCAGGCTTTCCGACTGATGAGCGTCAGGTTTGGACCCTGGCCAGACCATACCTACCGTGAATGCTGCCTTCCGCTGTGGCCTTCCTGAACATCGCTTCGGCTCTCGACAGGTACCCACGGCCGTGAAGGCTAGCGCCTTTGGACGTCTCCCTGGGTGACGGCTGCTCGATATGGCAGAACTTGAGATCGCCCGCGGACGCAACGCCCTCGCGGGACCGGAGGACTCGTGGCCACCTATATCCGAGTCATAAAAAAATATCCATAAATATAAGAAGTTCCTTATACCGGTTCATACTTTTCTATAGACTGTCCGGGTGGACTCCGACATGAACCCCTTCGCCCCAGGCTCAGGCCTCAAACCGCCGGCGCTGGAGGGACGCGAAGCAGAAATCGAAGCGTTCGACCGCTTGATTGTCAGGACCAAACGCCAAGCCACTGAGCGGGGAATGCTCCTGTCCGGCCTCCGGGGTGTCGGGAAGACCGTTCTGCTGAACAACTTCGTCGCGCAAGCAGAGCGGCATGACTGGTTTGTCGTGCAGATAGAAGCCCAGCCCTCTCCGGAGGGCCGGAAGGCAACCCGGCAAAAACTGGCCCGGGCGATTGAGGCGGGGGCGAGAAGGCTGCGCACCAGGTCTGCCTGGGACTACGTCAAGGATGTCCTGGGCAGCATTGGTTCCTTCAATGTCACCCTCGGCGTTACGGGAGTCTCCGCGACGCTCGGGACCACGGAAGGCCGGGCGGACTCAGGGAACCTGGACATCGACCTCGAGGAGCTTGTTGAAGACATCGCAACAGCCATGGGCAAATCCCGCAGCGGATTCGGAATCTTCATCGACGAAATGCAGGACCTGGACGAGGAACTTCTGGGCGCACTGATCTCGGTCCAACACCTGGCCGGCCAGAAAGGCTGGCCGTTCTTCATCATTGGGGCCGGGCTGCCCAACCTGCCCGGAAAGCTCAGCGCCACGAGGTCCTACTCTGAGCGCCTCTTTGACTACCGCACCATCGGAGCCCTTGACCACGCTTCGGCGGCGGACGCCATCAGCCTGCCGATGAACCGGCTGGGTGCGCACCTGGAAGCAGATGCACTGCGGGCGCTCGTCACCGCGGCCGACGGTTATCCCTTCTTCCTGCAGGCCTACGGCAAGGCCGTTTGGGACGTATCCTCCAGCAAAACAGTCAACCTTGACGATGCCCGGCTGGCCATAGAAATAGGGACAGAACAACTCGACGCAGGCTTTTTCAGATCTCGCTGGCAACGGGCGACACCAGCAGAACGCCAGTATCTCCGGGCCATGGCCGAGGACCACGACGAAGCCTCATCTACTGCCCAAGTGGCCTCACGACTTAGCCGTGCAGCCAGCCAGCTGACCGTCGCCCGATCCAGCCTGATATCCAAAGGCCTTATCTACGCCCCCGATCACGGCGCCGTCCGATTCACAGTCCCCGGCATGTCAGGCTTCATCGGTCGGCAGTTCGAAGATTAGCCAGTCGGGGCTCGCCGGAACCATCCCCGAACCTTAGACCTCGGGGCAGATGGCGCCGGAACATAGCTTCCCGCGGAGACCGTCCCGGATCCAAGGAAAGGTCTCGGTTGTCTACGCGTTCTCGGTACGGGCAGCGACTTTGCGAAGTCGGTTCTTGGCACCATGTTCGACCAGAGTGGGGATGTAGGTGCGGATCCGGCCACTGTCCAGGAGTTCATACTCTTCGGCTACGACGCCGGCGATGACTTTCCGGGGCGTTTCCGGGAAGCGCGCGGCGAGGCGGTTGGTGACCTTGGCGATGGTTTCATGCTTTTCCGTGTCGTCCATGGTTCAGTCTGAATGGCCAGTGGCCGCGGCGTCCATCAGCCTGCTTACGGCTTAGGGCGGCAGGCACTGGCGTAATGCGGAACCCGGGTTCCTGCGCCCGTGCGCGCCGGTGGACGGTTCGCAGTCCAGCTCCCCCACAGCCGAATGCCGGTTGCTTAGGAGATCAGTGGTCTTCCAGATCGAAGTCCAGGTCCAGGTCTTCGCGGGAGTGGAGCTGGCGCCAAGCGGTGGTGGGCCGTGCGGTAGGCAAGGTGGCGGCGATGGGCATTCGGTCCACGGCAACCAGCTGGTCCAGGTCCAGCCCTGTGAGGCTGGCGATGTCCCTGATGGGCACCTGGAAGGTGCGGAATGGCCCCAACGGGGGCGCATCGCCGGTGAGGCCGGGGCGGGGAACGTCCGGCAGGTCACCGAGCTGGGGCGTTTGGTCCACGATGTAGCCGGTCGCGGCCAGCTCTCCATCGTGCAGGAAGGCAGCGACCTTGAAGAACTGTAAGGGAATGTCGACGCCGCGGTAGACCGGGTCAACGTCACTGAAAATGGGTCCGGTAAAGACTACGAGCCGGCGGCCATGGTCGGCTGCGTTATCGAGCAGGTAGGACTCCATTCCCAGCCACAGCTCCAGCCCCTGGTTGAACTTGGCCGCCTGCGGGGCTGCGTTCGTGTAGTGGAACGTGTCCTCGTTGGCCTGTGCGGCCTCGGCGCGGGTGTCGCCCCACACCGCTGAGGCCCGGCGGACCAGGTGGCCGCGGTCGATGTCGTTGCGGGCGTATACCCTTTCACCGGTCTGCTGGTCCTCGCCAAGCCGGGGGTCAAGCCGCCACTGGATGCCGGACCTGTCCAGGTCCATTAGCTTCGCCCCGTCAATCCCCAAGGCAGTCACCGCGGCGAGACGCTTATCTGGCCGCATGAGCACGGAGAAGTGCGTGTAAGGCAGCAATACCGTCTCAGCACCGGGCAGGGCCGGAACTGGCACGGCCGGACCGAGGAAATTGACGTCGAACCCCGCCCGGCCCGACAGCTCACGGGCCGCGGCGGCAGGCATCTGTCCCAGCAAGAGTTCATCCATCCGCCGACCCTAACAGCGGCACATGACACTGCGGTGAACGCGGACATTCCTGTCATTCTCTGGGGTCTCTCGGCAGGGTTACGCACCCCGCCAGCGCGGTCCGTTTCTAGCGCCAGCGGAAGGATTCCAGCGCGAGAAGCAGGGGAGCGGGACCGCCTTTCAGGAGGTCCACGGGGCGGGCTCCACCGAGTTCCCGGGACGGTGTGATCATCCAGACCGTGAAGTAGTTGTGCGGGATTCTCAGTTCCATCGCCCGCTGGAAAAGGTCCACAACGGTCGGTTGGAGCCGGCCGCCGGCGAGGAACTGAAACCCCGGACAGTAGGTGCCGTCGTCAATGATCTGTTTACCGGACTAAGTCGATGGTTAACGCGCGTGTCTCCAACCTGGGACGAGCCCTGTCAGCGTCATGCTTTGGTCATGGATCTCTCGGATTGCAGTCGGGATGGGCATCGAGCGGAGGGGCTGACTGTCGCGAACGTCGGGCGGGTGATTCCTCGCTCCGGTGTTCCCGGGTTCGTTATCCTCGACGCGGTGGGCGAGGAGTTCGCTCCTGCCACGGAGTATCTGCTTGACCTGGCAGCGTCGGACCGTTCGCCTCAGACGGTACGAAGCTATGCCTTGTCGTTGCTTCGGTTCCTTCGATTTTTGTGGGCTGTCGGGGTCAGCTGGGAGCAGGCAACGTCCCTTGAAGCGCGTGACTTCGTGTTGTGGGCGCGCCAGGCCGAGAAGTTCGTCGGGAATCGTAACGTCCCTCAGCGGCGGGGGAGCCGGAACCTTGTCACGGGAAAGAAGCATCTCGGAGTGCGTTACTCGCCCTCGACGATCAACCACACGACGACGGTGTGTAAGGAGTTTTACGCTTTCCAGCTTCGGATGGGTGACGGGCCTATCGTGAATCCTTTCGAGCTGCGTCGTGGGCGATCCCATGCGCATCATGATCCTCAGCGGGAGTTTGCTCTGGTGCGGCGCCAGCCCTTGCGTCAGCGCCAGGCAAACCGGGTGCCCAGATCAATCCCGGATGGTAAGTTCAACGATCTGTTCCGGCGTTTGCGGTCCAACAGGGATCGGGCGTTGGTGGCGTTCTATGTCAGCAGCGGTGCGCGGGCGAGCGAGCTGCTCGGGCTCACGGGCGACCGGGTCAACGTGGGTGACCAGCTGATCGGCGTTTACCGCAAAGGTGGCCAGCTGCAATGGTTACCCGCGGCTCCTGATGCTTTCGTATGGCTTCGGCTGTATCAGCTCGAAGGAGGCGTTGCCGGCCCGGATGAGCCGGTTTGGCTCACGCTGCGGGGCGAGCCCCGTCCTCTGACCTACGAAGCCATGCGCGCCGTCCTGAGACGCTGCAACGACCTTCTCGGTTCGAACTGGACGCTGCACGATCTGCGGCACACGTTCGCGATCCGAGCGCTCGAGGGCGGGATGGGCCTTCACGAAGTCCAGCAGTTACTGGGTCACCAGTCGCTGACTACGACCACGGTCTACGCGGTTCCACGTCTGGAGGAAGTCATCGAGCATTACCGAACCCATCTGAGCAGCAGGACTTCCCCTGCCGCTGACAGTTCACCGGCCGGTCAGCCCTATAACCCCGATGAGTTGCGCGTGCTTTGGGGGAACCAGTGACAACTCCGCCCATCAATAAGATCCAGACCGCACGACGAAGCTGGAATGACCACACGCCGCCACCACAGGGACAACAACCGCCTGCACTGCCGCCCATCCCGCCTGGACCGCTGACCAGCGCCAGCATTGAGGACATCATCAACCGTCTTGAGCACTGCCGCCCGTACTGGCCACAGGTGCATGAGCACAGGGCGCGCATTCGGCGCTTACTCGGTCATCTGAGGCAGTTGCCGGGTGAAACCTGGCAGGATCGCTGGGCGCTGTTCGAGGGCCAGGTCGGGCATGACGCTCTGACGTGGCGGCTCAGAATAGCCGGTGGTTCAAGCAAGAACACGAAGAATCGCAACGAGGTCGAAGGACTCAATGCGGCGATGGGACCGCTGCTGGCTCTGGACGTCATGCGCCCGTCCCACCGGTGGCTCGCGGGTCAGCGCTTTGCCTTCTGGAAAGCACTCAGCCGGTTCCGGGATCCCGCCCACACAGCTGAACTCGAAAACGCCCTCGTCCATGCGAAGGCTTCACCGGCCCAGGCCACTAGCGGGATCCTGACCTTAGGTCGCATTCAGGCCCATACAGGCAAATCGATCCGCCAGCTCACAGCCGAAGACATCCTCGACCTGACTACCCAGCTTCCCGGGAAGCTGATCGACGTCAGCCGCAGCGGGCTGACCGCCGTATGGCCCGTGTTGCACGGGCTGGGATGGATCAGACACGATTCCGGGACCATGCCTACACGGCTCCGCGTCGGACCGAAAACGGTGGATGAGATGGTCGACTACTACGGCATCACCGGCCCCTGCCGGGAACCACTCATCCGCTATCTGCAGGTCCGGTCGGCTGGCCTCGACTACGCCTCGCTCTGTGCTTTGGGCAGGTATCTGGCCGGCCTCTTCTTCGCCGACATCGTCAAGCACGACCCTGACCAACGCAGCTTCGCACTGACTCCGGAGCAGGCTGCTGGCTGGAAAGCCAGGGTCAAAGTCAAGGCCGACGGCTCGCCGCGCCGGGAAGTTTACAGCGTCTTCTTCTCCGTCCGGGCGTTCTATCTCGACATCAGCCAATGGGCACTCGAAGATGCCTTCTGGGCGCAATGGGTCGCTCCAAGCCCCGTAACCTTCGCGGAAACCCGTGGTTACGTGAAGCACCGGCGCGCGACCATCGCAACGATGCAACAGCGCACCCGTGAACTGGCTCCCGTGTTGCCCCGTCTGGTGGAGGCTGCCGAACAGGCCCTCCGCGCAGCAGAAGCAACCCTGGCGGATGCCAAGATGGCCGGCGCCGGCCAAACTATCGACATGGACGGCGAGGCTTGGGAAGTCTTCCAGAGCAGTGAATATGCACATGTCCGGATTCGGCGCAATGGAAAGGACCGGGACCTGTCCTTTGAGGAGGACAACGCCTTTTGGACTTGGGCGCTTGTTGAGACACTTCGACACACCGGTGCACGGATCGAAGAAGTCCTCGAGTTGGTGCACATGAGCATCCAGCCCTACAAGGTTCCAGCGACCGGAGAGACCATACCGCTGCTGCACTTCGCTCCGAGCAAGACCGACACCGAGCGTCTGATGGTGGCAGGCCCCGAGCTCGTGCACGTGCTGTACCGAGTGCTTTCTCGTATCACCAAGGACACGGGTAGTGCACCGCTGACACAGCGATGGGACTCAGCTGAGAAAGTGCTGAGCTCACCCCTGCCGCACCTGTTCGTCCGCCGCCGTGGCGCCGGACCGCCGAACGTGATGACGACGGCCACCGTCTCCACGCTGCTCAATGACTTGGCGCGACGCGCACATATCAAGGTCAGCGGTGCCGAGGTGAGGTTCACCCCGCACGATTTCCGTCGCATCTTCGCAACCGAGGCACTTGCCAGCGGTCTGCCTCCACACATCGTGCAGGTGCTGATGGGGCACGCCAGCCTGGCGACGACCCAGGGATACGCAGCGATCTATCCCAGGGACGTCATCCGGCACCACCGCACCTTCATCGAAAAGCGACGGGTCATTCGGCCCACCGAAGAATACCGCGAACCAACCGCGGCCGAATGGGACGAATTCGAAGCCCATTTCGTGCAACGCAAACTCAGCCTGGGCAGCTGCGGACGGGCATACGGAACAGGCTGTCAACACGAACACGCCTGCCTCCGCTGTGCCCTTCTCCGTCCGGATCCCAGCCAGATCAACAGGCTGCAGGACATCATCGACAACCTCGAAGAACGCATTACCGAAGCCGAACAACACGGCTGGATCGGTGATGCCGAAGGACTCCGGGTTACGCTCAACAGCGCTGAAATGAAGCTCGCCCAGATGTTCAAGCTGCAGAGTCGCCAAATGCCCGGCGCCGTCGACTTAGGAATCCCAACGGTCGGGCGGCCGAACCGACACGCCGATCCACCTAAGCCGGATAGTCAGATGAGTTGAATATATTCACGGTATGAGCAAACGTGAGATGAGAGAACCAACGTTCATGGTGCTGTCGGTTCTGGCCCAAGGATCGCAGCACGGATACGCACTTCTCGCCGAGACCAAGAGACTTTCCGAGGGCCGCGTGGCCCTGCAGCCGGGAACTCTGTATGCCTCTTTGGATCGGCTACGAGAAGAAGGTCTCATCATCGTGGTCCGTGAAGAAATCGTGGGGAGCAGGCTCCGCCGTTACTACGACCTGACTGACGCCGGAGTCGATGAACTCCATCGGGAAGTGAAAAGACTCGACGCGAACGTTCGCCTGGCCAAAGCCAGCCTTCAACTCCGTCCGGCCGGAGGTCTGGCATGAGCGAAACACTGACATCCTTGGAATCCAGCTATCGCCGGGCACTGTTGGCCTACCCGAGAAGTTGGCGAAAGCGCAACGGCGACGAAATGCTGGGAGTCCTCATGGACGCTGCCGAGCAGGAACGCAGGACCGTCGCATCCACTTCGGAGCTGTTCAACCTGATCGGTGCCGGCCTAACTACGCGATGCGAACGCATTCTGGGCGGCATTCCGGCGCAGGCGCGAGACAACGTCTCATGCATGGCTTTGACGGTTGCTTCTATCTTCGCCGCCATCATGCTTGTCCTAGGTGAGCTTGGGCGATGGTTCCGATACAACAGCTACGCCCCCGGCCCAGGGCTTTTCGCCTCATTCACCACCCCAGCTGCGCTGACTTATGTGCTGGTTCTGGCAGCTTTTGGAGCAGCAGTTCTCGGTCTGAGTGGTCTGCGACGAATCCTCCTAGGCCTTTCAATCCTCACGGCTGTGACTACACCGCTGATGTCATCAGCAATCAACGGCGTGGTTTCCGTGAGTTGGCCGGTGCTGGCAGTCTTCATTGGCGGCTCAATCCTGAGTCTGGTCGGCGATCCCGTACACACTGCAACGCTTCGCCGCGTGCTGACGATTGGCGCACCTTTAGGTGCCCTGATATTGGGCTTCACCAGCTACCTGCAGGGAGGAGGAGCTCAAAGGTTCTTCTACCCAGGCGGCGCCGCCATGTCTGCTGAAATCCTGTCCCTAGCTGGAGGTTCACTGCTCGTGGCAGGTCTTCTGACCTGGGGCATTCAGGGGCGACTCCGGCCAATCGCGGTACTGCTCGCCATCGCATTATTGCCCCTCCCCATCAAAGCGCTCTTCGTCCTCTACATACCCATCCCGCTCTGGGGGGCAATTGCCGCCGCATGCCTGACAGCGGGCGCATTCGTAGCCTGGAACACTCGTCTAAGCCAGATCTCCAAACGAAAGGGTGACCTCTAAGTCGGCGCCATGCGAACTTCCTATTCTCGGCTGACTGGTGCTTAGCCGGCACTGACACGAACTGGATCGGGACACCCTCCGTAGTCCGGATAAGAAGACGCGGACAAGCTGCTGCATCACCGGTTCAGGGTCATCGATGAGCTCAGCAAACCTGCGGCGGACCTGGGCCAGGGACGGCAGGGTGAACTCCGCCCTGATCGCCTCCCACGTCTGATCACTGATCGGTCCCGGACTCCTCGGGGGCCGGGACTCAGGAGCCGTCATCGATGGACTCCAGCAGCCACTGTGTTGCGAGCGGTTCACGGCGGATCGTGAAGGTCCGCAGCGCCGAGTCGGAGCCGAGCCGGACCTGGACGCGCCAGTACTCGATGCTGACCATGTCGCCGCTGCCCACGGCCGCGGTCCGCCGGGTGTCCCACCAAGCGTCCCGTCCGTACCAGTGCTGGGTTTCGGTGTCGGGATCGACAATCCAGATCCGTCCGTCGTAGCGGATGGCGAGGGGCTTGCCTGCCGAGTCGGTCCGGACCTGGAAATCGTGAGTCCGTGTGGGGGCTTCGGGCGTGAGGGTCATGGGGTGTTCTTTCGTGGTGCGGTCATGCGTGTGGCTTGTGGTTAGGCGGCTTTGACGAGGGGGAGTTCATCCCAGTGGGTGGTGTAGCGGGGGGAGAGCATGTCCCGTTTCATGGTCCAGTCCAGACCGGTCTTGATGCCGGCGTGGCCGAGGCCGATGGCGCCGCGCCCGTACCGGCGGGTCACGTCTTCCAGGAGTGTTCCGACGCGGCGTTCCTCGTGCGGGTTTACGAACAGGGCCAAGGGTGCCTGGTTGCCGGTGGGCCGCAGGTCGGTGACCATGATCCCGGCCCTGGCGTACTTCACGCCTTCATGGATGGGGACTGTGGAATTAACGGTGTATCCGGCTCGACACGCCAGGCGGTCTGCTTGGCAGGAATGAGCTGGATATGCCGGTGACACTGGATGCCGTGAAGACTGCGGACACCACTGCGAAACCGAAGGAAGATTCGGAGGCTGAGGCCGCCCGTGAGCTGGTGAGGATGGCCCGTGAACAGGGATTGTCTCTGACTGGTCCGGACGGGCTGCTCAAACAGCTGACCAAGACGGTCATA
>NZ_JBHDJA010000041.1:0-11948 GCF_041877125.1 Arthrobacter sp. E44
CGAGCGTGTTGCCGCTTTCGCCGACTGGCTCCATCATTACAATCATCATCGAGGCCACACCTCACTCAACGGTCAGCCACCGGCCAGCCGCGTCACCAACCTCTCAGGTCAATACACCTAGGCCAGCCGCGTGACCTGAAGGCTATTGATCGTGGCTGTACCGCCCACGGCGAAGACCGCGAGGTCGGTGCTGCCCTCGGCCGGGAAAATCAGCTCGGTCATGGTGACCTGGCCGCCTTGGGCGAAGACTTCAACGGAGCAGCGGTCAACGACGATGCTGAGGTCGTAGGAACCGGACGTTGTCCGTACGGGCGCGGTGTCGAGGGAGGGGAAGGATTCGTGGAAATCAGTCTGTCCGGACTCCCGCCGGTCGACGAACAGTTGGCCTTCGTCCGGGCGGATGCCCACGCGGGTCCCTTTGGCACCGTCGCCACGCAGGACAAGTCCGAATTCCTTCGCGCTTCCGGGAGCAAGGCTGACATCAATGCGCTGAACCGTGCCTGCCGCACCCTGCAGCATCCTCACGCCGTCGTCAATCGTGGTGTCCGCAAGTGAGAACGGCTCCAGGGCGGCCAACGCCGTCCAGTCGCCTGCTGGTTGCTGGACCAGTGCCAGATCTCCGTCGATGGATTGGAGGGAGACTTCGCGGGCGAGGCTCATGGGGCTGCGCCAGGGTGTGGTGGGGATGTGGTTGGCGTATTCCCAGTTGTTCATCCACCCGATCATGAGGCGGCGGTTGTCCGGGGCGTCGTTGAAGGAGACAGCTGCGTAGTAGTCCCGGCCCCAGTCCAGCCATTGGTAGTCGCCCCGTAGGTCACCCCCGTTGAGGCCTGAGGTCACCGTACTCGTGGAAATGAAGGAGGTTCCGTCGAAGTCGCCAACGAAGTATTGGCCGGCCGAGCCGCGGTTAGGGCCGCCAGGGTTGAGGTTGACGGTCAGCACCCATTTGAGGTTTTCCGGGTCGCCATCAACTGGCAGCGGGAAAAGATCCGGGCATTCCCAGATACCCCCGGTGGCGTTCGCGGGACCGAAGGTACTCAGGGGTTCCCAGTTTTTCAGGTCTTCGGACTTGTAGAAGACCACCTTGAAGTCTTGGGCTTCGACGGCGACCATCACCCAGTAACTGCCCTCGCCGCCGTCGTACCGTATGACTTTTGGGTCGCGAAAGTTGGCTGACCGGCGGTCCAGTACAGGGTTGTCGGCGTGCTTTGTCCAGGTGTAGCCCCCGTCGAGGCTGTAGGCCAAGGACTGGGCCTGGATTCCCTCGTGCTGGGAGCCTGGTTTGTAGGCGCTGGTGTAGATGGCTACGAGCGGGGCAACAGAACCGGCGCCGAAGCCGCTGGTGTTGTCCCGGTCATAGACCATGCTGCCGGAGAAGATCTCTTCGTTTTCGTCGCAGGGAATGGCGACAGGGTGTTCTGTCCAGGTCAACAGGTCTGTGGACGTGGCGTGTCCCCAGGACATGTTTCCCCAGACGTTGCCCAGCGGGTTGTTCTGGTAATAGAGGTGGTAGGCGCCCTCATGGAAAATCAGGCCGTTGGGGTCATTGAGCCAAGTATTTCGTGCTGCGTAATGCAGGGCAGGCCTGTAAACGTCGGCGGTGGCTGCTGCATTGTTCGTAGTGAGGGTTTCCATGGGTTCCTTTTGGAAGTCTGGGTTATTTGCTGGCGCCGGCCGTCAGGCCTTCTCGCAGGGTTCGTTGGCCGAAGATGAAGACGACCAGTGCCGGCAGCATGGACAGGATCACGCCGGCGAGGACCACGGAGATGCTGCCGGTTCCGAGGTTGCCTTGGAGCGTGACCAGGCCGAGGGGAAGGGTGAAGTTCTGTTCGCTGATGGTGAGGATCAGTGGCCGGAAGAACTCGTTCCAGTGGAAGTTGAAGGCAAGGATCCCGACGATGGCCATGCCGGGGACCGCCAGGGGAACGTAGACCGAACGGAAAATCCGCCACGGCCCGGCTCCATCCAGGGCGGCTGCTTCGGCGAAGTCGTTTGGCAGGCCAAGGAAGTACTGGCGCATCAGGAAGGTTCCGAATGCTGTGGGAATGGCAGGCAGGATCAGGGCCAGCAGGGTGTCGGACAGACCCATTCCCCGGATCAGCATGAACACCGGGACGATGGTGACCTGCACCGGGACCATCATGGTGGCCAGCACCAGTGAGAAGATGGCGTTTTTGCCGCGGAAGTCCAGGCGGGCGAAGGCATAGCCGGCCAGGGTCGCCGACGCCATCTGCCCAAGTGCAATCAACCCGGTCACCAGGGCGCTGTTCAGGACCAGGAGGCCGACATTGATCTGCTTGAACACTTCCTGGTAGGCGGTGAAGTCAGGGTTGATGGGAAGGAAGGACGGCGGCAGGTTGAAGGATTCCGACGGCGTCCGCAGCGAGGTGGACAAGGTCCACAGGACAGGGCCGAGGGTCAGCGCCGCTGCCACGGCCAACGCCGCGTATCTGCCGACGGTGCCCGCTGCGGGCAGGCGGCGGCTGCGGGAGGGCTTAGGGGTGATCGGCGTTTCGGTGATGGAACCGGAATGCTTGCCGGTCCCGGTCTGCAAAGTCTGGCTGGACATGGGGGACCTCACTGGTAGAAGACGAAGCGGCGGCTAAGGCGGAATTGCAGGGCTGTGACGGCAAGGATCAGCACGGTGAGTACCAGGCCGATGGCAGAGGCTTTGCCGAACTCCAGTTGCTGGAAGGCGGATTCAAAGATGACCATGACGGCGGTGCGGGTGGAATCGCCGGGACCGCCGTTGGTCAGGACATACGGCTGGTCGAAGACCTGCAGGGCACTGATGATGGCCATGACAGAGGCCACGAGCACAGTGGGGCTGATCAATGGAAGAGTCACATTGCTGAACTGTTTCCAGCCCGTGGCGCCATCCAGGTTCGCTGCTTCGTGCAGTTCTTTCGGGATGTTGGTGAGGGCGCCGAGGAAGAGCAGGAAGGAGAACCCGAAGTTCTGCCACACATAGACCAGGACCACGACGGCGGCAGACGCCGTGGGGCTTGTCAGCCACGGCACAGCGGGAATCCCGACGAGCGACAGGAGCCAGTTCACTACGCCGAACTGTTCGTTGAACATGTACCGCATGAAGATGGACACCGATGCGGCGGACAGGACCAGGGGGAAGAAGAAGGTGGAACGGAGGAACACCCTCAGCCAGGACGGCATCCTGGCCTGCAGCATGGAGGCCAGGCCAAGGGCGATGCCCAGTTGAAGGATTACCGCGACTATGACAAACCCGATGGTGTTCAGGAAGGACACGCGCACGGTGGGGTCCTGTGCCAGTGAGGCGAAGTTGGCGAAACCGACGAACTGTGGCGCGGAGATGATGTCCCAGCGGAAGAAGGCCAGGACCAGCGAAGCGATGATCGGCAGGAACGTGAAAAGGGCCATCCCGAGCACTGTGGGAGCAAGGAAGATCCTCGCCAGCCAACGCTCGACAAAGGAGCGGCGCGCGGCCGGTGGTTTCACGGTTTGCCGTGGGGCGGTGGAAGTGGTGGTCATGAGTTCCTCCTCAGAGCCAGTTCAAGGTCGCGCTGCAGGTTGCCCATCGCTGCCCGGACATCGGCGGAGCTGCCGCTGACCGCGGTGGAGACGTTCTTCATCAGGGCAGTCTCGACGGCCGCCTGCTGCGGCGGCGCGGGGATCGGGCCGGAGGTGGGGAACCTGTCCAGGGTGTCGTAGAAGACTTTCCAGTGACGGGGGCCAGTGGCAGCGTAGAAGGACTCGTTGACCATTGAGCGGCGGGTGGGCGTGGTGTTCGGTTTCGGAATCGCCAGCTGCATCGCTTCGCGGCTGGAGCAGAACTTCACCCATTCCCACGCCGCGTCCTTGTCTTTGGCTGTGCGCATGATTGCGTAGCCGGCAGCGCCGAACTGATGGCGCTGGGTCCGCCAGCGGGGGAAGAACTGTACGTCGAATTGACCGGCGGTCATCCCGGCCTCATGCAGGCCCTGCGCCCAGTAGCCACCGGCCGGCGTGGTGCCGATGCGGTTGTTGCCGAACAGGCCCACCAGGGCGTTGCCGCCCCCGGATTCGGGACGCACGCCGAGTCCCTCGGCGACGAGTTCGCGCAGGTAGTCGAAGGTCTCGACAACCCGCCCGTCCTCGGCGTTGGGAGCCAGCCACTGATACCCGCCGCCGCGGGTACCCCTGGCAGGGTCGTTGGGGTAAAAGCGGTCCCAAAGCCAGTCCCCGCCGGGAGCCTTCGTTTCGGACAGGAAGCTGGTGTCATTGGCGTAAAGCCATGGCACAACCCCGCCAAAAAGCCGGTTGGTCCAGTAGTACGGGGTGAAATCAACGGGGCGGGCCTTGCGCAGGGCCCGCAGGGTGGCGGTGAAGTCGTCCTTGGTCCAATCGTCCTTTGGCCGCTCAAGGCCGGCCTGGGCGAAGGTGGTGGTATTCAGGTACATGTTCGCCGCGTTCCAGTCCAATGGAAGCTGGTACAGGCTTCCCTGGTACATGAAGGCTTCCAAGAGGCTGGGATGAACGTCGTCGAAATAATCGCTCATCGCCGTGGCGTCCCGGCGGACATAACTGTCCAAAGGCTCGGCGAGCTTGTCGGCGAAAAGTTGGGCACCTTCGGTGGCGACATAGACGACATCCGGCGGTGTTCCCGCAGCAACCATGGTCAGGATCTTGGAAAAGAAGTCCTTCCAGTCCGCACCCTGGATGGCCTGCAGCTGCACTGGAATGTCCGGATGCGCGGCGGTAAAGGCCTGGATCAGGCCCTGGCGTCCCGCGGCATCCGCGGCCGTTCCAAGGATGGCGATGTTCAGGGCCTTGCTGCCCCGGCCCGGGATGTCTGCGCCGGTCAGCCGGGGCCACGCCCCCACGGTGGCTCCCGCCAGGGCGAGTCCGCTCAAGCCCAGCATGGAACGGCGGGTGAGTTGTGAAAGCTTGCTGCCGGACTGCAGCGAATGCGAAGGGGCTTGTTGCCCCGGTGTCTTTTCAGACGTCATTGTCGGCTCCTCCTAACACGTGTTAAGTAGGTTAGGAGTGGTACCTAACACGTGTCAAGAACTTTTTCGTCCGTTACTTTGTAAGGGTCGCGCGCGGGGATCCCCGGGGAACGGCTTTACCCGTAGGCAGGGGAAAACAAGCTCAATGCCGCCGGGGCGGCCGGATAGGGGAACCCGCCCAGAATTCTGAAGAGTGTCAGCTGAAGCGGGGGAGTGGGGGTCCTGCCCTATCAGGAAGCAGGGGGAGCGCCAGTAGATGCCCGGGTGATGATCCGGCAAGGCACCAGGATCGTTTCGCCCTCATGAGTCTCTGCCGCGGGCGCTTTTCCTTCGACCTCATCCAAGAGCATCGACATGGCCGTTGCTCCGATTTCGGCGTGCGGAAGTGCCACGGTGGTGAGGGCGGGAACAAGGTTGGCGGCCACATGCTGCTGATCGTCGTATCCAACAACGGACAGATCCTGGGGAACACGCAGCCCTGCGGCTGCCGCATACAACAACACGCCGGTGGCTACCCTGTCGTTGGAGCAGATGATCGCCGTCGGCCGGTCTCCGCCGCCCAGCACAGCGGACGCAGCCCGGTAGCCGTCATCGATGTCCCAGCCGGTCAGGTGGACGCGTTGTTGTTCGCGGCCTAGTCCGGCTTCTTCCATCGCTTCGCGGTAACCCTGTTCGCGCTGCGGGGCGGCAGGTGAGCTGAGGGTCCCCGTTAGCAGGGTGATGCGGCGGTGGCCCAGGTCGATCAACAGCTGTGCGGCTGCACGTCCACCGTCGACCTCTGCAGGGATGACCGAGCGGAACGGGGAGGCGGCGTCAGTGCAGTTGGCAAGTATCGCCGGCAAGGTACGCATCGTTGCCGGGGTGGTCACTTCGCGCAGGCTGCCTGTCGCATACATGATGCCGTCCACCTGCCGGTGCGCGAGTTGCTGTGCCGCGGTGCTTTCGCGGGACACGTCGTGCTCCGAATCGATAACAAGGACCATGTATCCCCGGGCAAGGGCCGTGCGGGAGGCGCCACTGATCAACCGGCCTGCGAAGGGGCTGGTGACGATGTCATCCGTGATAACCCCGATAGTAGAAGTTTGTTGGTTGCGCAGACTTACGGCAACTGAATTGGGTGTGTAATCCAGTTCCGCCGCAGCGCGAAGGACGCGCTCTTGTCGTTCCGCCGTGACGTTGCCCTGGGCCCTGCCATTGAGCACAAGCGATACAGCGCTGCGGGACACTCCTGCCCGCTTTGCCACATCCAGTGCGGTCGCCTTACGTTTGGCCATGCTCATTCCCCTTGCCTCTCGGACCAGCTTAGCTAACTCGTGTGAGGGACTCTTGTCGGGATGCGGTACCTCAAGCGCAGGCAAGCTTCGACCCCGCTTTCGAAGCCGCCCGCCAGGCCGTCCGGAAGAGCCTCGATTAAACCGACTCACAGCACGGGCACAGCGATAACCAGTGCGGGGCATATCTGCGCGGGGTCTCCTTGGATCATGAACACTTCACGCACACCCCGCCAGTCCGACTCTGACCAGCCGCATCCCGATCACGACCGGGGCCTGGAGTTCGACTTGAACACCCTGGTGAGCCGCAGGTCCCTGGGACTGTTCCTGGGGGCAGGCGGTGCGGCCGCCGCGCTCGCCGCCTGTACCCCGGCCGGAAACACGAGTGCCACCTCGTCGGCCACCTTTACGGCTACCGCCGCTGCGTCGTCCTCCGCTGCTGGCTCGGCCACGGACGCCGCCACCGCCACGCCAACCCTGACGCGCGCCATCGCCGAGTGCGGCGTGGAAATCCCCAAGGAAACCGCGGGCCCCTACCCCGGGGACGGCTCCAACGGACCGAACGTCCTGGAAGCGTCCGGAGTGGTGCGCCGGGACATCACTTCGAGCTTCGGAACCGCGTCCGCCAAGGCCGAGGGCATTCCGCTGACGTTCACGCTGACCCTCCTGGACAATGCCAACGGCTGCACCCCGATGGCCGGTGCCGCGGTGTACGCGTGGCACTGCGACCGGGACGGGAAATACTCGATGTATGACTCCAGTCTGAAAAGCGAAAACTACCTCCGCGGTGTGCAGGAAGCCGATGCCAACGGGCAGGTCACGTTCACGTCCATCTTCCCCGGCGCCTACTCCGGGCGCTGGCCGCACATCCACTTCGAGGTGTTCGAGTCGATGAACAATGCAACGGCTGCCGGGCAGGTACTGGCCGTCTCCCAAATCGCCCTGCCGCAGGCAGCCTGCGACGACGTGTACGCCACCCCCGGGTACGAGCGCAGCATCACGAACATGACCCGCACAACGCTGAAATCGGACAATGTGTTCGGCGACGACGGCGGCATCTACCAGTTGGCAACGATGACTGGTTCAGCCGCAGCCGGTTATACGGCGGGGCTCAACGTGACCATCTGATACGGTGCTTTGCCTAGCCGAAGTGCACGGCGTTCCATTCCAGGAGCCGTGGCTCGGCCAGCCCTTCCGTCACGAAAGGGTCTCCGGCGACGAAACGTTCGGCTTCCTGACGCGACGTAAAGATCCCCATCGAGCTGGCAGCCGGATCCGGAGTCCCGAATGCGCCCAGAGCCACCAGTCCGCCGCCACCGGCGTGGAAGGCCTCGTAGTAGGCCTTGTGGCGGGGGAAGGTCTCCATGATTCGGGAGCGGTCGATGCCCTCCCGCACTGTGTACAGCACCACACATTCCATGCGGCAGAACTTACCACTTGGGGGTCGTGCGAGAATGACCGCATGACCCATCCAACTGAGCCTTCCGCTGTGGTACCTCAAGTGCAGCCAAGCTTCGACCCCGCCTTCGAAGCCGCTTACCGGGCTGCCCAAAAGAGCCTCAAAGAGGGCGGTATTCCGATCGGGGCCGCCCTTGCCCGCGACGGTGTGGTCATCGCGAGCGGGCACAACGAACGGGTCCAGAGTGGCGACCCGATAGCGCACGGTGAGATGTCCGCCCTTCGCGCGGCAGGCCGGCAGAAGAGTTACCGGGACACCACGCTCTACACCACCCTGGCCCCGTGTGCGATGTGCACGGGAACCATCATCCAGTTCAAGATCCCGCGCGTGGTGGTGGGTGAGGCTCGGACGTTCGACGGCGAGTTCGACCTTTTGCGCTCGCGCGGTGTTGAGGTGGTGGTCCTGGATGATCCGCGGTGCGTGGACATGATGCGTGCGTTCCAGGAAGACAAACCGGACTTGTGGGCCGAGGACATCGCGGAGGAGCCCGCCGGCTAGGGCTGTTGCTTGCCGGCGCCGTCCCACCGGGCTCCAGGGCATCAGCGGTTCCACTCCAAGGAATCGAATTCATCCAATGGACTGCGCGTTAGAGTGTGCAGCAGGCAACCCGTTCCAACCGCGTTATGCCGGCAGTTCCCATCCCGTTGTCAGGAGAGGTAATCAAGAGATGTCCCACGATCCGTATGCCGCACTTCCCCAGCTTCCTGAATTCTCCTTGTCCAGCCCAGAGATCCAGGACGGGCAGGCGCTCCCTGCGGCCCAGGCGAGCGGGAAGATGGGAGTCGACGGCGGAGAAGACCGGTCTCCGGCACTTGCCTGGGAGGGGTTCCCGCCGGAGACCAAAAGCTTTGCCGTGACGGTCCTGGACCCGGACGCTCCCACCGGCAGCGGGTTCTGGCACTGGGCAGCCTTCAACCTGCCGGCGTCCACTACCTCCCTTCCGTCGGGTGCTGCCGAGGCCGGCCTGCCCGGGCCTGCGGTGCAACTGATGAACGACGCCGGCTTCCGGGGCTTCGTGGGCGCGGCTCCTCCTGAAGGACACGGTCCCCACCACTACCACTTCGTGGTTCACGCAGTGGATGTTGAACAACTCGACATCCCTGCCGATGCAAGCCCCGCCTACCTCGGCTTCCAGCTCTTCAGCCAGGCCATCGGACGGGCCCGGCTCACCGCCACATTTGAAGTCCAATAACGGAACAGCCAGCCACATTCTGCAGGCGCAGCCGGAGAATGTGGCCGGCCCCGAAGGGCGTCCCGAACACGACGTACCGGTCAGAATCCGACGTCGTCCCTGCCCTTGAGGCCCAGCATCTGGCGGGCTTCATCAGGCGTTGCAATTTCAAAGTTGAGGGCTTCGAGAATGGTGCGGATGCGGGTGACCTGCTCGGCGTTGGAGCGTGCCAGCTGGCCCGGGCCGATCCACAGCGAGTCCTCCAGCCCCACCCGGACGTGGGAGCCCATGGCTGCGCCGATGGTCGCAAGCGGCATCTGGTTCTTGCCGGCGCCAAGGATGGACCACTGGTAGTCGTCGCCCAGGAGCCGGTCCGCGGTGCGCCGCATGTGCATCAGGTCCTCGGGGTGTGCCCCGATGCCGCCGAGCAGGCCGAAGACGGACTGGACGAACAGCGGTCCCTTGGCCAGGCCACGGGCATGGAAGTGGGCCAGGTTGTTCAAATGGGAAATGTCGTAGCACTCGAACTCAAAGCGCGTCCCGTTGGCATTCCCGATCTCCAGGATGGTCTCGATGTCCTGGAAGGTGTTCTTGAAAACCAGGTCGCGGCTCTTCACCAGCCCTTCGCGTTCCCACTCGTGGGTGAAGTCCTTGAACCGGTCCAGCAACGGGTAGAGCCCGAAGTTCATGGACCCCATGTTCAGCGAGGCCAGCTCGGGCTTGAACAAGGCCGCCGGCTGCATGCGCTCTTCGACGGTCATGTGCGGTGACCCGCCGGTGGTGATATTGATGACCGCGTCGGTGTTCCGCTTGAGCTTGTCCAGGATGGGCTCGAAGTGCTCGGGATTCTGCGATGGGCGCCCGTCCCGCGGATCGCGGGCGTGCATGTGCACGATGGCTGCTCCTGCTTCAGCGGCGCCAATGGCCGCATCAGCGATTTCCTGGGGCGTGACGGGCAGGTGTGCGGACATGGATGGGGTGTGGATGGCACCGGTTACGGCGCTGGTGATGATGACCTTGCGTGTTGCTGCCATGGGAGGTTTCCTTTCGGGGTCTTAGTAGAGCTTCTCGGTGTTGCCGTCTACGGCGAAGGCCTGGCCGTTGACGTTGCGCGCCATGTCGCTGGCGGCGAAGACGGCCATGTTGGCAATGTCCTCGGCTTCAATCAGTCGGCCCAGCGACGACTGGTTGCGGTACAGGGCGGAAACGGTGTCCACGGGCTCGCCCAGCATTCCCGCTTTGGCGGCGATCACCGCATCGATACGCGGACCGTTGACGGCGCCGGGGCAGATGGCGTTGACCCGGATTCCCTCTGCTCCGAGCTCGATGGCGAGGGTCTTGGTCAAGCCGATCACCGCCCACTTGGAGGCCGAGTAGGCGCTCCGGCCGGCCATGCCCAGGCGGCCGGCCGCCGAAGAGAGGTTGATGATGGATGCCCCCGGTGCGGAGCGCAGGAGCGGCAGGGCGTGCTTGATGCAGTAGAACTGTCCGTGGATGTTGACGTCGAAGGTCGCTTTCCAGGCCGTGCTGTCGATGGATTGGATGGGGCCGGTCGGTCCGGCGATGCCGGCGTTGTTCACCAGGACATCGAGGCCGCCGAATTCCTCCCGGATCCGGGCCATGAGGTCCTGGACCTGCGATTCGTCCGATACGTCGCTGACAGCGGCCTGGAAGCCCTCGGCACGCGCTTTTTCGACGGCGTCGGGGTCAATGTCCGTCACGAACACATTCGCCCCGTGGGCCTTGAATTTGGTAGCGATTGCCAGGCCAATGCCGTTTGCGCCGGCGGTAACCAGGACGCGTTTCGAACTGAAATCCATGATGTTCCTTCGTTGAGGGTCAGGGGGGCAGAGAGGTGTTTTGGGCGTGCGGGATCACGGCGCCGGCAATGGATGCCGGTGCCCGGGCTGGTGAAGTGGACGGGCGGTTAGGCGGGCGGTGCGTTACACCCGCACGTTCTCCCGATGTGGATGCGGTGCGGACAAATCAAAGAGCTGTAGGTGTTGGACGGGGACTCGATCCTGCGGAGCAGCATGGCGAATGCCTCCTGGGCCATTTCCTGCTGCGGCTGGACAATGCTCGTCAGGTTGATCAACCCGGAACGGCTGTGGGCCAGCCCGTCGCATCCTGCAACCGCCACATCCTCGGGGATGCGGAGACCCTGGGCAAGCGCGTATTCCATGACGCCGATGGCGAGCTCGTCGCTGCCGCACACCACGGCCCGTGGCGGTCTGGGCGAGGAGAACAGCCGTTCGGCTGCCAGCCGGCCGCCTTCGTTGTTGACGCGCGTGCTGATCTTCCACTCGCCGCTAATGGTGACGCCCGCAGCAGCCGCAGTGCGGACAAAGGCCTGCTCACGGGTGAGGGACGCGGTGGAGAAACGCGGTCCCACCACGGTGGCAATGTCCGTGTACCCATGACCGAGCATGTGTTCCATCAGCATGCTTGCCGCGGCATCGTCATCAATGCCCACGAAGTCGCCTTGCAGGAAGTCGGCCCTTCGGGACAGGCAGACGTAGGGGATCCGGGCAGTCCGCAGGGTGCGTAAGGCGGTGGCGTCCTCCCGCAGGGCGGCGGCGAGGATGACGCCGTCCACGTTGCGGTTCGCGAGCGTGGCGGTGACCTGTGCGAGCGTGGCCGCGTCGTCCTGCGTGGTTGCCACGAACACTTCGTATCCGGATTCGGCGGCTGCGGAGATGATGCCCTGGGCCCACCGGGGATACATGGGATTGATGATGTTGGGCAGGATCAGCCCCACGACACGGGTCCGCAGCGGATCAGAAGATGAAGACGACTTACGGGGCCTGAACCCCAGTTCATTCGCCACGCCGATGATGCGCCGCCGGGTTTCGACCGACACACCACCCTTGCCGTTCAGCGCGTAGGAGACTGTGGCTGGGGAAACGCCTGCTGCGCGCGCAACAGCGGCGGCGGAAACCGGCGCGGGGCGGGGCCCGGAGGTTCGGGACTGCTGAAGGTTTGATTGACACTTTGCCTGTGAGGATTTGATCCTTGCGGGTGGAAGGATGTTCCTCATGCCCAAAGCCTTTCCCGAAGAGTTCCGCCGCGATGTCGTGGCGGTT
>NZ_JBHDJA010000042.1:0-10277 GCF_041877125.1 Arthrobacter sp. E44
CAACCGCCACGACATCGCGGCGGAACTCTTCGGGAAAGGCTTTGGGCATGAGGAACATCCTTCCACCCGCAAGGATCAAATCCTCACAGGCAAAGTGTCAATCAAACCTTCAGCAGTCCCAACGTTATGTGGTCCTTTGGCCGAAGGCGCTTGAGGTGTTCTCAGTCTCATGAGGCCGGCGGCCGAAGTTGCCTATTGCAACGGTGCCGCATTCGGCGACCTATGCCCAATCGGCCATTGCCCAGGCGAGAAAAACGCCGGGCGATGCCCACCCTTGGTTACGGTCGTCCACGTTCTGAGCGGCGTCAGAACCAGTGCCAGACGTCCCTCATAAGCCAAACCAAGAACATGGCGAAAAGAGACGGTGGAATCAGGTAGAGCACCCAGTTATCGTGCCATTTTCGTTTCGCCATTGTTCTTCCTCCGTTCGATGCCACTCTACGAGTGGTGGACATCCTCCGGTAGGTAGAAGGCAGCCGTGCACGATGACCGATCCTTCACGGGCGGGTCACGTCGCTCGGTTAGGTGCCCTATTCGCTGGCATCGAGCCGGGCACGGACTTCAAGCGGTTGGATGTCATATCCCGTTCCGCGAACGCCGGACCAGTTAACTGGTCTAAACGAACCTCTGACTGTATAGGTAATCGGCACGAACTAGGGACCAGGGGAAGCCGAAGATTTTTTGTTTTCGGCGCGCGCTCGGAAAATCTTTACGGCCACGGCTGCGGTTACAACCGCAAACATAACAACCCCAACAACGATCCGCCTGGTGCTCTCGGGCGGGATGAAGGCTGTCGCGGCAATTACATAGAGTGCACCCACTTGCCACCAGGAAGGATCTCGGTATCGCATTCTTGTGTCCTCCTGCAGCAGGTTCTTGCCGGCGTGTTGCCCTGACGCTAAACCCGGACACGAGACTGTGCAAGATCCTTCACCAATTCCTTGCAAGCTCGGCTCCCCCCGTCTGGCATCAGAGATCGGGCAGGACGAGCACGCGTTCCCTATGAGGATCGACTTACGGAGACGGGATGTAGCGGCCGTCGGGCCGGGCTGCCAAACGCTCGTCAAGGACAGTGCGTACACGTGGCCATTCCTCCCGCAGAACGGAATAGATAACCGTGTCACGCCAACTGCCATCCGCACGCCGTTGGACATGCCTAAGCACGCCTTCTTCCTGGGCGCCGATCCGCTCAATCGCCGCCCGCGACCGAACGTTTAGCACGTCGGCTTGCAACCGGATGCGCTCAAATCCATGGGTAAAGGCTGTATTAAGCAGGAGCCGCTTGGCGTCAGCGTTCACTCCGCTTCCCCAGACGTCCGGGGAGTAAGCAGTCCAGCCGATGTGCGCAGACTCGTTTTTCAAGTCGAAATCGCCGAGCGAAGTGGTGCCAACAACCGTGCTATCTGACGAACGCAAGCACACGGCGTAGACGTTGCCTTGTTCCCAGGGCAGCCATTGCCTCAGAAACTCCGCCCACTGCTCGAAGTCCTCTCGATAAGCTCCCATACCTCCACCCCAACCGCCAGCAAATATTTCTGGTCTTCCGATAGCTGTGAAGAGGGCCGGGAGGTCTTCCTCGGTTAGCTCGCGAAGAACGACGACGGTGCCTTCAAGACGCGCCTGAGGATTGGGACGGGAAGCAGCCATGCTTCTCATCATGTCAGCTGGGCATGAGCTGTGGCTCTCAGCGATCCCTTGCGGGGCTATGAGGGCCTGGGTCGGGCGCGGACGTGCATCCGCTCGCCCTGCTGTCCAAACAGGCTGATGAACTCGACGGGTTCCCCGTCGGCGCTGGCGAACCAGTGGGGTGTATGGGTGTCGAATTCCGCGGCTTCGCCGGCGCGGAGTTCAAAGTCTTTGTCACCCAGCACCAGACGCAATCGGCCGTTGAGGATGTACAGCCATTCGTAACCCTCGTGAACGCGCGGGTCGGGCTCCGCCCCGCGGGCATCACCGGTGAGCACCATCTTGAAGGCCTGCAATCCGCCAGGGCGACGTGTGAGAGGAACAGCGGTCATGCCTGCATGGGTGATGGGCCGGAGATGGATTCTGGGATCCCCGGTGGGTGGGGCGCCGACCAGATCATCGAGGGGAACGCCATACAACTGCGCGAGGGGAAGCAGAATTTCCAGGTTTGGCCTGCGTTGGCCCGATTCAAGGCGGGACAGGGTGCTCACTGACACTCCGGATGCGGAGGACACGTCGCCGAGGGTGAGGTCTCGTTCCGCGCGGAGTGCCCGAAGCCGGGGGCCGACCGCTCCGAGGACGTCATCAAGCTCATTTGCCATACCCACAGTTTGCCATAACGGCAATATGGTTTGCCGGTTTCGCTTTATGAGGTGGAAGGTGGTGGAACCGCCGAATGTTGCTGGCGGCAAACTTTCAGCCGCGACGAAGGACAAATCAGTATGGACACCACTCGGTATGACGTTGTAATTGTTGGGGGCGGCGCTGCAGGACTCAGCGCCGCCACGACGCTGGGCCGGGCGCTACGCTCGGTGCTGGTCATCGATTCTGGGACACCCCGCAACGCACCAGCGGCGGGTGTCCACGGTTATCTTTCGAGGGACGGTATTAGCCCCGGAGAACTTCTGTCCATCGGGCGCCGCGAAGTGCTCTCCTACGGAGGAACGCTCACCGAGGGTGAAGCCGTTTCGGCACGGCGGACCCCGGGGGATTTGAGGTGCTTCTCGGAGATGGCCGCCGGTTCTCCTGCCGTCGGCTCCTCGTCACCACCGGCTTGACCGACGAACTGCCGCCCATCGACGGGCTGCAGCAGCAGTGGGGAAGGGGGGTTGTGCACTGCCCCTACTGCCATGGCTGGGAGATCACCGGGCAACGGATTGGAGTGCTGGGCACTGGCCCGCTCTCGGTCCATCAGGCACTGCTATTCAGGCAATGGTCCCCGGACATCACCTTGTTCCTCAACGACACCGTTGAACCCACCGACGAGGAGTGGGCCAAGCTGGCAGCCCGCTCCGTCACGGTCGTTGACGGTGCCGTGGCTACTGTGGACGCTGTCGATGGTGACCTCACCGGGCTCACACTCCGCCAAGGGCGTTCGTTCGAGCTGCAAGCGCTGGCGGTCGGGACACGGATGGAGGCCACGTCCGCGTTACTCGAATCACTTGGGCTAACGTCCCAACTGCATCCGTCCGGAGCCGGACGGTTCATCGAGGTTGACGCGACGAGTGCGACCGCCTTACCTGGAGTTTATGCCGCGGGCAACGTCTCCAACTTAATGGCCCAAGTGATCACCGCGGCGGCCGAGGGTGTCATGGCCGGCGCAAGGATCAACGCCGACCTCATCGAAGAGGAAACCCGGTGGGCGGTTGAGGGGCGCTTCGGGGTCTTTTCGGCCGTCTCGGAAGCAACGGTCTCTAAAATCGTGCTGGGTCAGCGACGCCATGGCCTCGACGTTAGGCCGAGCGCCGCCGGCCTGGGTTCTGCGGCCACGGCGGAAAGGTGAGGGGCATGGATCACCAGCACCCCCCGATGCGGGACCACGACCACCGAACCCACCAGCGACCGGACAGCCTGGCGCAGCACCGCGTCCTCGATCTCGACGCCGAGGTGTTCGGCGACCTCGCAGCCGTTCTGGACCTTGCCCGAGTGACAGCCGCTCGCAGCATCCTCGACCTCGGTGCCGGCACCGGCGCAGGTAGCCGGCTCCTTCGCGAGAGGTACCCCGACGCCTCTGTGAGGTGTGTCGACAACGAGCCGCTCATGCTCAATCTGCTAAGCAAGCAGGGCTTCGCCATAATCGAGGCCGACCTCAACGACGGCTTCCCTGCTCTGGGGGACTCCTTGATCCCGGCGGATTCGGTCGCTAGATTGCCGGTTGACCTGGTGTGGGCATGCATGCACAAGGATTCCACCGTCATCGACACAAGAGGAATCACGCCAGAGCAGGCTGCGCAACAAATCGCGGTCTTGGTGCTTCGCTCCCGCTGATGAAGAACAAAACAGCCGGTCCTCCCTGAACTGGCGATGACAGCTCAGCCTCGGAAATCGCTGCC
This sequence comes from Arthrobacter sp. E44, assembly GCF_041877125.1. Classification (NCBI taxonomy): domain Bacteria; kingdom Bacillati; phylum Actinomycetota; class Actinomycetes; order Micrococcales; family Micrococcaceae; genus Arthrobacter; species Arthrobacter sp. E44. The sequence continues at coordinate 4,020 of NZ_JBHDJA010000042.1, forward strand.
AGTCACCGGGGTAGGGCCGCAGGTTAGGCTCGTGAGCATGGGAAATGAGGGGATGACCATTCGCGAGGCTTCTGCCGGGGACTTTGAGGTTCTCGTGGCCGCAGGCTTGGGAGCGATGAACTGGGGTGGCGAGGCCAAGTTCACGCTTGAGCAGTTCCTGGGCACGCCGAAGCTTTCGCACTACATCGAGGGATGGCCCAGGGAGGATGATTTCGGCGTGATAGCCGAAGCAGACGGGATTCCGACGGGTGCGGCTTGGTGCCGCAGCTTCCCGGCCACCGGGGCAGGGGAGTCGGCACTGCGCTGATGGAAGGACTCATCGCCCTGGCTTCAGCCCGCGGGCTGAGGGCTATAAGCCTCAGCGTTGAGGACGGAAACAGGGCAAGAGTTCTGTACGAGCGTTTGGGATTCCGTAAAGTCGGCCGCAACGGAGGATCAGACACCTTGCTGCTTGGCCTCCTCAAGTGAAGGAGATATCCATGCCCCGCGCAGTAACGCTCATTCGTTCCAGTGTCCTCAGTGACGTCGCCCAATACGCCTACGCGGCCACAGCGCCAGCCGACTCACGTCTGATCTTCCTTGCAGGCGCCTGTCTCTTAAACACAGACGGAACGACGGCGGCTCCCGGAGACTATGCCGGGCAGGCGGCCAAAGCGATTGAGAATATGCGGCTGGCCCTTGAAGCTGCCGGCGCCGGCCTCGAAGACGTAATTTCCACCCGCGTGCTTGTGGCCTCCTCAGACCGGACGGATTTACTGGCGGCGTGGGAGGTAGTCAGAGCGGCGTTCGGGGCCCACGAGGTGCCGAGCACTCTTATGGGAGTGACTGTGCCCGGGTATGAGAACCAGCTCGTGGAGATTGAAGCGACCGCCGCTGTGCAGAGCTGACCTATCGAATGGTCGGCCGGCCGGAAGACGATAGTTGGCACAGTCTGAGACCATGCTCGTATGACCACAAGCAGCGCCCAGGCAACTGCATTCTTCACAGAAGTCATTCGCGAGCAGCAGGTTTGGACGATCCGTGATGCCGGGGGCATTCCTGCTCCTTTTGGAAGCGATGGCATGCGCAGCATGCCCTTCTGGTCGCTGAGCTCACGCGCAGAGCGCATCATCTCGACCGTCGAGGCCTATTCCAGCTTCGAAACAGTCGCTATTCCCCTCAATGAGTGGCGCTCCAGATGGCTGCCTGGTCTGGAACGGGACGGGCTGAAGGTCGGGCTCAACTGGTTCGGTGCCCTGGCGACGGGCTACGACGTCGAACCACGTGCGGCCCTGGCTTCCCTGGCAGTACGCGAATCATCCAAGTAGCTGTCGGGTAAAGCACCTGCTAACGCGTGCTGGGGGCCATTCTTGTTTTGCGCAGCTGGGCGATGCCGATGATTGTCAGTCCGGCTGTGACGAGCAGGATCAGGATGAAGAGCCCCAGTAGGGGCAGCTCATGGATGGCGAGCTGGGGGATGCGGCGCGAGGGCACTGCAACTACGCCGACGAAAGCCCCGACCAGGCCGAAGTAACTGCCGGTCATAAAGCTGCGGTGGGCCCTGATGTTTCCTTTCCGGATTGCCCGCAGTCCTGCCGTCAGTGTGCAGAATGTCAACACCGAGAGCGCGTGGAGCCAGTTGAACCCGCCGTCGATGGTTCTGATACCAAATGAGGTCAGCACGACGACATACATGGCCACAGCCCAGATGCGGCCCACGATCCTGTGAAGACTGCCGCCCTTGGTCCGGCGCAGCAGGTTCACTGCACCGAAGATCAATGCATAGCTGGCCGCTATGGAGTGCAGAGTGATCAGGACAGTCCAGGAGGGGGGCATAGTCCGGAGCCTAGCGGACAGCGCCCCTTCGACCACGTCACAGGCGGCCTCAAATGCACCAAGAGCGAGAGGCAGATGATGATTGATCCATAGGATCCCTTACGATCACGAGTCCTCCGCTGTCCATCGCACGAGAGCTGTGGCGGTTGGGCGAGCCCGATCTTGCCACACAAGCTGCCGACTTGAGCGCGGAGCAGGCAGCGGACATTGCGATCAGGGCCGGCGAGCTGCATGAATCCGGCGAAGTGCTTGCGGTGTGGCCTTACGGCCCCAGAGGCACGACTCCTGCGCTGATGCTGGCGGCCGTGGAATACCTCGAAGGAGCCTTGCGTCCGTGCGCCAGGAGCCGCCGCCTCCCGCAAAAGAACCTCCCGCCGGCCCTCCAGGCCACCGAGGCGGAACTTTGGGCGGCACTGACTCCCGTAGCCCAGGCAGTCGATCATCGTCGGCTGGAGAAGCGCGGGTAGTCGCGCCGTCTCGCCGGGATATATTTCCAGCGTGGACAGTTACCGGAGGGCACGAGCAATCTTTCTTAGCGAGCAGACAGGACTGATCCCGCCCCACGAGCTGCCTGACTTCGCCACGGAGCTTCTCGTCCTGGGCTACGACAGTCCATCGCTTCGCGAAGTGGCAGGACTTCCGATAGGAGATAGGGCCGACGCGGCTGATCTGTGGAGCGACGCTCGGGACGAGCTCGGCATCCGGCACGAAAACGAAGAGGAAGCAGCCAAATTCCTCCTCCGCTACTGGGCCGAGGAGACTGCCGAGCAGCGGATCGACGTTCTCGCCGGGTCGAGGCTCATGTACCAGGTGGCTTGGTTCCCGCTGGGACAACCAAGCCAGCTAAACGAGCTCCTGTACCTTCTGGACGTCTGGGACGAAATGCCGCAGGACCGTGAACAAACAGCCACGGGTCTTCTCCACTTCGCACAGCACTTGGTGGGCAGGGACAGCTGACTCAGACGGACACCAAGTAAGTCGATAGCTCCTCTGGAACAATCGTCCGCATGGCAGATGAATGGTTTCGGTCTCCGGCGTGGGGCGAAGCGGATCGTGCGGACTTTGAGGCCCGCCTCGCGCGGTCCCGTGGTTACAACCGCGTTCAGTATCTGCGTATCAAGGGACTGGCATTGAGCGACGCCGGCGGGATCGGCGGGGCCAGGGACCTGTGGTTGCGCGTGCTCGCGGACGACGGAGAGTTCTCCAGGATGGAGGGCTTCACCGCGTTGGAGCACCTGGGGGACTCATACGTTGAAGAAGACCCGATGCTTGCAGAAACCTATTACCGCCGTTTGCTCGCTGACAATCCCAGCCTGAAGAGTACAACCGCGACGCTGCACATCAAGCTGGCCGAACTCCTCATTCGACGGGGTGACGAGCAGGACCCTGCAGAAGCCGCAGAACTGCTGACCCGATGGCCGGAAGTGGTGCATCTTCCGTTTCGGGATGCGCATTTCCGGTGGAACCTGGCTGTGATTGATCTTGCAGAAGCAACCGGAGACCGGGAAACGGCGGTAGAAGCAGCGCGCCGGGCCCTCGACCTTGCTGATCGAGGGCCCGTGTTCCCGCGGCATGAAACAGTTGGCGTCGTTCACGCCGAACACCGGGACCTTGAGCGACTGAAGCGGCTCGCGAAGTAACGGGTGTCGTCGCTGGGCTCACTCCCGCAATCCGGTCCTCTAAGCGGGCGCGTGGAGTCATTTCCTGCAACCGCGGCAAACTGGCACGCTATCTATGGCAGCATCTGAGCATGACTCCAATATGGTCCGCGGATGAGCTTCTTGGCGTCGACACTCCCGCCTGGCCGGGGCTGGAGGCGCTCTTGGCTAACACGGGTGTCGACTTCCAAGTGTTATCAGCGGACGACGCCGGCAAAAGGGACGTGCTCTTCCGCCTTCAGGTGACAGCCGCGTCGACGCTTGGAGCAATTGCTTCGAACTGCGCGGCTCTCGTCGTCGACCATGGATGGGTACGCATTCTCGGCGCCGGCGTCAAAGGTATCGAGGACATCGCCACAGCCAACGCTCTAGATGACCCAGACCGTCGCGCAGCACCCCCAGGTCATCTCGTCTCCGCTTTCGACGTCCTGGGCGGAGTCTTCGCGATCAACCACGATGATCTTCCTGCTCAGCCCGGGGAAGTCTGCTATTGGGGTCCGGACACACTGGAGTGGACTCCCCTCGGGGCGGGTCACACGGCGTTCGTCGAGTGGCTGCTGCATGGCGGAACTAAGGAGTTCTACCGGGAACTGCGCTGGCCGGGATGGGAAGACGAGGTGGCAGCCCTGTCCATCGATGAAGGCATCAGCGTCTACCCGTTCCTCTTCACAGAAGAGGGCCGCAACATTGCAACGGCAACCAGAAAAGCCGTTCCCTTCCGGGAACTGCTCTACCTGAATGAACACTTGGCGAACAGCCTCAGCGCAGAATCAGACTGAAGGGCTAGCCCCGCTCGCTCGGTGAGAAACCTCAATTCGCAAATTTTAGCTACGGTGGATCAACCGACATCTTCGAAGTACTGCGCGACGTCGTAGTTGCCGATCAGTCTGGCCAGTCCTGCCGGAGTCTGCCCGGTCGCATTCGGATGCAGGGGATCCGCGCCGCACGAACGCAGCAGGTCGATCATCTCGGGGCGCCCGTGGGAGTTGAACACGGCAACGAACAGGGGCGTATTGCCGAAACCGTTGGCTGCGTCTACCTGCGCGCCGAGGTCAAGCAGCGCGGTAGCAGCGGCCAGGGCGTGTTCCTGAGCCGCAAGATGAAGCGGCGTAAATCGCTGGCTGTCGGGTGCATCGACGAACACACCCTCGGCTGTCAGCCGCCGCACCTCATCCGCGTCATCAGTGAGTGCTGCGTAGTGGAGGGGGGGACCGACCGGCGGGATCCACGGATACCTCGATTCCTAGGATTATAGAGACACTGCACCATAACCGACGGCTTATCGGACGAGGTCTTGTCGGACGGCGATTTCCGACCCACATCGCAGGGGTCACAAAGCGTGCATCGGGTTGGCTACGCCGATTCGACTCTGAATCCTCGGAACTTGAGCGCGTCTAAAACGAATTGACGGATCTGCTCTGTATCGTCGGCCTTCGCCGGCAAGCTGCGCTGGAAGTAGACGACGATACTCATGGGCGGATCCAGCGTCTCTGAATCCATGTCATATTGCTGGCCGCGAAAGCTAACGGAAAGACCGACGCGGGCGATGCGAAGCTCGCCTTCATCAGATGAGACAACATTCGGTCCTGTTGCTTGGAAATCAGTACTCATCTCCGGCTCCAGACTGCTGTGGAAAGGCTCTGGGGACAGCGTGTAGCGGCGTTCCGGCCGGCCGGCCGAGTTGCGGATCTTGACCTCTGGCGTCGCAATCCAGCCGGCACTCAGGTACTGATGGCCCTCATGTTGTCAGCGATAACCCAGAGCTCCATAGGTGTCTGGGCCGGGATCGAGTGGTGTCGCAGGTGATCAAGGAGTTGGCGAGCCGGGCCCGTGCCCCAAGCTGGCGGGTCGACTGCCAAGTAGAGAACCTCCAGGGCGCCTGTATGGAGTACGACGATGGAGAACGCCAGCGGACGCCCGCGGCTTCGCGCCATCAGCAGCATTGAGCCTTCCCGGGCAAGCGCTGCTTCAATGCCTGGCAGCTTGTCGTCGGCCAGGGGAATCTCCGGGAGTCGATCCCGCACAGCAACAGCCCGGGCCCAGATCCCGGCAGCGTCCCGCGCGGGCCCAGTTCCCTGTTCCTCAAGGATGTCTGCAAGCGTGGCTGGTGTCACTCATCGATCGGCAATGGGGCGAGGTAATTCCCGCTGATCCCCTACTAATCGGCGGTGCCGCTCCAGGACCGTAGCCGGGTAGCATGGCGGCATGCCTGACCGGGACGAAACCGAAGAGCCGCTTCAATTACTGCCTCCAGGGATGGCCCGGAGATATGCAGAGTACAAGCCAGCTACCGATGAACCGTCGCCTCCACCCACAAATGTTGGAGGCTATGACGAACTCCTCAAGTACGTCCGCGGGAAAGGAATAGCCCTTCCCCGCTCGCGCGAGGGCCTCGCCGTAATTGATGCCTTGAGTGAGGGACCGGAGGCCAAGAAGGACCTCACGGGACTCACTGCGGCCATTGGTGAATATGTCAGTTTGATTCAGGACCGGTGTGACGGTTTGAATCAGGACCACCCCACAACTCGCCGGTTGCTTGTGACGGTCTGAACCAGGACCACCCTCAGTGTTGCTTCATCTGATGAAAGCAACACTTGGAGGTCCGGATGAGAGTGCGCTTGGAGCTGTTCGCCTGTATTCGCAGAGATGCCCGCATTGAGGGCTTGTCAATGGCCATTACGTTCTGCCCATGGGCGGCCAGTTGATGTGCCCGCTGGTGGCCAGTAAAACTGCCCGGTTATGGCCAACAGATCTGCCCACTGATTCGTTTCGGCGGGGTCGGCCA
>NZ_JBHDJA010000043.1:0-8143 GCF_041877125.1 Arthrobacter sp. E44
GCAAGCCCTACCCCGGCTGGACGGACTAAAAACCCCCGAGGTGTCCCGGCCATCCACCGGCCGGGACACCCGAGCGGCACCGCCGATATCCGTTGACAACATCATTGAGATTCCTTCGGATCATACGGTTCCGCTCCGGCTCAAGCTCCTGACCCCTTCGTTCCTCAGGGGCCCTGCGGCACCGGAATTCTTCGACGGCGCTCCTGCGTCGCTTATTTCCTTTCGAAGATTTCCAGCACCTTGCCCTGGCGGGAGGAGACGCCTCCGTCGGCCCCGTAGAGCACTGCGTGCCAGCAACAAAAAACAACGGGGGGAGAGGGGAGCTGGCCGGTCACCTGAGCCGCCCCACCCACCACTTTCTCGGCAAAAGAAGGAGCAACACCATGAACGCAACACCCACGCTCGAAATGCTCGACCCCACCACCCTGACTGTTGATATCAACGTCCGCAAAGACGCTGCCCTGACCACTGACTTCATCGCCAGCATCAAAGAACACGGCGTCATGGAACCGGTGATCGGCCACCGCAAAGAGGACGGCACCGTGCACGTCCTGATGGGACAGCGCCGCACCCTCGGGGCCGTCGAGGCCAAGCGCCCCGAAATCCCGGTGATGATCATCAGCAGCCCGGAAGAAGCCGAACGCATCGTCACGCAGGTGGTGGAGAACATCCAGCGCGCAGAACTGACCGAAGCGGACGAAGCCGACGCATACCACCAGCTGTCCCTGATCGGTGTCTCGGCCGCCGCGATCGCGAAGAAGACCGGACGGACGAAGACCACCGTTGAGGGTGCGTTGAAGGCCAAGGCATCCGAGGCCGGAACCGCCGCCCTGGGCAAGGGGTACACGATCGAGGCAGCGTTGATCCTCGCTGAGTTTGAGTCAGACGAGGAAGCCACGGCTGAGTTGGAATCGGTCATCATGGACGAACCCGAGCAGTTGTTCCACGTCGCCCAGCAGCTCCGGGACGACCGCGAACGCGCCGCCGCCCTTGCAGCCTTCACCACTGAGCTTGAAGCAGCAGGAACCACCATCGTTGAAGCACCCGGCTACAACGAGGACAACCAAACCCTCCGCGTCAGCTCCCTGAACCGGGCAGACGGGGAACGGGCCACCGAGGAAGACGGGAACGCCGTCTACATCGACACCGACTACAAGGGCGAACACTCCACCGTCCCGGTGATTGTCGGATGGAAGGAACTGGGCTTCACCCTCCGGTACAGCTACCACTCTTCCTCATCGGCCAACAAAGGCCCGATGACAGAGGAACAGAAAGCCGAACGGAAAACCCTGATAGCCAATAACAAGGCCATGGAGTCCGCTACGACGGTCCGCCGGGAATTCGTGAAGAACCTGTTGGTGAAGAAGCAGGCCCCGAAGGGCTGGCAGTACTTCACCGTCCACGCGATCACCCACCACTCCGAAACGGCCAGCGGCTACGACGGCGAGGTAGCCGCTGAAATGGTCGGCGCGAAGATCGAAGGGGAGAAGACATGGGCATGGAACCCGCTCCGCACGCACGTGGCCAAGTCCACGACACGGTCCGAGTTCTCCCTGATCGCGCTCGTCTGCGCCGGGTATGAGAAGACGATAGCCAAGGACTCATGGCGGTCCCCGTCCCAGACTCACCGGGACTACCTGAACCAGCTGGTTCTTTGGGGCTACACTCCCTCTGAGGTTGAAAATCTGATCATTGACAGCGGCAAGCCAGCCGAGGAAGAAGCAGCGGCCTAAGACCCCTTGCCGGGCGGAACCCCCACCGCCCGGCAAGGCTCCCGGCCGCTCATCACGAGCAGGGCGGGGAACGTCCCAAACGTCTGGCGGTCCGCCGCCCAGGGCGAACCCAAGCAGCCACTCACCAGCGACGAACCGCCATTCAACGCGAGGATCCACAACCACCCAATTGCCGCGCTGCCAGGATCAGGTTTCCACACCCACCCGAAGCAGCGTGTGCCATCTTTCAGCTATGCTGGAAACCTTAGTTTTCCTTTGCCGAGGAACGGACAAGGGTCGGTCTAACAGCCGGCCCTTTTCTGTTTAAGCGATCAAAGAACTGTGGGCCGCGATTCTTCATCGCGGCCCACATCCAACATGATGGTTCCTACTAGGCTGCGTGCTCGTCAGCCGGTGCTTTCGGGCTCTTCTCGGGATGCTGCGAAACCATCTCAGTCATGCGCTTCACTTCCGCGCCGCTTAGACCGAGCCTCGCGGCCACGGCAGCCTTGCCCTCACCGGCTTCCAACATCGCCTGGACTCTTTCGGCGGCCGCGCGGACCGCGCTCTCGGCATCCTTCTCGGCTTTGGCAATGAGAGCATCAGCCTTTTGCCTCGCGTCAGAACGAATGAAGTCTGCTTGCTCCTGTTGTTCGAAGAACTCGGCCGCCAGATCGATCAGTTTCTCGTGTCGTTCGGTCAGCTCCTGAGCTTTGGCCCTGGCCTTCTCACGCGCCGCCAACTGCTGTGCTGATTTTCGTGGTGCTGCCATGATGTGGGTCCCTCCCCTTGGGTGATCTGTGGACCAGACCTAACGGCTAGCGCCGGGTCGGGTCCACAGCCGGCGGCGTACGCCGCAATGGTCCTCGCTTACGCTCGGGCTGGCTGTGCCCGGGTAACCCCCGGGTGGACAGCTCCGAGAAAAGGACGCTCTCTCCGCTGCCCACCCGGGGGTTACCCGGGCAGCGGTTCTACACAATCGAACGAACGGTGGATAACGAAAAGCGTGTTATCCACCGCCCATTCTCATGTGCAGAACCGCATCAAAACCTTGATGGCCCGATCCTACCCTTTTCGCCCTGTTTCATTGAGCCCCGCTCGCAAGCTCCCATCAGCCAATTCCACAGACCCAAAAGCGCAATATCTGTCACACCTCATGCATCATCGATATGTGGGGCGGTTTGGCGGGTATGCTGGGTTCCGTGATGACCGTGCACAAGCTCAGTGCCGGCGACGGATACACGTACTACACGCGTGAAGTCGCCAGCGGTGATGAGCTGCGCGCTGGTAACCGCGAGCTGGGCGATTACTACACGGTTGACGGCAATCCTCCCGGCCAATGGGGCGGTGGAGGATCATCGCATCTCGACGTATCCGGCGAAGTCACTGAGGCCCAAATGGCCGCCCTGTTCGGTGAAGGACTTCACCCGAACGCCACCGCGATGCTGACGGAAGACCCGTCCGCGGACGTGTCCCTGGGGCAGCGCTACCGCAAACCAAATCAGAAAGACAACGAGCTTCAAGCGCGGATCAACCGGGCCACCGGTGACTATAAGCGCCTGAACCACCGTGAGCCTGACGCGGACAACCGCCGTCTGATCCGGACTAGGGAAGGCGCCCAGTACTTCCGCGAGCTCAACGGCAGGAACCCCGCCAATAAGGAAGAGCTGGGCAAGTTCATCACGGCTCAGACCAAGCCCGCAGCACAGACGGTAGCTGGTTATGACCTCGTGTTTGCGCCCGCCAAATCGGCATCGGTCTTGTGGGCCATCGGCGGGGAAGAGGCCCGTAAAGAGATCGAGGCCGCCCACAATGAGGCCATCGAAGAGACCATGCGCTACCTCGAAAAGGAAGCCACCTTCACCCGCCGCGGACGCAACGGAGTGCGGCAGGAAGATGTTGACGGCGGCCTGATCTACACCAAGTTCCGCCACTACGACTCCCGCAACGGAGACCCGCAGCTGCACGATCACATCGTGGTCTCCAACAAGGTCCTGGGAGCGGATGGTAAGTGGTCCAGCCTCGATGGCCGGCTGCTGTACCAGTTCAATGTGGCCGCCTCTGAGATGTACAACAGGGTGGTCATGGAGAAGATCTGCACCCGCCTGGGCGTCGGTCTGAAGGAACGCAAAGTCAACGGCGACCGCCCGGTAATCGAGATCGCCGGCGTCGATGTCGCAGCCATCGAAGCGGCCTCTTCCCGGCGTGCTGGTATCAAGCCTGTACTGGATGAACTGACGACTGAGTTCACCGAAAAGCACGGCTACGCGCCCAACAAGAAGCAACTCATCGCCCTGGCCCAACAGGCCACATTGGACACCCGTCCGAGCAAGAAGGAAGCCCGTCAGCTTTCGGTCCTGGTTGAAGAATGGATGGAAGAACTCGGCAGCATCCCCGGTGTTGTTGTCGGCCCTGCCGCCGTCGAGAAGGCCCGGACGCACCGTCATGACGCGCATACTGAAGACGCCCAGGGGGACCACCTTCCGTGGATGGTTGCCCATGCCGACGAGCTTGATCCGATCCTTGAAGCGCGGGGCGTCATCGAGCGTCTGGAGCAGAGCCGGGGCGTGTGGGGAGAGCACCACATCAGGGCAGAAGTGACACGTCGGCTGGGATCCCGCCTGGGTGAACTGCCCATCCCCCCGGCCCTCCTGGAACAGGTTACGGCCCGCGCTACGGACCAGTTCTCATTGCGCATCACCCCCGAGACTCCTACCCCTGAAGTCGAAGCCTTGCGGCTTTCCAACGGGGCCAGCAAGTACGGCAAGCCGCACTCAACGCTGTACACCTCAGCGGGGATCCTGCACAGTGAAGACCGGCTTCTGACAGCTGCACAGAGCGTCGTCATTCCTGCCGCTACTGTTGATTCCTTCGACGCTGCGTTGGCCCGGCAAGAGAAAACCTTCGACGCCGGCCAGCTGCGAATGGCCAAGGAGTTTGCGTGCAGCGAACGACTGTTGCTGGTCGGTGTTGGCCCAGCGGGGGCCGGTAAGACAACGGCGCTGAAGCTTGCCGCTGACACCGTGCGTGAGGCAGGTGGCCGCGTCTTCGGACTCGCACCCACCGCCGTGGCGGCCGCCGTGATGGGCACCGAGCTGGGAGCCACGGCCACCACCATTGACTCCTTCGTGCTCGCACACAGCACTGGATCGAACGATGAGAAGAACACGCCAAAACCGGGCGATGTGATCATCATCGATGAGGCAGGAATGGTCGGCACGCAACGGTTCGCCGCAGCGGTAACGATCGCTGAGCAACACGGCGCAGTGGTCCGTGCACTCGGTGATGACCAACAGCTTTCAGCGGTGGGATCCGGTGGCGCGCTGCGCCTGTTGAAGAACAGCGTCGGGGCCGTGCACTTGGAGGATCTGCACCGTTTCCGGAACGCGGACGGCACCGCGAACGAGGCGGAAGCAGCAGCTACATTGGCCCTCCGCGAGCCTCCGCTTAATGGAGTCGATGACCCCTGGACCTTCTACCGGGAGAACCGCCACGTCGTCGGTGGGGATGCCGAGACCATGACGTCCCAGGTGTTCGAGGCGTGGCAGAAAGACACCAACGCCGGCAAACACTCCATCATGATGGCCTTCGACAATGCCACCGTCACCGAATTGAACGCCCGCGCCCAGGCGTACCGGATCGCAACCGGGGAACTGGACCCCAAGACCCCGGCAGCATTGCTGCGTGACGGCCTGACCGCCCGCGCCGGGGACATCATTATCACCCGCGAGAACAACCGCCGTCTGTCCACCAACAGGGGCAAGGACTTCGTCAAGAACAATGACGTGTGGAACGTGCTTTGTGCCCACGAGGACGGTGCCTTGACCGTCCGCCACCATGGCCACCAAGGCACCATCACGCTTCCCGCTGACTACGTGCGCGGCAAGACGATGCTCGGATACGCGGCAACGATCCACCGTACCCAGGGCGTCACCTGCGACACCGTGCACGCTCTGATCAGCTCGGGGCTGTCCCGAGCGCTGGCCTACGTGGCAGCGTCCCGTGGCCGTTACTCCAATAAGCTCTACGGCATCGTGGGCGACGGGGAGTCCATGGAGGACGTACTGACGGCGGTGGCCGCGAACCATGACGGTAACCTCACCGCGCACGAACAGATGGACGCCGCACGTGCCCAGGCACGGTCGCTGCCGGAAATGTCAGAGCAGTACCGGGACATTGATGTGCAGGCCAACGAGCTGCGGATGGCCAATATCGCCCGCCGTGAACTTGGTGAAGGCGTGGCCGGGACGTTCACCAAATCCACCGCCTGGGGAGCGATCTCCACGCACCTGCGCGCGGCCGAGAACGAAGGCTTCAACCTCGTTCACTTGCTCAAGGACAGCGTCAACGAAGAAGATTTCGGCGCATCTGAGGATGCCGCCGCTGTTCTCGCTTGGCGGGTCGAGGACCGCCTTGACCGGTGGCGCTCCCGCGCTGCTGATCCCAGTCGCCGGCCCCTGGAATCGATCAGTGACGAGGCACTGGAACGGCTCGACCGACGCGCAGTCGGTGAGCTGATGCGTGCCAAGGCTGACGCGGCGCGCACACGTGGTGCTGATACCCCGGACCGCAAAGACCTGGCCCGCAACTGGATGACCGAACGGAAGGATACGCCGTGGCAGCGGCGCCTGCACGGCCACCTCAGTGACGATGACCTGGCAGCACGGCTGAGCGCCGCCCAGCAGCAGAGCCGCACCGATACGACAATCAACGACCCCGCGGCCGCGCGTAAAGCACAGTGGTTGGCATCGTCCCTGCACAAGGAACAGTCCCTCCGTGAACTCATGCGCCCCGAGGCCCGCGCCGATGAAGCCTACGAACGTGGAGCGCTGAGCAACTACCGCCGCGATGAGCACGCACCCAAGGTTGAGGCAGCCGCGCAGATCCACCGCAGGATCCGCGCTGAAATCGAACTGCGCCGTCAACTGCCCGCCGCGGATGTCCGGAAAGCTAAAGCTGACCAGCTGCCGGCATGGATGGCACCCGCCGACGTCGTCACCCACGAAGACACCCCGGCCCTCTGGCGGAAGGAACTTGCCGCACGCCGGGAAATCATGGCCACCGAAGTTAACCGGCTCGGTGCCCAGCTCGCAGCCGAACCGCCAGCATGGGCCGGTGCGCTCGGACCTGTGCCATCCGATCCTGCACGGCAGGAACAATGGCGGCAGCTCGCCGTGGAAATCTCCACCTACCGGGCCATGTACCGGATCCCCGCCAACGAACCAGCACCCGTCCCCGCCGATCACCAGGGCAAAGGTCTGGGGGCCGAACTCACTGCAAGGGTCACTGCCATGCACAAGTACACCGCGCAGACCGCCAAGGAACCTTTGTCCTCTGCTGACGCCGCACTCATGGCCGAAGCCGCCCACGTTGAGGCCGTCGTCAAGGAGGCCCCGACACCGGCAGAAGACGTTGTGGACCAACTGCAGCAGGCCCGTGGCGCGGAAGCGCAGCTGACCCCCGCCCAGGACCGCGCCGAACGCATGGCTGCCCTCGCCCGTAAGGTCCGCGAGAACCGCGCCAAGCGGCAACGCAGGGATCCCGAGACCAGGAACCCGGAAGCGGTCAAGGAAGCGCTGGAACAGATCAAGGCCCGACGCGAAGAGGAGCAGGGCCGCCGGGACCGGACTCGACGTGACGACGAGCAGAAACCACGTCAAGATCGCGGACCCCGTTTCGGCCGGTAGACGGACAGGACGAACGCAGTGTGGACGCCCTTCAGGAGTATTAGTAATGCGCGGTGGGAGCTGCGGCACAAGCGACGGATCATCCTTCGCCACGGCACCCGGTCCTTCACACTGAACGTTCCCAGACACCCAGGACCCAATCTGGTTCAGGGCCGGCTTGTCCCGCGGCCCCAGCTGCACGGGACGCGCTCCGGTATTTTCGGAGACAGCGAGACGAGCGCCTACCTTGACTTCGTGATCATCAGGAACCGGGTAGGCAAGTTTCAGGGCATCGGAGTCCCGGACGAGTACCACCGCCAAGGATGGGCCACAGATATGGTCAACGCGTTACTGGCCCACTACCCGGACATCTTCTTTTACAACAGCTCCCTCAACGAGATGTCCGGCCCCTTGTTCATGAAGATCCGCCACAAGATGCCGGAGCGCATCGCCCCGATCCGCGTGCACGAGGATGGCGGCTACGAAGTGGTGACTTCATGGCGGCCCGGACAGCCTGACTAGAGTACGTCTGAGAGTTGGGTCTGAGGGAGGAACGGTACGGAAATTCACGCTAAGGGAATCAAACGGCGCGGCCCGTCCCCGGTTAGCGCCCCATCACCGGGCCTTTTCTCGGGCACGATATACGGCTCTTCAGAATTGAGAGTGTAGTTTCGGTCTGAATCCGCCGGATTCCAGCAGTGATCGGGCGGTGTAGTTGGTGAGGTTCCGGAAGCCGAGAGCGGATCCGCGGAGGTGTTCGAGCCG
>NZ_JBHDJA010000044.1:0-7774 GCF_041877125.1 Arthrobacter sp. E44
AGAACCCTTCCCTTTCCCCGGAGGTATAGCTCCGTCGAGGGGTCCTGCCCTCGCTTAAAGACGACATGGTCGTTGCAACTCCCAAAACTAAGGGGTGTTGCAACGACCACTAGAACCCAAGCTTGAGTGCCGCCGTCGGCCTTTGTGGGTGGTGCCCGCCTGGCCATGTTGAGACCCGGCGTCACACAACGGAACCGCCATCGGCTCCGGACCGGCAACGCCCTACCCTTGACAGGTGACATTGACTACGATCCGCACCGCCGCCGCGAGCTCCATCGCCGCCGCCGGCCTCCTGCTTACCCTCGCCGCCTGCTCCACCCCGGCGGCCAACCAGCCAAGTTCCTCCGCCCCGGCATCCTCCTCATCGGCTTCATCCAGCGCCAGCGCCGCTTCAACCTCCGCCGGCCCCTGCGCCGGCGTGAAGGTCATCGTCGATTCCGGCGCCCTGAAGCAGGCCGCCGCCGACACCTCCACCTGCGTGTCCGTGGACGGACCCACCGTGGCATCGGACGTGCTGGGCAAAGCCGACGTGAAGATCGAAGGCACCGCCAAGTACCCCACGAGCTTCGCGTGCCGCGTCAACGGCGTGCCCGCTGCGGACTTCGACATCAAGCACAAGGGTGGCACTACCCGCGAAGCGTGCGATGACAAAAACACGGTCTCTTATTGGGCCCTGTGGGTGAAGCCCGCCGCCGGCACGTGGGCTTACGCGCAGGAAGGCCTGGACAGCCTCAAGCTCAGCCCCGGTGAGAGCCTTGAACTGCTCTACACCGTGGACAACGAACCGGCAGCACCCGCGTCATGACCTTCCGGCCCGCGCCGTTGCGCGCAGCGGCAGTTCTCGCCGCTGTGTTCATCGCGGCGCGGGTCGTCTACCGCGTCCTGTTCAACGGGGCGGGTACCGGCAGTCCGGTCCTGCTCAATCTCCCGCCGCTGCGGCTGCCCGCCCCGTACGCCCATGTGGTGTTCCTGGGCCCGGTCACCGCCCCGGGGCTGTGGGCGGCGGTGCTGTCCGCGCTGCCGATCGCCCTGACCATCCTGGCTTTCGGGCTGCTCAACGCCTGGGTGGATGTATCCCGCGGTTTCGTCCGCCTGGCCCGCGGCGGCCCCCTGCAGGGCATTGCGCGGATGCTGGTGGTGGCGTGGGCGTCGCTCCCCGCCCTGTCCGACGCCGTGGCCTCCGTCCGCCTGGCCTTCCGGCTCCGGGGCGAACGGTTCGGGCCCCGGGCCCTGGTGCCGATCCTGGAGCGCACGCTGGAACACGCCGGCAGGGTGGCCGCGGCCTTGGAGCTGCGCGGCTTCGGGAGCCGGGGCACCTCCCACACGGATCACGACGGCGGCAGCCCACTTCAGGTGCGCGACGCGCAGTTCCGGATTGGTGAGGCCCAGCTCCAGGTTGGCAGTTTCGAACCGCGGCCGGGGACGCTGTCGGTGATGACCGGGCCTACGGGCTCCGGCAAGTCCACCATCCTCCGCGGCATCGCCGGGCTGCTCTCCCATGTCGACGGTGGGGAGATTTCCGGCACCGTGCGGGTCGGCGGGCTGGACCGCGTCGGCACTCCGCCGCGGGATACGGCCCGCATGGTGGGCGTGGTTCTGCAGAATCCCCGCGCCGCGTTCGCCACCAGCCGGGTCCGGGACGAGATTGCCCTGGCGCTGGAACTCCGCGGCGTGCCGTCCCTCGCCGGGAAGGCGCGAGTGCTGGAGGTGGCGCAACGGATCGGGGTAACGGCCCTGCTGGACCGGGACGTCAGCACCCTCTCGGCCGGTGAGGCCGAGCTCGTTGCCATCGCGGCCGCCGTCGTGGACCAACCCAGGCTTCTGCTGGTGGACGAGCCCCTGGCCGATCTCGACGCCACGGCCCGCGCGCGCGTCATCACCATCCTCAGTGCGCTGGCCCGCGAAGAAGGCGTCTGCGTCATCGTTGCCGAGCACCGGGCGGAGGCTCTGGTACCGGTTGCCGACGCATGGTGGACCATCCGGGATGCGGCGCTGGTGCCCGGTACTGCGCCGTCCCCTTCAACCCCGGCTGGTGCACATCCAGCGCCCGTTGCCGTTCCGGAGCAGCCCTCCGTGCTGACGGCGGCCCACCTCTCCGTGCACCACAAGGGCACGCCCCTGGTGCGTGACGCCTCGCTGGCCCTGCACCGCGGCGGGGTCGTGGCGCTGGTGGGGCCGAACGGGGCCGGGAAGTCGTCGCTGCTGGTGGCTCTGGCGCTGGGAAAGGGGACGCCGGGAACCGCCGGTGCAGGAACGGTCGACGGCGGCCGGGTCGCCCTGGTGCCTGACGCCTCCGACGACCTCTTCACCAGGGACACGGTTGCGGGCGAGCTTCGCGCGGCGGAACGGCGGCTGGCGCGTGGAAAGAAGGGTATACAGCCTGAACCCGGGTTTGCTGCTGCGCGTCTTGCCCGGCTGCGCGGAGCGGACGGAATACCCATCGGCCACGAGCATCCGCGGGACCTGTCCGCCGGCGAGCGCAGGATCCTGGCCATCGCGCTGCAGACCATGGACAACCCGGAGGTGCTGCTGATCGACGAGCCCACCCGCGGGCTCGATCCCGCCGCACGCGCAGCGGTTTCGGCGGCGCTGCGGGCTGCCGCGGACGACGGCACGGCCGTCCTGATCGCCACCCACGACCTTGACTTTGCCCACGGGCTGGGCGCCCGGATTCTGCCGATGCGGGACGGTCTGGCCCCGTCAGCAGAGCTGGAACCGATCCGGGAAGCATTCGTCCCGGCACCCGCGCCTGCCTTCACCTGGACGGCACCAGCGGCTGTCCAGGAGCAGGCCGTCACTGGGGGTGCACAGAAGCCCCACCGCCTCCGGCTGCCGCGGGGCGCCGAACTGACCGTCCTCGCAGCAGCCAACCTGCTCGCCCTCGCGGCGTTCTGCTGGCCTCTGCTCGCCGCGGCGCTCCCCCAGGACGCCGCCGCCGCAACCCCCTACATTGCCCTGGCCATCGCACCCGTGGCCGCGGTCGCCGTCGTACTTTCCCTGGACGGGTCCGTCCGCTCGGCACACACGGTGGCACTGCTCGGCGTGCTGGCCGCCGTTGGTTCCGCCGTCCGGGTGGCGAGCACCGGCGTCGGGGGCGTGGAAGCGGTGTTTATCCTGCTGATCCTGGCCGGCCGCGCCTTCGGTGCCCGGTTCGGGCTGCTGCTGGGCGCGGCGACCATCGCCGTGTCCAGCGCGCTGTGGGGCGGAATCGGGCCGTGGACGCCGTTCCAGATTTTCGCGTGCGCGTGGGTGGGCGCCGGGGCCGGGCTGCTCCCCCGCCGGGTGCGGGGAAGGGCGGAACTGTGGATGCTGGCCGGCTACGGCGTCGTGGCGTCCTACCTGTTCGGCCTGCTGCTGAACCTGTGGTTCTGGCCCTTCGCCGTGGGTGCGGGCACCGGCATTTCCTACGTTCCCGGAGCGCCGCTGGGCACCAACCTCAGCAGCTTCCTGCTGTACTCGCTGCTGACCTCGACGGCGGGCTGGGACACCCTGCGCGCCGTCACCACCGTTATTGGGATCGCCGTGGTGGGCCGCGCCGTCCTGGCGTCGCTAAGGCGGGTGAAGCCGGTGTCCGCCACGGACGGAAGGCAGGGCGGGCACTCCGCCAAGGACAGCGCCGCCCAGCCATCAGCCAGGCGGTCCCCCTCCGCCCGACCCAAGGACCGGCGCCAGCTCACACCTTGAAGTACTTGGCCTCCGGGTGGTGGAACACGAACGCGTCGGTGGACTGCTCGGGGTGCAGCATGAGCTCGTCGCTCAGGATGACGCCCATGCGCTCGGGCTTCAGCAGCTCGGTGACCTTGCGGCGGTCCTCCATGTCCGGGCAGGCGGGGTAGCCGAGCGAGAAGCGGGCGCCGCGGTAGTCCAGCTTGAAGTACCCCGCCGTGTCCTTCGGCTCCTCGGCCCCGAAGCCCAGCTCTTTGCGGATGCGCGCGTGCCAGAACTCGGCCAGCGCCTCGGTGAGCTGCATGACCAGGCCGTTGAGCTCGTAGTAGTCGCGGTACTGGTTGGCGGCGAACATCTTGGAGGTGAACTCCTCGATCCTGGAGCCGGCGGTAACCAGCTGCACGGGCAGCACGTCGATCTGACCGGACTCGCGGGACTTCACGAAGTCGGCCAGGCACAGGTGCCGGTCGCGGCGCTGCCGCGGGAAGTCGAAGCGCAGCCGGTCGGTGCCGAGCGGACCGCCCGAACCACCGTCGGGGGCGAGCAGGCCCGCGGTGCCGAGGACGCCGTCGGGATCCTCGCCGTGGTGCAGGACCACCACCTGTTCCCCTTCGGAGACCACCGGGAAGTAGCCGTAGGCGACGGAGGCGTCCAGCATGCCTTCGCCCAGGATGCGGTCCAGCCAGTAGCGCAGGCGCGGCCTGCCTTCGCGTTCCACCAGTTCCTCGTAGGAGGCGCCGTCCTCGCCGCGGCCGGGCTTGAGGCCCCACTGCCCCATGAAGGTGGCGCGCTCATCAAGGAAGGCGGAGTAGTCGTGCAGCGAGACGCCGCGGACGATGCGGGTGCCCCAGAACGGGGGCACGGGCACGGGGTTGTCGGTGGCGACGTCGGAGCGGCCGGGCATGGCTTCCGGTTCCGTGATTGTGAACTTCGCGCCGCCCTTGTGGATGCGCTTCTTCAACGGCGGCAGGCCGACGTCGTCCGGGGACTCGCCGCGGGCCACGCGGACCAGGGGTTCCATCAGGGACAGGCCTTCGAAGGCGTCCTTGGCGTAGCGGACCACGCCGTCGAACTGCTCGGCGAGGTCCTGCTCCACGTAGGCGCGGGTCAGGGCTGCGCCGCCCAGGATCACGGGCCACTTCTTGGCCAGGCCGCGGGACTGCAGCTCCGCGAGGTTTTCCTTCATCACTACGGTCGACTTCACCAGCAGCCCGGACATGCCGATCACGTCCGCGTTGTGCTGCTCCGCGGCGGCGATGATCTCGGCGATGCCCTGCTTGATGCCGATGTTGATGACCTTGTAGCCGTTGTTGGTGAGGATGATGTCCACCAGGTTCTTGCCGATGTCGTGCACGTCGCCGCGGACGGTGGCGATCACCATGGTGCCCTTGCCGGAGGAATCGGACTTCTCCATGTGCGGCTCGAGCAGGGCCACGGCGTTCTTCATGACCTCGGCGGACTGGAGCACGAACGGCAGCTGCATTTCGCCGGCGCCGAAGCGTTCGCCCACCACCTTCATGCCTTCGAGCAGGTGGTCGTTGATGATGCCCAGCGGGGTCATGCCCTCGCTGCGGGCCAGGTCCAGGTCTGCTTCGAGGCCCTTGCCTTCGCCGTCGATGATGCGCCGTTCCAGGCGCGCGCCGGTGGGCAGCGCGGCAAGTTCGGCGGCGCGCTGGTCCTTGAGTGCTGCGGTGTCGACGCCGGCGAACATGTCCAGCATGATGGCGAGGGGATCGTAGGTGGTGTTGCCGTCGGCGTCGTATTCGCGGCGGTCCCAGACCAGGTCCAGGGCCACCTTGCGCTGCTCATCGGGCAGCGATGCGAGCGGCACGATCTTGGCGGCGTCGATGATGCCGCTGGTCAGGCCGGCCTGGACGGCCGCGTGGAGGAACACGGAATTCAGGACGATGCGCGCTGCCGGGTTCAGGCCGAAGGACACATTGGAGACGCCGAGGGTGGTGTTGATGCCCGGGTACTTGGCGGTGATCTGGCGGATGGCCTCGATGGTTTCGATGCCGTCGCGGCGGGTTTCCTCCTGGCCGGTGGCGACGGGGAAGGTGAGGCAGTCAACGATGATGTCCTCGACGCGCATGCCCCATTCACCCACCAGGGAATCGATCAGGCGGGAGGCGATGGCCACCTTCCCCTCGGTGGTGCGGGCCTGGCCCTCTTCGTTGATGGTCAGGGCGATGACGGCGGTGCCGTGTTCCTTGACCAGGGGCATGATGCGGGCGAAGCGGCTGTTGGGGCCGTCGCCGTCCTCGTAGTTGACGGAGTTGACCACGGGGCGGCCGCCGATGAGCTCCAGGCCGGCCTTAAGGACGGGAGGTTCGGTGGAGTCGATGACCAGCGGGAGGGTGGAGGCGGACGCGAAGCGGGAGACGATCTCCTTGACGTCCGCGACGCCGTCGCGGCCCACGTAGTCCACGCAGACGTCGAGCAGGTGCGCGCCGACGCGGATCTGTTCGCGGGCGATGTCCACGCAGTCATCCCAGCGCTCTTCGAGCATCGCCTGGCGGAAGGCCTTGGAGCCGTTGGCGTTGGTGCGCTCACCGATGGCCAGGTACGCGGATTCCTGGTCGAAGTTCACGTGCTGGTAGAGGGAGGCGACGCCGGCTTCACGCTCTTCGGGGATTCTCGCCGGTGCGTTGTCTTCCTTGGTCGCCACGGCTTTGGCGCGGAAGGGCGCCAGACGTTCGACGACGGCGGCCATGTGTTCCGGCGTCGTACCGCAACAGCCGCCCACCAGGCCCAGGCCGAATTCGCGCACGAACTGTTCGTGCGCGGTGGCGAGTTCGGTGGGGGTGAGCGGGTAGTGCGCGCCATTGGCGCCGAGGATGGGCAGGCCGGCGTTAGGCATGCAGGCGATGGCCACGGAGGACTGCTTGGCGAGGTGGCGGAGGTGTTCGCTCATCTCGTCCGGGCCGGTGGCGCAGTTCAGGCCGATCGCGTCGACGCCGAGCGGTTCCAGGGCGGTGAGTGCGGCGCCGATTTCGGAGCCCATGAGCATGGTTCCGGTGGTTTCGACGGTCACTTCGACGAAGATGGGGAGGCGGATGCCCTTGGAGACGATGGCCTGTTTACAGCCGTTGACCGCGGCTTTGGTCTGCAGGAGGTCCTGGCTGGTTTCGATGAGGAAGGCGTCCGCTCCCCCGTCGATGAGGCCCTCGGCCTGCAGGGCGAAGGTCTGCTTGAGGTAGTCGTAGCTGGTGTGGCCCAGGCTGGGGAGCTTGGTGCCCGGGCCCATGGAGCCGAGGACCCAGCGCACGCGGCCGTCTGTTTCTTCTGCCGCTTCCGCGCGTTCGCGGGCGATTTGTGCGCCCTTTCTTGCCAACTCCTCGATGCGGTCATCGATGCCGTAGTCGGAGAGGTTGGACCAGTTGGCGCCGAAGGTGTTGGTCTCCACGGCGTCGATGCCGGTGGCGAAGTAGGCGTCGTGGATGTCCGCGATGACGTCCGGGCGGGTGTCGTTGAGGATCTCGTTGCAGCCCTCGAGGTTCTGGAAGTCTTCCTCGAGCGAGAGGTCCCGGCCCTGCAGCATGGTGCCCATGGCGCCGTCGGCAATGACCACCCGGTGGTTCACGGCGTCCAGCAGCTCCTGGGACCGGGCGGGACGGGGGACGGACTCGATGTCCAGTGCAAAACGAGGCATTTAAACAGGTTACGGGCGGGGGCGCCTGCGTTGCGCTGTGTGTCCGGATGCTACGGCCTGGTGAGTGCTTGGGCGTAGCTTTCGGACCGGCCCTCGCCATTGGTTCGGTTCCGAGCCCAATGCCGCTTCAGGATGCTGAGTCGAGGGTACAAGGATTTAGACTCCTCAACACGACAAGATGTTGTCAAACGCTGGCCACTCTTTCAAAGAGGAGGCTAAGAATGCTGCCTTTAAAGGCAGCAGGCTCAACACGAAAATGTTGGCTAGTGGTAAGTAGAGTTCGATGCGCCTTGATACCTAAAGGATCAATAGCCCTGCTGTGAGGGATGTTATCTGGCTCTTCGCGGTTGATGGGGAATTGAGTTCGTGTCGTTGAAGACAAAGGGGCCCGTGGCCCTGTTGGGATGAGTGTGTCTAAGCATTCAACCTGGAACAGGACCACGAGCCTTGAACGAG
>NZ_JBHDJA010000045.1:0-1848 GCF_041877125.1 Arthrobacter sp. E44
ATGTAATGTGATTGGTTGATTGTGCTGTGCCGCCACCCCGTGGTGTGCATGGTGTTTTTGGCTGGTTTCAAATTTTGTGCAGCCGTGGTCGCCGTTATTTCCGGTGGTTGTGGTTGTGTCTGTTTGTTTTCAACGGAGAGTTTGATCCTGGCTCAGGATGAACGCTGGCGGCGTGCTTAACACATGCAAGTCGAACGATGATGCCAGCTTGCTGGTGGATTAGTGGCGAACGGGTGAGTAACACGTGAGTAACCTGCCCTTGACTCTGGGATAAGCCTGGGAAACTGGGTCTAATACCGGATATGACTGATCATCGCATGGTGGTTGGTGGAAAGCTTTTGTGGTTTTGGATGGACTCGCGGCCTATCAGCTTGTTGGTGGGGTAATGGCCTACCAAGGCGACGACGGGTAGCCGGCCTGAGAGGGTGACCGGCCACACTGGGACTGAGACACGGCCCAGACTCCTACGGGAGGCAGCAGTGGGGAATATTGCACAATGGGCGAAAGCCTGATGCAGCGACGCCGCGTGAGGGATGACGGCCTTCGGGTTGTAAACCTCTTTCAGTAGGGAAGAAGCGTAAGTGACGGTACCTGCAGAAGAAGCGCCGGCTAACTACGTGCCAGCAGCCGCGGTAATACGTAGGGCGCAAGCGTTATCCGGAATTATTGGGCGTAAAGAGCTCGTAGGCGGTTTGTCGCGTCTGCCGTGAAAGTCCGGGGCTCAACTCCGGATCTGCGGTGGGTACGGGCAGACTAGAGTGATGTAGGGGAGACTGGAATTCCTGGTGTAGCGGTGAAATGCGCAGATATCAGGAGGAACACCGATGGCGAAGGCAGGTCTCTGGGCATTAACTGACGCTGAGGAGCGAAAGCATGGGGAGCGAACAGGATTAGATACCCTGGTAGTCCATGCCGTAAACGTTGGGCACTAGGTGTGGGGGACATTCCACGTTTTCCGCGCCGTAGCTAACGCATTAAGTGCCCCGCCTGGGGAGTACGGCCGCAAGGCTAAAACTCAAAGGAATTGACGGGGGCCCGCACAAGCGGCGGAGCATGCGGATTAATTCGATGCAACGCGAAGAACCTTACCAAGGCTTGACATGAACCAGACCGGGCTGGAAACAGTCCTTCCCCTTTGGGGTTGGTTTACAGGTGGTGCATGGTTGTCGTCAGCTCGTGTCGTGAGATGTTGGGTTAAGTCCCGCAACGAGCGCAACCCTCGTTCCATGTTGCCAGCGGGTAGTGCCGGGGACTCATGGGAGACTGCCGGGGTCAACTCGGAGGAAGGTGGGGACGACGTCAAATCATCATGCCCCTTATGTCTTGGGCTTCACGCATGCTACAATGGCCGGTACAAAGGGTTGCGATACTGTGAGGTGGAGCTAATCCCAAAAAGCCGGTCTCAGTTCGGATTGGGGTCTGCAACTCGACCCCATGAAGTCGGAGTCGCTAGTAATCGCAGATCAGCAACGCTGCGGTGAATACGTTCCCGGGCCTTGTACACACCGCCCGTCAAGTCACGAAAGTTGGTAACACCCGAAGCCGGTGGCCTAACCCCTTGTGGGAGGGAGCTGTCGAAGGTGGGACTGGCGATTGGGACTAAGTCGTAACAAGGTAGCCGTACCGGAAGGTGCGGCTGGATCACCTCCTTTCTAAGGAGCACCTACAATGATCCGTCGCCAATGCATGTTGGTGGTGGGTGTGTTGTCAGGAGTAAAGGCCCGTTGCACGGACGACTGTTCCGTGGCGGGTGCTCAAGGGTGGAATATCAACAAATAGCGGCTGTCTGGTCTTTTGGTCTTCTTTAGTACGAACCCTGGTGGTTCTGGAACGGTGGGCCGGGGGTTT
>NZ_JBHDJA010000045.1:1945-3537 GCF_041877125.1 Arthrobacter sp. E44
TACCGGGTGGTTTAGTGTTTGGCACACTGTTGGGTCCTGAGACAACAGGACCATGTGGTGGCTCTCGTTTGTGGGGGTTGCCGGGTGGGTTTGTTTGTTTCTGGTTTCCCTGCCATGACGTTCCTGCACGTGTTTGACTCCTTTTTTTGGGGGGTTGTGTGTGGGGTGTGTGGTGTGGGGTTGTTGTTTGAGAACTACATAGTGGACGCGAGCATCTTGTATAAGAAGCAATTTCCAAGATTATGAACCTGGATCTGGTTCGTGTGCCTTTGGGTGCGCGGGACAGTTTCTGTGGTTCTCTCGAAAATGTTTTTGATCTTTGTGGTCAAGTTTTTAAGAGCACACGGTGGATGCCTTGGCATTAGGAGCCGAAGAAGGACGTAGGAATCTGCGATAAGCCTGGGGGAGTCGATAACCGGACTGTGATCCCAGGGTGTCCGAATGGGGAAACCCCGCCAGGGGCGTGAGTTGCCTGGTGACCCGTACCTGAACACATAGGGTGCGTGGGGGGAACGCGGGGAAGTGAAACATCTCAGTACCCGCAGGAAGAGAAAACAATAGTGATTCCGTTAGTAGTGGCGAGCGAACGCGGATCAGGCTAAACCGTTCCATGTGTGATAGCCGGCGGGCGTTGCATGGTCGGGGTTGTGGGACTTTCCATACCAGTTCTGCCGGGCTGGTGGGGTGTGATGTGCGCGCATAGGTGAACGGTTTTGAAAGGCCGGCCAGAGAGGGTGTTAGTCCCGTAACCGTAATGTGTTTGTACCGCCTGTGAGAGTATCCCAAGTAGTACGGGGCCCGAGAAATCCCGTGCGAATCTGTCAGGACCACCTGATAAGCCTAAATACTACCTAATGACCGATAGCGGACCAGTACCGTGAGGGAAAGGTGAAAAGTACCCCGGGAGGGGAGTGAAACAGTACCTGAAACCGTGTGCTTACAATCCGTCGGAGCCAGTCTGATTCTGGTGACGGCGTGCCTTTTGAAGAATGAGCCTGCGAGTTAGTGTTACGTCGCGAGGTTAACCCGTGTGGGGCAGCCGTAGCGAAAGCGAGTCTGAATAGGGCGTGTGAGTGGCGTGATCTAGACCCGAAGCGAAGTGATCTACCCATGGCCAGGTTGAAGCGACGGTAAGACGTCGTGGAGGACCGAACCCACTTCAGTTGAAAATGGAGGGGATGAGCTGTGGGTAGGGGTGAAAGGCCAATCAAACTTCGTGATAGCTGGTTCTCCCCGAAATGCATTTAGGTGCAGCGTTGCGTGTTTCTTGCTGGAGGTAGAGCTACTGGATGGCTAATGGGCCCTACAAGGTTACTGACGTCAGCCAAACTCCGAATGCCGGTAAGTGAGAGCGCAGCAGTGAGACTGTGGGGGATAAGCTTCATAGTCGAGAGGGAAACAGCCCAGACCACCAACTAAGGCCCCTAAGCGTGTGCTAAGTGGGAAAGGATGTGGAGTTGCCCAGACAACCAGGAGGTTGGCTTAGAAGCAGCCACCCTTAAAAGAGTGCGTAATAGCTCACTGGTCAAGTGATTCCGCGCCGACAATGTAGCGGGGCTCAAGTACACCGCCGAAGTTGTGGCATTCACATA
>NZ_JBHDJA010000045.1:3632-5266 GCF_041877125.1 Arthrobacter sp. E44
GACGGAAGGGTTTTGGTGGAGCGCAGGACCTGATCCCGGGAGGCAAGCGTATTAACAGGTGTGACGCAGGAAGGTAGCCGAGCCGGGCGATGGTTGTCCCGGTCTAAGGATGTAGGGCGAATGGTAGGCAAATCCGCCATTCATATGGCCTGAGATCTGATGGGACCCCCGTATGGGGGGATTTGGTGATCCTATGCTGCCGAGAAAAGCATCGACGCGAGGTTTTAGCCGCCCGTACCCCAAACCGACACAGGTGATCAGGTAGAGAATACCAAGGCGATCGAGAGAATTATGGTTAAGGAACTCGGCAAAATGCCCCCGTAACTTCGGGAGAAGGGGGGCCCCAACCTTGAACACCACATTGCTGGTGGGAGGGGATCGGGGCCGCAGAGACCAGGGGGAAGCGACTGTTTACTAAAAACACAGGTCCGTGCGAAGTCGCAAGACGATGTATACGGACTGACTCCTGCCCGGTGCTGGAAGGTTAAGAGGACCGGTTAGCCGTAAGGCGAAGCTGAGAATTTAAGCCCCAGTAAACGGCGGTGGTAACTATAACCATCCTAAGGTAGCGAAATTCCTTGTCGGGTAAGTTCCGACCTGCACGAATGGAGTAACGACTTCCCCGCTGTCTCAACCATAAACTCGGCGAAATTGCAGTACGAGTAAAGATGCTCGTTACGCGCAGCAGGACGGAAAGACCCCGAGACCTTTACTATAGTTTGGTATTGGTGTTCGGAGTGGCTTGTGTAGGATAGGTGGGAGACGTTGAAGCCCGGACGCCAGTTCGGGTGGAGTCATCGTTGAAATACCACTCTGGTCACTTTGGACATCTAACTTCGGCCCGTAATCCGGGTCAGGGACAGTGCCTGATGGGTAGTTTAACTGGGGCGGTTGCCTCCTAAAAAGTAACGGAGGCGCCCAAAGGTTCCCTCAGCCTGGTTGGCAATCAGGTGTCGAGTGTAAGTGCACAAGGGAGCTTGACTGTGAGAGAGACATCTCGAGCAGGGACGAAAGTCGGGACTAGTGATCCGGCGGTACATTGTGGAATGGCCGTCGCTCAACGGATAAAAGGTACCTCGGGGATAACAGGCTGATCTTGCCCAAGAGTCCATATCGACGGCATGGTTTGGCACCTCGATGTCGGCTCGTCGCATCCTGGGGCTGGAGTAGGTCCCAAGGGTTGGGCTGTTCGCCCATTAAAGCGGTACGCGAGCTGGGTTTAGAACGTCGTGAGACAGTTCGGTCCCTATCCGCTGCGCGCGCAGGAAATTTGAGAAGGGCTGTCCTTAGTACGAGAGGACCGGGACGGACGAACCTCTGGTGTGTCAGTTGTACTGCCAAGTGCACCGCTGATTAGCTACGTTCGGATGGGATAACCGCTGAAAGCATCTAAGCGGGAAGCTCGCTTCAAGATGAGATTTCCATACACCCTCGGGTGTGAGAGGCCCCCAGCCAGACCACTGGGTTGATAGGCCGGATGTGGAAGCGAGGACTAACGACTCGTGAAGCTGACCGGTACTAATAGGCCAACAACTTACACCACACAGAACATACAAAACTCTGCTTGCGTCCACTATGTGGTTCCCAACCAACAACCCCCAACACCACGGGTTAATGGCACGGAACCAACAACT
>NZ_JBHDJA010000046.1:0-5097 GCF_041877125.1 Arthrobacter sp. E44
AAGACGCGGCAGGAACAAGTAAGGAAGTGGGCAGATCTCATGGCCACCGGCCGGCAGTTCTGCTGGCCGCCAGCGGGCACTTTCGTGGCCGCCTATGGGCAGTTTTTCATGGCCGCTAACAACCCTGCACTATTAGTGGCGTGACAGTTCACGGTGCCTATCGATTTCGCCAAATAGGTCAGTAGGTCGACCTGGGCAGTAGTCCGCCAAAACAGGAGAATCGCGGTGGTCCGCATCTGGCGCTTTTCGCCAAGTAACCTTGGGTCTCACAACGCCCGCCCACGCACCTTCCCGTCATGCCACCAAGAGGACTCCGCACACGTCGTGCGGAGTCCTTTCGGCTTTCCTGGCAGCTTACTTGGCATCGAGGTAGGCGCGGAGAAACTCTTCTCCCGCCGAAGGCGGCTTCGTCCATCGCCCCAAACGCCTTCTCCACTGCTTCGCTTGCCATGTACTCATTATTGAGGGAGGGTCTGACATTCACGTGGGCAGGTCTTAAGGACGTGCAACTACATCCGGCGGACCCGGAATCCGTAGCCGGGAGAGGAATTCTTCCTCGCCCGGAGTGGTTCCAGCAGTATGACCCTTCCCCGGATTTCCATGCTCGACCGTGCCAACGCCCGGGAGGGGTTTCCTGCTGCCGACGCCCTGAACCGGGTGCTGGAACGGGCCCAGCGGGCCGAGGAATGGGGTTACCACCGCTTCTGGGTCGCAGAGCACCATGCGGTGCCGGGCATTGCCGGTTCCGTACCCGCCGTGCTGATGGCCGCCGTTGCTGCCCGGACGCACTCCATCCGGGTCGGTTCAGGAGGCGTCATGCTTCCCAACCACCAGCCATTCGTGGTGGCCGAGCAGGCGGCCACGCTGGAGGCTCTTCATCCCGCGCGGATCGACTTGGGCGTCGGCCGGTCTGTCGGTTTCACCCCGGCAGTCCGGGATGCGCTTCGCGCCGGGAAACAGGAGGCTGAGCGGTTTGAAGACCAGCTGGCCGAACTGCTTGCCTACCTGTCCGGAACCGCATCCATCACAGCCCGGCCGCGGAACGACTCGGCTACACCGGTATTCGTGCTGGCCACGGGTTCGGGAATCGAAATTGCAGCCCGTGCCGGCCTGGCTGTAGTGCTGGGCGGGCCAGCCGTGTTCCGGACAGACCAGAACGGCAGACTCCCGGCGCTGGACAGGTATCGCTCACAGTTCCGTCCATCACGCTGGTTCCAGCGGCCCTACATCATGGTTTCCGCGAACGTAGCGGCGGCCGCGACTCACCAAGCGGCAAGGGAACTGCTTTTGCCCGAAGCCATCGCGCTGGCCCGTTCCAGGACCACCGGTGAATTCGCTGCCCTGGCGCCCGTGGGTCCCACCGAGTGGGCCGGGCTGACTGTCCGCGAAAAGGAAGCGGTCGAAAGAAGCCTGTCCACATCGCTCTACGGCACGGCCTCCGAGGTACGGACCCAAGTCCAGCACCTGCTCGCGACCTCCGGAGCTGACGAGTTACTCGTCACGGGCGGAGCCTTCGACGTCGCGGCACAGGCGGAATCGGATCGGATCCTGGCCGGGCTCTTTCCCCAAGAAGAGCTCCCCAGCATGGACGACCGCCGTGGATTCGTAGCATCCCGTTGACGCGCACGCCACGCTGAGCGGAACCATCGCCGCGTGCGGGGGCAGTCTGGGTGACCCGGGTTTAAGGGCCGGCGGCGGTTTGGGGGGCTGCATCCGGTCTCGGGATGCTGCGGCCGCCGGCCCTGTCCCCATGTGTAGAACCTGCCCCAGCGACAGGATCTTGCCCTCAAAGATAGGACCCGTTCCTAAACGGCAGCCCACGATGGGCACAAGGTTTGCTCAAGAGTGGCCACGTCACTACCGCTGGGTCCCAGATTGCTGGCCGTCGGATAGGATGCCAATTCCACCAACGATAGAAAGACCGCAGTGAAGCAGAGTATTTTCTCCCGTGTCGCCCAGCTCGCCAAGGCCAACCTGAACGCCCTCCTCGATTCCGCCGAAGACCCGCAGAAGATGCTGGACCAGATGGTCCGCGACTACTCGGAAAACATCCGCGAAGCCGAGTCCGCAGTGGCCCAGACGATCGGCAACCTTCGCATGGCCGAAGACGACTACAAGCGGGCAGTGGACGACGCCAACACGTGGGGCAAGAAGGCCATCGCAGCCTCCCGGAAGGCCGATGAGTTCCGCGCCGCGGGGAACAGTGTTGACGCGGACAAGTTCGATGCCCTCGCCAAGGTCGCCATCGGCCGGCAGCTGACTGCCGAATCCACCGCGAAGGCCCAGGCACCTGCTCTGGCCGCGCAGAACCGGGTGGTCGACCAGCTGAAGAACGGCCTGGACATGATGAGGGGCAAGCTCGGGGAGCTGACCGCTAAGCGCAACGAGCTGGCGAACCGCGCCCGGGTCGCGGCCACCCAGTCCCAAGTGCACGAGGCGCTCAAGGCCCTGGACGGCGGGGACCCAACTTCGGCGATCGGCCGTTACGAGGACAAGGTCCGGCGCCAGGAAGCCACCGTCCGCGGCCAGCAGGAACTCGCCGCCTCATCACTGGACGCCCAGTTCGCCTCCCTGGAAGACCTCGGCGAGCAGACCGAAGTGGAGGCACGGCTTGCGGCGCTGAAGTCCATGGACCGGAAAGCCATCGACTACTAGGACGTGGTCCAGGGCGGCGCGGCAAATTCCGTCAGACCAGCCAGCGCCACCAGCGTGGCTGCTCCGGCTCCGGTATCGGTTCGGGTTCCGGTTCTTCACCCAGGGCCAGTGCGGCCTCAACGATGTCGTCCGCGGTGAGCGTCATAACTGCCTCACGATCGAGTGCGTCGAGACTTTGTTCCTCGTCAAGCGACAGCCGCAGCGCCTGGCGGTTCAGCGCCTGCTCGAACAGCGTGCGGGCGAACCGTGCATTGCCGGAGTCCTCACCCGCGTGGAGCCCGGCGAGGATGCGGCGCAGCATCTGGTCCGCACCCGGCTCCAGCCTGTACTCGTGCTGGGCCAGCATCTGGCGGAAGATCGTCTGGAGTGCGTCGA
Source organism: Arthrobacter sp. E44 (assembly GCF_041877125.1). NCBI lineage: Bacteria > Bacillati > Actinomycetota > Actinomycetes > Micrococcales > Micrococcaceae > Arthrobacter > Arthrobacter sp. E44. Next base: position 3,031 of record NZ_JBHDJA010000046.1, read on the forward strand.
CGGAGTAGTCGGGGAATGTGATCTCGCGGGCGAACCGGGAGCGCAGCCCGGGGTTCGAGAGCAGGAAGGATTCCATCAGCCGCGGGTATCCGGCCACGATCACCACCAGGCGATGCCGGTGGTCCTCCATCCGCTTCAGCAGGACCTCGATCGCCTCGGGGCCGAAGTCCATCCGGCCGTCCTCCGGAGCCAAGGCGTAGGCCTCGTCGATGAACAGGACGCCGTCCAGGGCACGGCGGATGACCCGGTCCGTCTTGATGGCGGTCTGTCCGACGTACTGCCCCACCAGGCCGGAACGGTCCACCTCCACCAGGTGGCCTTTCTGCAGCAGCCCTACCGCGCGGTACATCTCCGCCAGAAGCCGCGCCACAGTGGTCTTGCCCGTGCCTGGGTTTCCCAGGAACACCAGGTGCTGTGATGTGGCCACCTCCGGTAGGCCGTGGGCCTTGCGGCGGGCCTGGACCTGGAGCAGTGCGACGAGTGCCCGCACCTGTTCTTTGACCGTCTCCAGCCCGACCAGCGCGTCGAGCTCGGCCTGCACCTCGGACAGCGGCCGGGCCGGCCCGGGCCTGGGACCAACGAGATCGCCAACGAGGTCGTCGACGCGCTCCGAACCGGGCAGCTTGAGCTGATCGGCCAGGTGGCCGATGGTTTCGCGCAGCTCGTCGAGCGGTTTCCGACTGGCAGCCATGCCTCCACTGTAGTACCCGATTCCGGCCACGAACGTTTTCGTCCTGCTCCCAAACGACGGGCCGTAGCGGGGGAAAGGGTCCGGCCCTAGGATGGCGCCATGAGGAAGTGGGGCGAAATGCATCCCGCGCTCCGTGCAGTTTTGGTGGGCGTTGTGGCCTGCGCCGCCATCCTGGCGGCTGGTCTCATCCTTGGGGGCACTCTCGAAGACGCGGTCGCCAATGCCGCCTTCTATGCGCTGATGATCGGCGGCGGCGTGTTCTTTATGACGACGCGGTTCCCGACGGACGCGGCCAAGCCGGATGAGCCCGGCAAATTTGTCATCTTCCTGCGCTTCCCCGACTCATCGCCGGGCTCGCTCAGCAGCACATGGCAGATGGGCGTCGCCAGCCCAGGCCCGGGACGGATCGATTTCCAGCCGACCGTCCACGGCGAACTGATAGCCAGTGGCCGCAGCAAGGCGCTTACGGGGCTTAGGGCCACGGAGTTCCCACCACGGAAGGCCAACCGCCAGGATGCCAAGCAGGAAGTGCCGTTGGACTTTCACGTCATTAGCCTGAACTCAGACGCTGGCGTTATTGACATCGCAGCCGGACCGGCCACTCTCCAGAATCTTCAGCGCGTCGTATTGACGCCCTCTTAGGCGATGACTGCGTTCAAGGCGCTGCGCCGGCGGTCGGCCGATGCGCCCTATCAGTTTTCGGGAGGGGAGCAGACGTGACCCTCGGTGTCCATGGGGTACCCGCAGAGCGGGCATAGTGGACGGCCGGCGCCCACCACCTCACGCGTGCGCTTGGTGAATGCGCGAGCGGTGCCCACCGGCATTCTCACCAACACCATTTCGGGTACCTCAGCGTCGTCCTGGTCAAAAGATTCGTCATCACCATCACCATCGACATCGCTGATGGGGTAAGCCTCTATGACCACCTGCGCCGTCGTCGGGTCCCAACCCAGGCTCATGGCGCCGGTTCGGAATTGCTCTTCAACGACCTCAAGCGGGTCGTTATCGACCAACTCGATAGGAGTACCCGTGGGGACGCTGAAGGGATTGCCCTCAAGGGTGTTGAGCTGGTCGAGAATTTCGTCTATCTTCTCTGCGAGCAGAGCTGCCTGCTGCTTTTCCAGACCGATGGTTACAATTTGCCTGCCTGTCCGTACTTGCAGGTAGAACGTACGCGCCCCCGGAACACCGACGGTGCCGATAACGACCCGGTCAGGCCAGGAAAACTCGTGAACAAGTGTAGGCATGGCAGTAGTCTAGGTGTATTGACCTGAGAGGTTGGTGACGCGGCTGGCCGGTGGCTGACCGTTGAGTGAGGTGTGGCCTCGATGATGATTGTAATGATGGAGCCAGTCGGCGAAAGCGGCAACACGCTC